>JAJDNS010000018.1 GCA_022340585.1 Acidobacteriota bacterium
TTCCGTGAACGTGGTCGACCTGGACGGGAGGAGGACGGTGCTCTCCGCCGGCTACTGGAGCGCGCGGGGACTCGCCTGGTCGCCGGATGGCCGGGAGATCCTCTTCTCCGCCAGCCTCAGCGGTGGGAGCTACACCGTCTACGGCGTGAGGCTCGACGGAAGGAGGCGGGTCGTCTACCAGCCGCCCGGGGGTCTCATCATCCAGGACGTGTCCCGGGACGGGCGCTGGCTCGCCACCCGCCCGGATTTCCGGTACGTGGCGATGGTTCACACGCCGGACGCACCGGAGGACCGGGATCTCTCCTGGCTCAACACCTCACACGCCCGGGCGCTCTCCCCGGACGGAAAGAGCCTCCTCTTCACCGAGACCTCAGTCGGAACCAACTACGCCGTATGCCTGAGGAAGATCGACGGCTCGCCGGTGGTGCGGCTCGGAGAGGGATGGGCCGCCGATCTCTCCGCCGACGGCCGGTCGGCGCTGGCTGTGATCCAGTCCCACCCGCCGCAGCTCTTGATCTATCCCACCGGAGCGGGGGAGACGAGGCGGCTCGAGAGGGGCGGGATCGAGAACTACTCGACCGCCCAATGGTTCCCTGACGGACGGCGCGTCCTCGTTGGCGGCAACGAGCCCGGAAGAGGAATGCACTTCTACGTGCAGGAGGTCGAGGGCGGCCCTCCGCGACCGGTGACGCCGGAGGGAACGCGCGACGGGGTCCTCTCCCCCGACGGGAAGACGGTGCTCGCGCGCGGGCCCGACGACAGCTACTCCCTGTATCCGATCGGGGGGGGAGATCCACAGCCGGTCCCGGGGCTGCGGCCGGACGACGTCGTCGCAAAGTGGATCGCGGACGGGCGGGCGGTCCTCGTCTATCGTCGCGCCGACATTCCCTGCCACCTCGAGCGGGTCCGGCTCGCGGGCGGAGAGCGTGAGGTGTTCGCCGAGGTGGCGCCCGCGGAGCGCACTGGACTCCTGTCGTTGCGCAACGTCTTCCTCACGGACGACCTGCGCTCGTACGCGTACACGGCCTACTACCGGGTGTCCAGCCTCTTCATCTCGGAGGGCCGATAGCGCGACCGGCTCGCGGGCGCAGAGCGTTCACTCCACGCGCTTCACGTTCGGCAGGTGGACGGGGTCCGAGGTGAAGTTCTCGAGCTCGAGGGTCCGGGTCTTCGCGTCCCAGGTGATCTTCGTGGCCACGGAGGCCCGCCCCTCGCCAGAGCCCTCGTCGTTCACGTGCATCTCGATGAGGCTGAAGGGGTAGTCGAAGGAGCGCGGCCGCTCGGAGGCCTCTCGGAAGCCGATGGGACGATCGGTCAGGATGACGATCTGCCAGCCCCCGTCCTCCAGGGGAGCCTTGTTGGCACAGCGGAGGTCCCAACCCGTCTCCCCGGGAAGGGCGACGTAGCCCACTCGGGGCTTGATCTTCTGGATCGTCTTGAGCAGCTCGTCCTGGCCCTTCTGGAAGGCCTCCACGATCCGCATCTCCTCGGCATCGGTCGACCAGCGCTCGATGACGATGTCGACCATGGTCGGGCTACCGAGCTCGACGTTGCTCATGTTGACGGCCAGGGCCTGGTAGTGCTCCCGGCCTGGAGGAGTTCCAGGCTGGGGTGGAAGCCGCCGAAGACTGGGGCACCTGCGTGATGGTGCACGCCTACACCGACCGCGCCGTATCGAGGGCGGTCGAAGCCGGTGTGAAGGTGATCGAGCACGGCCAGCTCGCGACAGAGGAGACTGCCAAGGAGATGGCAGAGAATGGCGTCTGGTTGTCGACCCAGGCGTGGGCTGCGGCATCGCCGACAGCGGGAGAGCTCATGAAGGCCGAGGGACCCATCACCCACGGCAAGTGGGAGACCGTTAACGAGGGCTTCGAAGCCGCCTCAAGGCCTGACCGGACGGCAGCGCGCAGGACGGGTCATCGACGCATCTCCTGCTGGCGCATGGGCATGGAGTCGATCAGGTCGTATAGCTCCTCCATGGGGACGACGTCGTCGGCCTGCCGTTTCACACCGCCGTCCTTTCCCACGAGCCGAAGCGCAAAGGCGTCTTCCGTGACCCCGTAGGCTTCGCGGAGTCGATCCGCATCGTTCTCGCTCAGGGGGCGTTCCCCGGCCCGGGACGGGCCGGCCGCCAGGACGACGATCAGCACCATGTCTCTCTCCTCGAACCGATCCCACGTCGCCTCCACCGCGGCGAGCTGTCGCTGGAGGCGAGGGTCGCCCTCGTTCTCTGCGAGAAGCAGGAGTGGCCGCTTCTGCCAGCGGTAGACGGCCATGGAGAACGGCTGCGGGGCCCGATAGGCACGAATCCAGTCCACCTCCAGCCGGAAGGGACCATCCTGCCCGTCGTAGATCATCAGCCCCAGGCCGTCGATGGCGCGCGGCTCGAGCGCCGGTCCGTCGAGCCAGCGTCCCCGCCAGCGGGGCCGAAAGCGGGAGAAGGGGACGTCGACGGTCGTCCACTCGCCCTCCCGGGTCGGGAACGGCGCCCAGTAGGACGGCTCAAGGCGTTTGCTCCGTGCCTCCCAGGTGGTGAGGCGCAAGGTGTAGTCCCGGCCGTCCCCGCGGATCCGAAGGCGGATGCCCGTGTAGCCTTCGAGATCGAAGCGGTGGGTCCGGGATCGGATCGATGAGAAGCCGCCACCGTCGGTGTTCGTCGTCCCCGAGAAGACCAGCGAGCTGTCCTCGGGCCGAAAGTCGCCCCTGGAGCGTCCTCCCATCACGCCATCGTTGACGACGCGCCAGGGCAGGCTCTCCAGCGATGCGGGGAAGTCGGCGAGGAGCAACGAATCGTCGGCTGGGTGCCCGGGGCCGGAAACGTGCAGGGCGGCCATCACCAGAAGGACTCGAGGCAGATGCGGCATGGGTTCACTCCCATGGGCGATCGTAACCCGCCGAGACTTCCGGGTGACGGGTATATTGGGGGGATGAGCAGATCAGACCCCCGCAGAGAGTCGGTGTGGGACTACCCCCGCCCTCCCCGGCTCGACCCGGCGCCGCGCCGGATTCGCGTCGTCTTCGCCGGGGTCACGGTGGCCGATTCGTCTCGTTGCCTGCGGATCCTGGAGACATCCCACCCCCCGACGTACTACATCCCTCCCGCGGACGTGAGGCTGGATCTCCTGGAGCCCACGGGACGCCGCACCTTCTGCGAGTTCAAGGGGACGGCCCGCTACCACACCCTGCGGGTCGGCGAGCGGGTGGCCGAGGACTGCGCCTGGTCGTACCCCGCGCCCGCGCGGGGGTACGAGGCCCTGCGGGATCATCTGGCCTTCTTCGCCCACCGCGTGGACGAGTGCCGGGTCGACGACGAGCGGGTCCGGGCCCAGGCCGGCGGCTTCTACGGCGGGTGGATCACCTCCGACCTCGACGGACCATTCAAGGGGGAGCGGGGCACGGAGGGCTGGTAGGCCGCCGTTGGCGCGGCCTACCGAGCCCCCCGGCGACGACTACGAGGCTAGTGCGTGGACTGTGCCCCGGCGCCCACGACGGCGGATTGGAGGGGCATCAAACAGGAGGACAAAGACCTCGATAGTCAGTTCTGCAACGGCTCGCGGGCGGATCGCCAACAGCATCCGATCAACTGTGTGGACTGGCATCAGGCGGACGCCTACTGCCGTGCAGTGGGCAAGCGGTTGCCGACTGAGGAGGAATGGGAGTACGCGGCGCGTGGTACCGGGTGACGTGAGGCCGCTCAGCCAGTGCCTCTCCCTGGGTGACAAAGAACCTCTGCCCGTCGGCCGAGACGTCGTAGCAGCGAGCCGGAACGCAGGCGAAGGATAGACCGCATGTCCGTTCGTGAAAGAGGGTCGAACACGGAATCCGGGGATGGAGGCGAAGGCCCTCTCGCGCGAGGGCGATTCCGCGGGGATTATAGCCGCGCTGACAAGACGCGGGGGACGCATGGACGACTCGGACGCTTGATCGAGCCCTCTGGAGGGCGGTAGTCTCCAGCCGGCGTGGAGGGAGCTCCCGTTCCTTCGCCGACGATCTGAAGGGGGTCAGGAGTGTCCATGGCATCCCGTTCTTGCAGAAAGACGGCCATCGGCATCGGCGTCTGGGCGCTCGCGGTGACGCCGGCCTTCGCCCAGGCCATCGACGCCCGCATCATCATCAATGCCGATCAGCCTGGCCCGAAGATCGATCCGGACATCTACGGCCAGTTCGTCGAACACCTGGGCCGAGGGGTGTACGAGGGCATCTGGGTGGGCGAGGATTCTCCCATCCCAAACGTGCGCGGCATTCGCAGTGACGTCGTGGCCGCGCTGCGAAAGATACGGGTGCCGGTGGTGCGCTGGCCCGGCGGCTGCTTTGCCGAGATCTATCACTGGCGCGACGGCGTCGGGCCCCGCGATCGGCGGCCGCTCGGCGTGAACGCCGCGTGGGGCAATGAGCCCGAGACCAATGCCTTCGGCTCGCACGAGTTCATGGACTTCCTCGAGCAGATCGGCGCGAAGGCCTTTCTATCGGTCAACGTCGCCAGCGGGTCACCGGGCGAGGCGCAGGCCTGGCTGCGATATCTCACCGAGCCCGCCACTTCCGGTCCCGGCCAGGAGCGCGCTCGCTATGGCCACCCGCAGCCCTACGAGATTCCCTTCGTCGGCATCGGCAACGAGACCTGGGGTTGCGGCGGCAACATGACGGTCGAGCACTACTCGGACGTCTACCGTCAGTACGTCAGCGTGCTGGGGCGCTACGGGACACTCGTGGCCGCGGACGCCAACTCCGACGACTACGCGTGGACCGAGACCCTGCTCGAGCGGGCACTCTACCGTCACGCCGTGGCCACGCCGCTGGCCTACATCAGCCGGCGCCCGCAGATCAGCATGATGGGTGTGCACTTCTACACCTTCGCCGGCAACGACTGGGGCAAGAAGAGCCGCGCCACCGGATTCAGCGAGAACGACTGGGCCCTCTCCCTCGAGCGCACCTACAAGATGGACGAGCTCATCACGCGCCACGCCGCCATCCTGGACCGCTACGACCCGGAGCGGCGCATCGGGCTGTCCATGAACGAATGGGGCAGCTGGTGGGCCGCCGACGAGAACCGTCCGTCCAACCTCTACCAGGTCACCACCCTGCGCGACGCGGTCATCGCCGGGCTCACGCTCAACATCTTCCAGAACCACGCCGAGCGCGTGCGCATGGCCAACATCGCCCAGATGGTCAACGTGTTGCAGGCGATGATCCTCACGCGTGGCGAGAAGATGATCGTGGCGCCGACCTATCACGTGTTCGACCTGTACCAGCCGCACCAGGGTGCCACGCGCGTGCCCGTGTACGTGTCCGCTCCCGACTACTCCTTTGGGGACGTGGCGTTGCCGTCGATCAGCGCCTCCGCGTCGCGCCACGATCGCGGCACCCTCACGTTGTCGCTCGTGAATCTGGACCCCAACCGCGACGTGGGTGTCCGCGCCGACGTGCGTGGATTCGCTGCCCGTGAGGCGACCGCGCGCGTGATCACCGCCGCGACCATGGACGCACACCCGGACTTCGACGGCCAGGACCCGCTGATCCCGGCCGCTCTCGGCGGGGTCGTCGTCCAGGACGGTGCCGTGACGCTCACCGCGCCGGCGAAATCCATCCTGGTGATCGAGCTCCGAGGACAGCCAGGCAAGGACGAGAAACCATGACCCGGAAGCGAGCGCACGGCATCGAGCGACGTGAGTTCCTGAAGCAGACCAGCCTCGCGGCGGGAGGCCTCCTCGGAGCGCCCGTTGCCAGGGCGGCGCGCCTCGGCGGGCCGAGGGCGGTGTCGATCGTCCTCGATGCCACGCACGCGGTCGGCCCCGCCTCGCCCGCCCGCTGGGCCGCCGAGCACCTCCAGCAGAGTCTGGGTGCCCGAGGCGTGGAGTCCCGGCTGGTGCGCCACGTGGGAGACGCGCCCGCGCGCGACTTGGTGGTGCTCGCCGCTGATCCACTCTCGGCCCCCGGCGAGTCGGCGTTCGCCCTCGCCGACGAGTCGTTCACCATCGCGCAGGAGGAGGTCGCCGGCCGCGACGCCGTCATCGTCCGGGCCCCGGACCCCCGCGGCCACGTGTACGCGCTGACCGAGCTGGCGGACCGCGTGGCCCTCTCGGACGACCCTGGCACGGCGCTGGCCGGCGTCGAGACGGTCGGACAGCCCGCGAACGCCATTCGCAGCTGCATGCGCCTGTTCTGCAGCGACGTCGAGGACAAGGCGTGGTTCCGCGACCGGGAGTTCTGGACCTCCTATCTCTCGATGCTCGTGGCCCAGCGGTTCAATCGCTTCAATCTCTCGTTCGGGCTCGGCTACGACTTCACGACGGGGATCCGGGACGCATACCTGCACTTCACCTACCCCTTCCTGCTCGCGGTCCCGGGCTACGACGTGCGCGCGACGAAACTCCCCGACCGCGAGCGCGACGCCAACCTGGAGATGCTGCGCTTCATCAGCGACCAGGCGGCGCGACGCGGCCTGCAGTTCCACCTCGGGTTGTGGACGCACGCGTACGAGTGGACCGATAGCCCCGATGCCAACCACCGGATCGAAGGGCTCACGCCCGGGAGGCTGGGGCCGTACTGTCGTGACGCGCTGACGCTTCTCCTCGAGGAGTGCCCCAACATCTCTGGCCTGACCATCCGCACCCACGGCGAGAGCGGGATCGGCGAGGGCAGCTACGAGCTGTGGCGGATGATCTTCGAGGGCGCCCGGCGCTCGGGTCGGCCGATCGAGCTCGATCTGCACGCGAAGGGCATCGATCGGACCATGATCGACGTCGCGCTGCAGACGGGGCTGCCGGTGGTCATCTCTCCCAAGTTCTGGGCGGAGCACCTGGGCCTGCCCTATCACCAGGCCTGGATCCGTCCGACCGAGCTGCCGAAGCGCGAGCGAGGTGAGGGGCTCTTCGCCCGCAGCGCGGGGGCGCGCAGCTTCATGCGCTACGGCTACGGCGACCTGCTCGACGAGCAGCGCCGCTACGGAATCCTCCACCGGATCTGGCCGGGCACCCAGCGGGTGCTGCTCTGGGGGGATCCCGAGTTCGCCGCCGCCTACTCGCGCAGCGCCGGCTTCTGCGGGACGCAGGGGGCGGAGCTCATGGAGCCGCTCTCGTTCAAGGGCCGCAAGGGCTCGGGGCGAAGGGGCCGCCGCACCGGCTACGCGGACGCGCGCCTGGCGACGCGACACGACTACGAGAAGTACCTCTACACCTACCGGCTCTGGGGCCGGCTGTTCTACGACCCCGATGCCCCCGCCGAATCCTGGCAGCGTCTCCTGCGTCGGCAGTACGGAGAGGCGGCGGAACCCGTGCAGGCGTCGCTCGCCGCCTCGAGCCGCATCCTTCCGCTGGTCACTACCGCTCACACGCCCTCCGCCGCGAACAACCACTGGTGGCCGGAGATGCCCGTCCACATGTCGATCCTCGACGCCTCGCATCCCGAGCCCTTCACGGACACGCCGGTGCCGAAGCGGTTCGGGGCGGTGAGCCCGCTCGACCCGCAGCTGTTCGCGTCGGCCGACGACTTCGCGCGTGAGCTCTCGGAGGGCTCTCCAAGCGGACGCTACACGCCGGCCGAGGTCGCCGCCCGCCTCGATCGCCTCGCCGACGACGCGGCCGCCCGACAGCGAGAGGCGCGCTCGTCGGCGGCCGATCCCGGCTCTCCGGAGTTGCTGCGCGTCTTCGTCGACGCGACGGTCCAGATCGAGCTGGGTCGCTTCTTCGCCGAGAAGCTGCGCGCGGCGTGCCTGTACGCCCTCTTCGAGCGGACCCGGGATCAGTACCTCCTGGCGAGCGCGGTCGAGAGGTACTCCCATGCGCGCGAGGTGTGGACGCGGATCGCAGACATCACGAGGGGTGTCTACGTCGACGACGTGACCTACGGCCCCGACTGGTACCAGCGAGGCCACTGGGCCGACCGCCTGGATGCCCTCGAGCGCGACCGTGCCGCGATGGCGTCGCTCCGGGTTCCCGGGGCCGTCGCCGGCGCGGATGCGGAGCGCAGTCGGGCCTGGGAGGGGGCCGTGCTCGCGCCGTCCGAGCGACCCCGGCCAGCGGTCCGCCACGCGGTGCCAGGGGCGTTCGAGCGTGCCCGCCCGCTCGCGATCGAGCTGGAGGTCTCCGGCGTCGAAGCGGTCCGCCTTCGCTACCGACACACGAACCAGGCCGAGCCCTGGCAGACCGAGACGATGGTGCGCGAGGGTGGCGGCTGGCGGTCGATCATCCCGGCCGGCTACACGGACTCGGTGTTCCCGCTGCAGTACTACTTCGAACTCGCCCTGGCGACTCCGGCCGCGGTCGTGGTCTGCCCCGGCTTCGACGCGAGCTGGACGAACACTCCCTACTGGGTCGTGCGTCAGCGCCGGTAGCCGCCGCGAGCACTGTCCGCCTCGTCCACGCTCTTGTGACGCGAGGGGGCTGGACGAGGCGTGGGGAGTGGATGCCGGTCCCGTATGTGGAGGAGGGGGCGGCGGAGGAGCTGTTCCGTCACAAGGTGCTGGAGCTGCTTCGGCGGCGGGGTCTGCTGAGTCAGGAGCGGATCGAGCTTCTGCTGTCGTGGAGAAGGAGCGGCTTCTCCGTCCACAACCGGGTGTATGCGGACCCTGGGATGGCCGGGACTTCGAGGCGTTGGTGAGATACATGATGCGCTCGCCGGTGAGACTCTCCCGGCTGCGCTTCACCCCAGGCGCGGAGCAGGTTGTCTCCACGCGCAAGGGCGGACATGACACGGCGGAGTCGACGGACGACGAGAAGATCGACGGCGAGGACTTCGCGGCCCGCGTTGTGGTGCAGATCCCAGACCCGAGACGCCATCTGGTGCGCTCTAGCGTCGTCGGCCCCGCGGCATCGGTCGCGGCCGCGCCCTCTCGCGCTGCACGCCCCGCTGCCGGGCGGCTTGGTCACGGTTCAGCTGCGAGCGGTCGACCTGGGGGGTCGCCGGGCGGGTTGTGGGAGTGGCCGGGCGGGTCGTGGCCGTCGGAGCCGCCGCCGTGCCCGCCACGGCGTCTCCGTGTTCTCCACGTAGAGGAGCTGTCCCCCCGGCAGGGACTGCCATTCCGGCTTCCCGTCGGTGGAGACGACCTCGGTGGGCTCGGTGGCCACGATGATCCGGGGGGGCGTCTGCGGAGCCACGTCCTCCGGGTCCGGCTCCGGAGCCATCTTCACCAGGTCCTCCGGGGGGCTGGCGGTGTACGACCAGGGACCGAGGGGATTCTTCGCCGAGTACCAGAGGGTGCCGCTGGACAGGTAGCAGGTCCCGCTCCTCGCCTCGCGGGCCACCGCGAACGGCGTGTTGACGGCCCGCTCCCAGGACGTGTTCTCGATGGGTACGAAGCGGGGCTCGCCGTCGAAGAGGAGCAGCACCGCCAGCTCATCGGAGAACACGATCTTCGGCGGGTCGTTGCGGAGCTCGGCCAGGCTCTTCTTCTCGCGCCCGGCCGCGGCGAGGCTGGCCGAGAGCCGGTCGAGGGAGATCAAGAGCCCCTCGGGCGGGGCCGCCGCCTCGACGATCTCGGTGAAGCGCTGCTCGTCGTCGGGCTTGGAGTCGGGCCACCGGACCCGGGTGATGCGGACATCGCGGGCGTGGGCGGTGTTCGCCTCGTAGTCCGTGTCCAGCCGGGCCGTGAACCAGAACGCCCCGAAGATCGGCTCGTCGGGCGCGCCCCTTTTCAGCTCGCATTCGCCGCCTGCCTGAGGTGAACGTCGCGCTGCGGGTACGGGATCGAGCAGCCGGCCTTCTCGAGGCCCTCCTTCATCCGGTGTGTGAGCTCCCACTTGAGGGCCCAGTAGTCAGAGGCCTGGCACCAGGGGCGCACCACCAGGTTGACCGATGAATCGGCGAGCTCGTTCACCGCGACGACGGGAGCCGGGTCCTTCAGCACCCGGGCGTCGGCCCCGAGGATCGAGTTGATGGTCTCCACCGCCACGCCGATGTCGTCGTCGTAGGAGATGCCCATGACCATGTCGATCCGGCGGGTCTCGAAGCCGTTGTAGTTCTTGATGATGGCGCCGTAGATCTGGGAGTTGGGGACCACGATGCGGACGTTGTCGGGGCTCTTGAGCGTGCTGTTGAACACCCCCACGTGCTCCACGGACCCGGCGGTGCCCGCGACCTCCACGTAGTCGCCGACCTTGAAGGGACGGAAGACGAGCAGCATCACCCCCGAGGCGAAGTTCGAGAGGGTTCCCTGGAGCGCGAGGCCCACGGCCAGCCCGGCGGCCCCGAGGAGAGCGATCAGGGAGGTGGTCTCGACCCCGAACAGGTTGAGGACGGCGATCACGACGACCGCCAGCGCCAGGTAGTAGACGAGGCCGCTCAGGAAGGGCCGCAGGGTGGCATCGATGCCGCCCCCCTCGAGACCGCGCCGCACCGCCCGTCGGATCATGCCGGCGACGATGCGTCCGACCACGAGAACCGCGATCGCGCCGACGACCTTCAGGCCCCACTGCGTCACGAAGGTGGTTGTCTGTTCGATGACCTGCGCCTGGTCCATTTCCGCACTCTCCTTTCGCGCCCCGACGAGGGTGCGCCGCTCCGCCTCGCACGAAGCGTCCGATCCGCGCCTCTCTGGAAACCCCGAATATGACAGCCCGGGCGAACCGCGCGCAACCTGTCAGAACTGACGGTAGACTCGGGCGACGCACGCGCGGAGGCGAACGCGGCGCATCGACCCGCTCGTGTGGACCCTCGGTGCGGAGCCGAGATGCGAATCATCGGCTTCATCACCGAGCCGAGAGTGATCAGGCGCATCCTCGACCACATCCGCAAACGCGCCACAGCCTCTCGATCTCTCCCACTAACCCAGCCCGCCGTGGCCCACATCGCCCGGGAGTCGGCTCCGCAGCTGAATCCACCGGAGCCAGGGGGCACTTGTCGGCCGGCGACAGCTCAGACGACCCACCTCCCCCGTCGCCGGGGCATCCGACCGGTTCCAGGGTCGACACCACCCTCATTCGGTCGGCGATCAGGCTCGCAACGCCCCCGCCACGCCGCGAGGTGGCGGGTACGGAATTGAACGCCCTATGAGTTGAAGCCTGGCTTCGACATCGGTCCCTGGGGTCCCCTCCTCCGCACGGCCGCCCTCGCGTGCGAGCGGAGCACCCCTCGCGCCGCGACCCCCTGCGCGCCCTTCCCTCCGCTCGAACCGGCGTCGATCTACTCAGTAACTTGTCAAACACTGTGCATTATACGGAACCGATCCGCTGATCTCTCCGTCTCTCTGTCTTGAGGCCGCGCTGGAGCCCGGGTGCGTGCCCGACGCACAAACGGAATCTCGAGGGCCGTTCGAAGGAGGAGCACTGTGTCCAGGATTGCGGTCATCTACTACTCCGCCACCGGCACCAATCATGCGATGGCTCAAGCCGTGGCCGAGGGGGCGCAGGGAGCGGGGGCGGAAGTGCGTGTGCGGATGGTGGCCGAGACGGCCCCCGCCGAGGCTCGAGCGAAGAACCGGGCATGGGCCGAGTTTGCCGAGAGGACGAAGGACGAGCCCCGCGCCTCACTCGATGATCTCGACTGGGCCGATGGGGTCGTGTTCGGCACACCGACGCGCTTCGGCAACGTGGCCGCGCAGCTCAAGGCGTTCCTGGATAGCGCCGGCGGACTGTGGATGCAGGGGAAGCTGGCCGACAAGGTCTACGCTGGCTTCACCTCCGCCCAGAACCCCAACGGCGGCCAGGAGAGCTCGCTGCTCGCCCTCTTCAACAGCGTCTATCACTTCGGGGGCATACTGGCCACGCCTGGATACACCGATCCGCTGGTCTTCGCATCCGGAGGGAATCCCTACGGCGCTTCGGTGACCGCAACCCAGGACGGCCCCCTCGAGACGGACCTCGCGCACGCGCGCTACCTGGGGAAGCGGGTCGCCGAGATCGCCGCCAAGCTCCGTGGTTGAGGGCAATCCCCGAGCGTACACTGCCCGGAAGGACGCCGTACTGGGATCAGCTCGCATTTCGGGAAGGGAGACGCTCGTGGCCTTCGCCGGGGAGACGTTCGCCGCCGGGGTCACCACCGATGCGGCCTACGAGTTCAGCTCGTACCGCGTGACCTACCGCTACCGGTTCTTCCGGGGCTCGACGTGGACCTGGAAGGGGGGCGTGACCGCGTTCGTTCGGGATGCCCGGATCGCCCTGGAGTAGGAAGGGCGCTCGGCCGAGGACACTGACGTCGGCGTCGTTCCCCTCCTCTATCTCGGCGGGGAGGCACGCTGGCCCGGTGGCTGGCATCTTCGGCTGGACCTCGAGGGCCTGGCTGCCTCTCAGGGACGGGCCTTCGACTTCGCGGCCCGGGTGGGCTACGCGATCTCCGACCACTGGGACGTCTCGGTGGGATACCGGACGATCGAGGGCGGGGCGGACGTGGAGCAGGCAGCCCCTCTTGGTGACGCTCACGGCCGGTCTCTCCTGCCCCTGAAGTCGGTGAGCTGACCCCGACGCTCAAGGGCAAGCGCCGGGTCGTGGAGGAGAAACACTAGAACGTCATCGACCGGATGCGCGCGTAGCGCCCGCCCGCATCCTCATGCCCGGGGGCGGAGCACTTCTTCGCCGCCCTCACCTCCGGGTCCCGTCGCGAGGCAGCGCCGGGCCGCCTCCTCGGCGTGGATGCGGGCGGTGTCGAACACGGGGACGTCGGTGTCCTGCGGCCCGAGGAGCAGCCCGATCTCGGTGCAGCCGAGGATGACGCCCCCGGCGCCCCGCCCGACCAGGGCGCGCACGACCCGCTCGTACTCCCGCCGCGACTCGTCGCGCACCCGGCCCCGGCACAGCTCCTCGTAGATGACGCGGTGCACGAGCTCGCGATCCTCCGGCCCCGGCCCAAGGACCTCGAGGTCGTGATCCCGCTCGAGGCGGCCGCGGTAGAAGTCCTCTTCCATCGTGAACCTCGTCCCGAGGAGCCCCACACGCGACAGCCCGGCCGCCTTGACGCGCTCGGCAGTGGCGTCCGCGATGTGCAGCAGCGGGATTCCGACCGCTGCCTGGACCTGCGACGCCACCCTGTGCATGGTGTTCGTGCACAGCACGAGGAACTCCGCCCCGGCCCGCTCCACGGCGCGGCCCGCGGCGGCGAGGACCTGGCCCGCTTCGTCCCAGCGGCCGGCGTGCTGGTGCTCTTCGATCTCCTGGAAGTCGACGCTATAGAGGACCATCCTGGCCGAGTGGAGGCCCCCGAGCGCCTCGCCCACGGCGCGGTTCATGACCTGGTAGTACGAAACCGTCGACTCCCAGCTCATCCCCCCGATCAGCCCCGCGGTCTTCACGTTCGCACCTCCCTGGCTTCGGGCCGCCGCGCACTGCGGCACAATGATCCCATGGACCCGCACGAAGAAGACGCCTTCCAGGATCACTACGCCGAGGACGTCGCCCACTGCTACGGCTGCGGACGACTCAATCCCCGGGGACACCGACTGAAGACCCGCTGGGAGGGCGAGGAGACCGTGACCCGGTTCACTCCCGCGCCCTTCCACACGGCCATCCCCGGCTACGTCTACGGGGGCTTGATCGCCTCCCTCGTCGACTGCCACGGGACGGGCACGGCGGCGGCGGCGGCCGCGCGGGCGGGAGGCCCGGACCCGGCGTCCGTCGACCAGCCCGCGGAGCTGCCCCGCTTCGTCACGGCGTCGCTCCGCGTCGACTACCTCCGGCCCACTCCTCTCGGCCCGGAGCTCGAGGTCCGCGGGCGTGCCACCGAGGTGACCCCCCGCAAGGTGGTGGTGGAAGCCCGGGTCCTGGCGGGGGGCGAGGTGACGGCCCGAGGGGTGGTGGTGGCGGTCCGGATGCCCGAGGAGATGTCCGCGCGGTAGCGACCCGACGCCGCCTCTTTCCACCCGGCCGCTCACTCGTAGCGCAGGGCCTCGATGGGGTCGAGCATGGCCGCCCGACGGGCCGGGAAGTAGCCGAAGACCACCCCGATGAGACCCGAGACCACGAACGAGAGCACGTTGACCCCGGGGTTGAAGAGGAAGGGGACCTGGATCGCGCCGGCGGCGACGGAGGCGACGAGGTTGGCGAGCACGACCCCGATCAGGCCCCCGAAGGACGCCAGGGCCACCGACTCGATGAGGAACTGCAGCAGCACTTCGTGCTCGAGGGCGCCGATCGCGAGCCGGATGCCGATCTCGCGAGTGCGCTCGGTGACCGAGACGAGCATGATGTTCATGATCCCGATTCCGCCCACGAGGAGGCTGATGGCGGCCACCGCTCCCAGGAGCATCGTCATCACGCGGATGCTGCCGGAGAGGGTGTCGGCGATCTGTTTCGTGTCGATCACGGTGAAGTTGTCGTCCTCGTTCTCGGCGATGTTGCGCCGCTCGCGCATCAGGCTCTTGATGGCGTCGGCGGCCGACGTGATCGAGGCGCCCTCCCTCACCGAAACCTGGAGCGAGGTCACGTCGTCGCTGCCCCGGACCCTTCTCTGGACCGTGCGCAGGGGCATCACCACGATGTCGTCGGCGTCCATGCCGAAGGCGCCCTGGCCCTTGGATCGGAGCAGGCCCACCACCTCGCACGCGAAACGCTTGACCCGGATCTGGCTGCCCACGGGGTTCCCCCCGCCGAACAGCTCCTTGCGCAGGGTTTCGCCCACGACGCACACCGCCTGCCCTCCGCGCTCCTCGGCGTCGGTGAACATGCGGCCGGAGGCGAGGCGCCAGTTGTCGGTCACGAAGAAGGCGTTGGTGGACCCGGTCACGTTGGTCGACCAGTTCTGCGACTGGTAGACGACGGTGACGTTGGCGCGAGTGGTCGGCGCCACTGCCGCCACCGCCCGGACCTGGGACGCGATCGCCTCCGCGTCCTCGACCTTGAAGTTGGGGGCTCCCGCCTCGTCGCGCCCGGGGCCGAGGCGTTGGCCGGGACGAACGACCAGCAGGTTGCTCCCGAGGCTCGAGATCTGGTCCTTGATCGACTGGGTGGCGCCGTCGCCGAGGGTGACCATCACGATCACCGCGCTCACGCCAATCACCACCCCGAGGATCGTGAGAAACGACCGCAGCACGTTGCGCCGGATCGCCCGCACCGCGAGGACGAGGCTGTTCCACAGCATCAGTGCACCGCTCCGTTCGGCACGTCGGAGTCGACGACGCCGTCGACGAAGTGCACGATGCGCTGGGCGGAGTGCGCCATGTCCGGCTCGTGGGTCACGAGGAGGATGGTGATGCCCTTCTCCCGGTTGAGGGCGGAGAGGAGGCCCATGATCTCCCGGCTCCGGTGGGTGTCGAGGTTGCCGGTGGGCTCGTCGGCGAGGAGCAGGGCGGGGCGGCTGACGATGGCGCGGGCGATCGCCACCCGCTGCTGCTGCCCGCCCGACAGCTCGGAGGGAGTGTGCCCCTCCCACCCCGAGAGCCCCACCGACGCGATCGCGGCCCGGGCCTCCTCGTGGCGGGCCCGTGCCGGCTCGCCGCGATAGAGGAGGGGCAGCTCGACGTTCTCCAGCGCCGAGGTCCGGGCGAGCAGGTTGAAGCCCTGGAAGACGAAGCCGAGGTAGTGGCGCCGGAGCAGGGCCCGCTGCCGACGGGACATCTGCTCGACGTGCACCCCCCGGAACAGGTAGGAGCCGCTCGTCGGGGAGTCCAGGCATCCGAGGATGTTCATCACCGTGGACTTCCCGGAGCCGCTCGGTCCCATGATCGCGACGAACTCGCCCTCCTGGATCGTGAGGTCGATGCCACGCAGGGCCTCGAATGCCGCCGTCCCGGAGCCGTAGACCTTGCGCACTCCGCGCAACTCGAGCAGCGGCTCGCGGTCGACGGCGGCGGCAGTGCTCACGACGACGACCCAATGGTCTCGGTCACCACCGGTGTGCCCGCCTCGAGCTCGCCGCCCGTCACCTCGGTGAAGCGGCCGTCGGTGGAGCCGACGGTGACCGGCACCGCCACCGGCTGGCCATCGCGGAGCACCCACACCGTCTGACCGCTCCTGCCGTTGTGGTTGCCGTTCGCGGCCCGGACGGACGGCCGGGGCGGCCGGGGGAGGAGGCGCGAGACGATGCCGCCCTCGCGCGGCTGGGGGACGGCCGCGGTCGGAGGCGTGTAGCGCAGCGCCGCGTTCGGCACCAGCAGAACGTCCTTGCGCTCGACGGTCGTGATGTCGGCGGTTGCCGTCATCCCGGGCCGCAGCGTCAGGTCGGCGTTGTCGACGCTGAGGGTCGTCTGGTAGGAGACGACCCCGTCCTTGGTCTGCGATCCGTAGTTGACCCGGGTGATGCGGGCCGGATACCGGCGGCCGGGGTAGGCGTCCACCGTGAAGACCGCGGGCTGACCCGTCCGCACATCGCCCACGTCGGCCTCGTCGACGTCGACCTCGAGCTCCATCTTCGAGAGGTCCTCGGCCAGCGTGAACAGCACCGGGGCCTGGAAGGAGGCCGCCACCGTCTGGCCCGGCTCGATCTGCCGGGCGAGGACGATGCCGTCGATGGGCGAGCGGATCGAGGCCTTGGACAGGTTGGTCTCGGCCGAGCTCAGGGAAGCGCGGGCCTGCTCCACCGCCGCCCGGGCGCTCGAGAGGTCGGCCACGGCGCGAGCGGCCGCGGCCTCCGCGGTCTCGAGATCGGCCCTCGCCACGATCGTCCCTCCCGACAGCTCCTCTGCCTGGCGCAGGCGCGTGAGGTTGGCCTGGGTCTCCTTCACCGTGGCCTCGGCCTGGACGACCTTCGCCTCGGCCGACGTCAACGCCGCTCGCGAGTTGATGACCATGTCCTGTAGCCTCGAGATGTCGAGTCGGGCCAGGACCTGCCCCGTCCTCACGCGGTCGTTGTCGTCGACGAGCACGGTCTCGACGAGGCCCGACACCTCGCTGCCCACGTCGACCTGGTTGGTGGGCTGGAGATTGCCGGTCGCCGACACCGTGACCGTGAGGTCGCCCGCTCGCGTCTCCTCGGCCCGGAATCGCGGGGAGTCGGCGCTGTTGCCGCTCCGGGCAAGAACGAGGGCCACCACCGCTCCGGCGGCCACGGCCACCGCCACCAGGCGTCGCCACGTGCGCCGGCGCGGGCCGTCGGGTGAGCCCTCGGCCACGATGGCGGAGAGCGCTGCGTCCGGGGGATGGGATTCGGCACTCATGGTTCCTCTCTCGTCGAGGCGGTCGCATTGCCACCCGCCCCTCAACCAGAGATACGTCCCCCCTTCGTTAGCCTGTCTTCGGCCCGTGCAAAGTTGCGTAAAGGCCTGGTGGCGGGGAGTGGAATCGGCGCAGAAGCGCAGTATCCTCACCGGCGAGGACGAGGAAACGCGAGCCATGACCCGGGTGCTGCTGGTTGACGACGATGTCGAGCTCGCGGAGATGCTCCGTGAGTACCTCCAGCAGGAGGGCTTCGAGACCACCGCCGTCCACGACGGGGAGGGCGGCGTCCGGGAGGCCCTGAGCGGGCGCTACGCGGTGGTGGTGCTGGACGTGATGATGCCGGGCACGAACGGCGTCGAGGCCCTGCGCCGCATTCGCGCGCGCTCCCGGGTTCCCGTGCTCATGCTCACCGCCAAGGGCGACGACGTCGACCGGATCGTCGGTCTCGAGCTCGGCGCCGACGACTACGTCCCCAAGCCCAGCACCCCGCGGGAGCTGGTGGCCCGGCTGCGCGCGATCCTGCGCCGCTCTCAGGGGAGCGCCGCCCTCGGCCCCGCGGGCCCGATCCGCGCGGGCCTTCTCACCATGTGGCCGGAGAGGCGCCGCGCGGAGTGGGACGGGCGGGCCCTCGACCTCACGAGCACCGAGTTCAACCTGCTCGCCCTCCTCGCGCGCCAGGCCGGCCACGTCGTGACCCGCGATCTCCTGTCCGAGCAGGGCCTGGGGCGCCCGCTCGCCCGCTTCGACCGCAGCATCGATGTCCACGTCGCGAGCCTTCGTCAGAAGGTCGGGCGCCTCCCCGACGGCCGCTCCTGCATCCAGACCGTGCGAGGCCAGGGCTACCAGCTCGTCGAGGAGTGAGGCCGATGGGGCGGCTGTTCTGGAAGTTCTTCGTCTCCTACTGGCTGGCCCTGGTGGTGGCGTTCGCGGGGGTGGGGATCTCCGTCTGGCTCTACCGCCTCGCCGAGGACCTCGACCCTTCTCTCGAGATGGGGCCCCGGGCGAGATTCGTCGTGGCGTCCGCGTCGGCCACCCTCCGCCACGGCGGCCTCCCCGCGCTGCGGGCGCTCATGGAGGACTGGGGGCGAAGGGGCGACGTCCGGCTCTTCGCCGTCGACGACGCCGGGCGCGACCTGCTCGACCGCGCCGTCCCGCCCGACGCGCTCACCCACGCCCGGCAGGTGGCGGGGACCGGCGAGAGTCCGGAGGTGTCTCGCGTCTCCCTCTCCGACGGCTCGGCCTGGCTGCTGTTCATCCCGGTCCAGGCGAGGCCACTGTGGCGCCGGATGCTGCTGCCGGGCGGCCCCCCGTCTCCCCTTCTGCCGCTGGCGGCGGGGACGGTCGCCAGCCTGATCTTCGGGGCGCTCCTCGCCTGGTACGTCGCTCGGCCTATCCGGCATCTGCGTGGAGCCTTCTCGGCTCTGTCCCAGGGACGGCTCGAGACGCGGGTCGCCCCCCTCATCGGCCGCCGGCGCGACGAGGTTGCCGACCTCGGCCACGACTTCGACCGCATGGCCCAGCGCCTCCAGACCCTGATGGACGCTCAGCGCTCGCTCCTGCACGACGTGTCCCACGAGCTGCGTTCGCCGCTCGCGCGGCTGCAGGCCGTCATCGGCCTTGCCCGTCAGAGCCCCCAGAAGCTGGAGAGCTCCCTCGAGCGAATCGAGAGCGAGGCCGAGCGCCTGGACGAGCTCGTGGGGCAGCTGCTGACGCTCTCGCGGCTGGGGGCGACGGTGGGGGACAAGCTCCTCGAGCGCCCGGAGCAGGTCGACCTGGTGGACGTCGTCGGCGCGATCGCGGCCGACGCCGACTTCGAGGCCCGGGCCAACGGCCGGCGCGTGGACTTCCCGGGAGAGGGGGAGCTCCCTGCCCGGGTACGGGTCGAGCTGATCCACCGCGCCGTCGAGAACGTCGTGCGCAACGCCGTACGCCACACCGCGGACGGGACGACCGTCGAGGTGGCCCTCGCCACCGACCCGACGACCGGCGGTGTACGGGTCAGCGTGGCCGACCGCGGCCCGGGCGTCGCCGAGGACGAGATCGAGACGATCTTCGAGCCCTTCTACCGGGGGAAGGGTGGCCAGCCTGGTCGCGGATTCGGGCTCGGCCTCGCCATCGCCCGGCGGGCCGTCGAGGCCCACGGCGGCACCCTCCACGCCCGCAACCGCCAGGGCGGCGGCCTCGTCATCGAGATGGTGCTCCCCACGGGCTGACGCCGGGCAGAACGAGGAGTCGGAGATCATGGGCTGCATCCTCACGCCGACGAAGGGTCGGGTCACGGTGGCCGGACGCGAGGTGGACCCGCAATGACGACGGACGGCCCCGGTCGCGTGAGCGCGCGGATCGCGCTCCCCTTCTTCCGCAGGCGTCTGTGGGCGTCGCTGCGGCCCCGGCCGGGGGCGGCGCCCTTCGTCCCCTTCGCCGCCGCCGCCCTCGACCGGAACCCGGCGCTCACCTGGATCGGCCACGCCACCTTCTTCTTTCGACTCGACGGTGCGTCCTTCCTCACCGACCCCGTCTTCTCCCCGCGCGTGAGCCCCCTGTCCTTCGCCGGCCCCTCACGCCTCGTCCCCCCTGGGGTTCCCCTCGACGCGCTCCCCCGGGTCGACTTCGCGCTCCTCTCCCACGATCACTACGACCACACCGACCTGCCCTCGGTGCGGGCGCTGGCCCACCGTGGCGTCCCGTTCGTGGTGCCGACCGGCGTCGGGGGGCTCGTGCGGGAGGCGGGAGGGACAGTGGCGGCGGAGCTTCGATGGTGGGAGGCGACGGAGATCGCGGGCGTCTGCGTGGCGTGCGTCCCCGCCCGGCACTTCTCGGGGCGCGGCCTGACCGACCGGAACCGTCGGCTGTGGGCCGGGTTCGTGGTGACGGGAAGGGAGCGGCGGGTCTACCACGCCGGGGACACCGCCCTGTTCGACGGCTTCGCGGAGATCGGGCACCGCCTCGGCCCGATCGACCTCGCCACCCTCCCCATCGGCGCCTACGAGCCGCGGGCGATGATGGGGCCCGTTCACCTGAACCCCGAGGAAGCCGTCGCGGCCGCCCTCGCCCTCGGCACGCGCCACGTCGTGGGCATGCACTTCGGCACGTTCGACCTCGCCGACGAGCCGCTCGACGAGCCGCCCCGGCGCTTCCTCGCCGAAGCCGCCCACCGCGGTCTCGGAGACCGCGCGTTCACGATGGCGATCGGCGAAACCCGCCTGTTCTGAGCATCTGCCATCCGGTTGCTCAGCCTCGGCGAGAATGACCAGCATGGCGGTCGAGCCCACCCGCCAGTACTCCTCCGCTCCATCCGGGGGATGACCCCTACGGCTGACGGCCCTCCCCGGCGGCTTGACCGGACCGCTCCTCCAGCGTCGTCGTGGCACGAGATCCACGGTGGCGAAGGCCATGTTGCCCAGGAGGACGGGCTGGGCGCCCTTGCACACGTCGACCTGGTGCACGAGGTCGACCGACAGCAGGCCGAGGAGAGGGTGGGTCCAGACCCCGACGAACTTCGGTATCCCGTCGACCATCATGGTGATCTCGGCGCCGGGCCGACCCGAGCCCTGGCCCCGCACGAAGACGGCGCCCCCGTCACCGCTACCGTAGCTTCCGATGGGGTTGTACCGGAGATGGTCAGCCCCGGGACGCGCCGCAGGGCCGAGCCGGAACCCGTCTCGCGCCGCCCACACCGATCCATGGGAGAGCCTTCGGGTCATGGCGCCTTCTCCTTCGTGTCTCCTGAGGTGGTGCTGGGCGGGGAGGACTCGCCGGCGCCCCGCTTCCTCGAACGCCACAGGCGGGCCGAGCTCATGGTCAGCTGGCCGTGCTTGACGCCCTTGAGGCCGATGAGCTGCTCGGCGAAGTGGCGCAGGTCCGCGGCTCTTCCCCTGAGGGCCTGGACCTCGAGGCAGAGGCGGTGGTCGAGGTGAGCAACGTCGACAGGACGCGCGCGCGGTGATGGTGGCCTCTCTCCACGAGGCGGTCCGACAGGGTGCGCTGCTCGTGGTCGTAGACCAGTGTGAGGCTGCCCACCGCGTCCCCGGCCAGGCGCTGCGCCTCCTCCTCGACCAGCCGGCGACGGATGAGGTCTCGGATGGCCTCGGAGCGATTGCCCAGGCCGCGGCGCTCGAGAAGCCGGTCGAATCGACGCAGCAGGTCGGCGTCGATGGCCACGCTCACACGTTCGACACCCATGTCGCGCTCCCTCCGATACTTCCGTGAGATCTCTCCCGCCCGGCGATCGCCGGTCGAAGTCGAAACGCGGTCAAGGACGTGCGGCGAGTTGTTCGACCGATTTGGGCGTTCCAGCCTCATAGGGAGCATCGAGTCCTCGGCGTTCGGGGAGAGATCTCGAGGAGAGGTCACGTCAGCAGCAGCGCCTGGAAGGCCTGCTGGAGGTGATCATGGTTGACCTTCGACAGCTCCTCGCTAAGATCGGCCCATCAGCGACTGCGATCCTGGAGGACTGGACATGCGCTCGATCCCACTACGATTCCTGCCCGTGCTCTTCGTGTTGACCGCCCTGGCGACCCCCGGGTCGCCTGCGGGCTTCGAGAGGCTCGACGACGGCGTCGCCGTCGGCGTGGGCGACGACCGCCTGGAGCTCCGGGTCTGTCGTGAGGACGTGGTCCGCGTCCTCTACGCGCCGCCGGGAGCCTTCTTCGGGCGCGACACCCTCATGACGGTGGACGACGCCTGCCGGCCGACGGAGTGGGAGCTGCAGTCGGGCGACGCCTCCGTGGCGATCACGACGTCGCGCCTCACCGCACGCGTCGCCCTGGACACCGGTGCCGTCGCCTTCTTCGACCGGCAGGGCCGCCTGCTGCTGGCCGAGAAGGCGGGCGGTGGCAAGACGCTCGAGCCGGCCACGGTCATGGGCGAGAGCACGAGCCACGTGCGCGCCGAGTTCGAGCCCCGCGAGGGAGAGGCCTTCTACGGCCTGGGCCAGCACCAGAACGGCTGGTTCGACTACGCCGGGCGCGACGTGGACATGTACCAGCACAACATCGTCGCCGTCGTTCCCTTCCTCACCTCCAGCGAAGGCTACGGAATCCTGTGGGACAACACGTCCCACACGAAGTTCGGCGACATACGCCCCCCGGAGCACATCCCCGCCGATCACCTGCTGGACTCCTCGGGCGAGCCGGGCGGCCTCACCGGCACCTACAGGCAGGGAGACTGCGCGGCGGGGGAGGTCGTGGACACCCGCAAGGATCCCCAGATCGCCTTCGGCGCCCCCGAGGACCGGCCGGCGCTCACCGAGATCCACAACGCCGTTCAGGCCACCAACGAGCAGATCAACCCCAGGCTGGGGGACGGTGACGTCTGCGTGGTCTGGGAAGGCGAGGTGCTCGCGGGCGCCGCGGGCGAGTACGACGTGATGACGTTCGCCAACAACGGCATCCGCCTGTGGATCGACGGAGCGCTGCTCACGGACACCTTCCGCCAGGGCTGGATTCCCTGGTGGGACACGCACCGGCTGACCTTCGCCGAGGGCTCGCGGCACGCGATCAAGCTCGAGTGGTTCAAGGAGGACGGCGACGCCACCATGCGGCTGAAGTGGAAGACGCCGCCGCGCAACCCCTACACGTCGCTGTGGTCCGAGGTGGGCGACGGCATCGACTACTACTTCGTCTACGGTCCGGAGATGGACGAGGTAGTCGCGGGATACCGCGAGCTGACCGGGCGCGCCCCCATCATGCCCCGCTGGGCCATGGGCCTCTGGCAGAGCCGGGAGCGCTACGAGACCGCCCAGGACAGCATCGACGCGCTCGCCGAGTTCCGGAAGCGCCGCATCCCCCTCGACGTCATGGTGCAGGACTGGCAGTACTGGAAGCTCGACTCGTGGGGCTCCCACGAGTTCGAGGCCTCACGCTTCCCCGACCCGGCGGGGTGGATCCAGACCCTCCACGACAACCACGCGCGCCTCATGATCTCGGTGTGGCCCAAGTTCTACACCGGCACCACGAACTTCGAGGCCATGAAGGCGGGGGGCTTCCTCTATCCCGAGACGCTGAAGCGGCCCACCCGGGACTGGCTGGGCTTCGTGCACACCTTCTACGACGCCTTCAACCCCGAGGCCCGCCAGCTCTTCTGGTCGCAGATCAACCGCGAGCTGTTCAGCAAGGGCGTGGACGCGTGGTGGATGGACGCCACGGAGCCGGAGCTGGTCGGCGAAGGAACGCCCGGGGCCTTGAAGGCCGCCATGAACCCCACGGCCCTGGGCTCCGGGGCCCGCATGGCCAACGCCTTCGCGCTGGTGAACAGCGAGGCCGTCTACGAGGGCCAGCGTTCCGTGAAGCCGAACCAGCGGGTCTTCATTCTCACCCGCTCCGCCTTCGCCGGCATCCAGCGCTACTCCTCGGCGACGTGGTCCGGCGACGTCGCCGCGGGCTGGGACACGCTGCGCCGACAGATCCCCGCGGGGCTGAACTTCAACCTCTCCGGGGTGCCGTGGTGGACGACGGACATCGGCGGCTTCACGGTGCAGCGCAAGTGGTCGCAGGACCCGACGCCCGAGGCGGTGGAGGAGTGGCGGGAGCTGAACACCCGCTGGTTCCAGTTCAGCACCTTCGCGCCTCTGCTGCGCTCCCATGGTCAGTTCCCGCGGCGCGAGATGTGGTTCTTCGGCGGCGACGAGAGCCACCGCGCCTACCGGACGCAGCTGAAGTTCGACCGGCTCCGCTACCGCATGCTGCCCTACGTCTACTCGCTGGCCGCGCGGGTGACTCGCAACCAGGACACCCTGATGCGGGGTCTGGTCATGGACTTCCGCCACGACCCCGAGGTGCTCGACATCGCCGACCAGTACATGTTCGGCCCCGCGCTCCTCGTGAACCCGGTCTACGAGCAGGGCGCCACCAGCCGCGAGGTCTACCTGCCCGCGGGCACGGGCTGGTACGACTTCTGGAGCGGGACGTACCTGGACGGTGGCCAGCGGATCGATGCCCCGGCGCCCTACGACGCCCTCCCCGTCTACGCCCGGGCCGGCTCCATCGTGCCCATGGGACCGGAGCTGCAGTACACCGACGAGAAGCCCGCCGATCCGCTGACGCTGTGGGTGTACACGGGGGCCGACGCCGCCTTCGAGCTGTACGAGGACGACGGCGTGAGCTACGACTACGAGCAGGGCGCCTTCGCGACCATCCCGATCTCGTGGGACGAGGCGGCGGCGACGCTGCGCATCGGTCCGCGCACGGGCTCGTTCCCCGGAATGCTCGAGCAGAGAGAGATTCGCGTCGTCTTCGTCTCGCCCGAGATCCCGGTGGGCCATGCCCCGGAGGTGGAGGGAGCCAGGCGATTGACGTACGACGGCGGTGCCGTCAGCGTCGCCAGGAAGTGAGGCCTGCTGGATTCGCCAGACGCCGAGCCTCGACGGCTCCAGGACGTCGGATCACTCGATCGTCGACGGAGCTACTGCACGTAGCCGAGCGCGCGAAGCCTCTCCCGCTCCTCCGGGCTGAGCTCGGCTGATCCCTCGTCGGGAGCCACCCGGGCCGCGAGCGCCTTCTCGTGCCAGGCCTCGAGCTTCGTGGCCATCTCCTTCACGATCTCCGGGTGCTCGGCGGCCACGTCGTGGAGATTCAGCGGGTCGTCACGGTGGTCGTACAGCTCGAACTCGGGCCGGCCCTCGGGCCGGATGCCGTTGCGGATGAGCTTCCAGTCGCCGTCCACCATGGCCCAGGACTCGGTCGGGTTCTTGTCCTCCCCCATGGCCACGGGAGCGAGGTGGCGCTCGGCGAAGGCGGGGCGGGACGTCCACCCGAGCTGGGCGGGGTCGGACTGGGCGAGCAGCGGCAGGAGGCTCTGCCCCTGGGCCTCCTCGGCCAGGGGCAGCTCGGAGAGATCGAGGAGCGTCGGCGTCAGGTCGAGGTTCTCCACGGTCTGGCTCACGACGGTCCCCTGCGGGAGCGCGCCCGGCCAGCTCAGGATGAGGGGGACGTTGAGCATCTCCCCGTAGGTGCTGAACCCGTGGAAAGGCCGCCCGTGCTCGAGAAACTCCTCGCCGTGGTCGCTCGCGAACGCGATCACGGTGTCGTGGTCGAGGTGGAGGTCCTCCAGCCGCTCCACCAGCCGCCCGATCTCCACGTCCATCGCCCGGATCGAGGAGTCGTACCAGGCCTTCTGGTCGTTGAGGTACCGTGTCTGGTCGATGCCCGCCTCCTTCAGCTCGGCCGGGTTCGCGAGGGCCTGGCGCCGGAAGAAGTCCTCGTCGATGTACTTCTTCGCCCTCTCCATGTCCCTGCGGTGCCGGGCGATCTCCTGCGGGCTCATCCACAGGTTGTCGTAGGGCTGGTACGGCTCGAAGGGGCTGTGGGGGTCGAAGATGTGCAGGAAGGCGAAGAACGGCACCTCCCGGTGGATCTCGATCCACTCGAGCAGGCGGTCGACGTAGGTCCGGGAGGTCTTGGACTCGTAACCCTGGTCGGGAAGCGAGGCCGCCTCGTGGAGCACCTCGACGCCCTGGTGGAGGTTCGTCAGCCGCCCGGTGAAGGGCACCGACGAGGTCGCGAACGTCGCGTAGCCCGCCTCCCGGTACGCCTCGGCGAGGGTCGTGACCCCGACCGGGATGCGATCGGGCATGTCGTTGATCCCGTTGGTGGTGGGGTAGAGCGACGTGATGATCGACGAAACCGAGACCTTGGTCCACGCGCCCTGGGCGATGTTGTCCTCGAAGCGGGCCCCCTCGGCGGCGAGGCGCGAGAGGACGGGGGCGTTCTCGCGCTCGTAGCCCCAGGGCGGGAGGTGGTCGCGCCTCAGGGTGTCGGCGATGATGAGGATGACGCCCTGGGGGGGCGCCCGGTGGCCCACCACCGCCGCGCGCGCCGGCGAGGGCCCCTGGGCACGGGGCCTTCCCCCCCGGTTGCGCACCACCGGCGCGCCCCAGAAGCCGGGGGTCCCGTCTCGTTCTGCCTCGACGCTGAGGATGATCTGAACGTGGCGCCGCGCGAACGGGCCCAGCTCCACCGGCACCGACTCCCACCGGTTCGGGGTGGAGACGGTGCGCTTCTGCAGCTCCCTCCGCACGCCGTGCCCCGTGTCGACCGCGATGTGGAACGTGACCGGCCCGTTGTCGACGGTGCCGATGGCGAGGTCGAGCCACGGCCGCGAGGGCAGGTCGACGGGAAAACTGACGCGCTCGGGCGAGCGGGTCACCAGCGTTTCGCGGAAGACGTCGGACAGGCCGTGCCAGCCCACTCCCGACGGGATCGCGGCCAGGTGCTCCTTCAGTGTGACCAGACGCATCGAGGCGATCTCGAACCGGGCCCCTTCGGCGCCGATGAACCGCAAGGCGACGTAGTGGATGCCGGGCAGGCCGTAGGAGGTGTTGAAGGAGGCCTGCGCGGCGGTGATGGTGTAGGTCTGGAGCTCCTCTCCGGGCCGCAGGTCGAGATTGAACGCGGAGAAGGAGCTCTGGCTCGCGTCACGAACGAGCCCCTCTTCGTTGAGCTTCTCGTCGCTGATGAAGTTCACGCCGAGACGCGTGCCCTTCGAGATGCGCAACCTCAGCTCGAGAGCGTGGAAGGAGTCGTTGACGTCGGGAGAGTCGAGGCCGGGAGCCACCAGGATCGGCGTCGGGCCGGCCTCCCCGACGAGGCTCCCGTCGCGAATGGCCAGACCGCGGAGGTCGTGGACGGCCCTCCAGCCGCGGGTCGGCGAGTCCGCGTCGGCGGCGACTCCCTCCGATGCCGCGTCGAAGTGCCACTCGATCCGGGGTGGCCCTTCCTTCGCCGGGACCGCGTTCTTCACGGTGGCCTCCGCGAAGTGGTCGACGAGAGGCGTCGCCACGGGCTCGGGGCGGGGCGCGCACGAAGCCAGCAGCAGCCCGCCCAGGAGAGCCAGCGTAGAGCCCGGGAGACGGCGACGCCGGACGGTCACGGGGCGCCACCCATCGGGCGCACGGCGGGAGGCGCTCATTCGTACTCCTTCTCTCCTGTGAGGTGCGGTTGGACGGACTCTACCACAGCCGAGGAACGCACCGACCGGGGATGACCGGTGCTAGGCTGAGACCGATGCCGCGCGGGCCCGGCCTCGGGCTTCTTGCCCCGGCACTTCTCCTGGGGGTTCTGGGAGCTCAGGGGCTCATCGCGTGCCGTTCGGAGTCTCGCCCCCTGGGGCAGCAGCTCCAGGATGCCCTGGATGCGCGCGTTCGACGCTGCGACGCCCACGGGGCCGCCGTGGCCGTCGTCCTGCCCGACGGCACCGTCTGGGAGGGCGCGGGGGGGCTCTCGCACGAGGCCGTCGCGATGACGCCGGAGATGGCCTTCGCGATCGGAAGCATCACCAAGAACATGGTCGCGGCGATGGTGCTCCAGCTGGCCGAGGAGGGGCAGCTCTCGCTGGAGGATCCCATCTCCCGGTGGCTCGGGCCCTATGATCACGTGAACGGAGACATCACCGTCCGCCAGATGCTCAGCCACACCAGCGGCCTGTTCATGTTCTGGGACAACCAGGCGCTCTGGGACGACCTCATCCGCGACCGCAGTCGCGTCTTCACCCCGGAGGAGGTGCTCGGCTATCTGAAGGAGCCGTACTTCGCCCCCGGGGAGGGCTATCACTACTCGAACACCAACTACCTGCTGGCCGCGATGATCGTCACCCGGGTGACGGGCTCCACGCTCTCGGCGGAGATGCGGCGGCGGTTCTGGGAGCCCCTGGACCTCGAGAGCGCCTGCCTCCCCCTGGAGGAGCCGTACCCCGAGAACATGGCCCACGTGTGGGGCGACAACTTCGAAAGAGGCAACCCCATCAGGGATCTCACATTACTCCCCCGGGCCTCCCACGACAGCATCACCTACGGTTCGGCCGGGGTCTTCATGACCGCCGGGGACCTGGCACGGTGGACGCACGCCCTCTTTGGCGGTGAGGTCCTGTCGCCGAGCTCCCTCACGCAGATGCGGACGTTCTCCGGAGGAGGCTCCTACGGCCTCGGGCTCCAGCGTCTGGGCCGCGGATTCGTGCGCTGGGCCCGGGCGGAGGGCCACGGCGGCGGCAACATCGGCACCTCCTCCTACATGGTGCGCCTCCCGGATCACGGGGTCAGCATGGCCGTCATGGTCAACCGGTTCGGCAGCGGCTGCGCCGGAGAGATCGCTCGCGACCTGGGCGGGATCGTCGCCTGGCACGTCCGTCCGCCCTCGGTCACCACGATCCTCGGGAGCCCCGAGGGCGTGCTGGCCGGGCTCTGGCTTCTGGCGGCGGCGGGAGCCCTCGTCTTCGCGATCCGAAAGGACCGCCCCGTGGTCCTGCTCGTCTTCGGCGGCCTGGCCATCGCGGCGGGCTGGGTGATGAGGGCCAAGGGCCTGCCCGTGCACTGGGTGCTCTTCCCCGGGGGTGGCCTGATGCTGGCGCTGGGAGCCTACAAGGTCCTCCGTCGCCCAGCCCCATCCCGTTGACGAGGCGAGGCCTTCGTTGGCGGCGGGCGCCTTCGGGGCGAAGCAGACGTCAACCGAGCCGTGGGCACAGGAGTCGATCCGGTCCCGCCGGGTCCTCAGGGAACGTCCTTGAGAAGAGCGGGACGGATATCGGTCTCGCCCGCGACCTGTCGGCCCGGGACAGGACCTTGTACTCGAGCCTCGCCATTCTCCAGCCGCCGTCACGCGGATCCCTCGCATAGGAGGCTTCGTATGTGCCGCCCTCCCACCATCGGAGGATCCTCTCTCCGTGCAGGCGCACCATCCTTGCCAGCGGCGAATCCGGGACGATCGGCGCGCCGACCTGAATGGAGCAGGGGAATCTCGCGTCCGCCGACCTCCGATCGGTCGCCACCCTGACGACGGCCGGCGGTCGTTTCCCGCCCGACTGGAACCCGGGAGGCACTTCGATCCGCTTGCCCGCCAGGCCCGGCCTGAAGCGATCGACGTACAGGCGCCGCACGCCCCTTGCTCTCCCCTCGAAGACCCCGCCGTTGAACACGACCTCTCCGTCTTCGGTGAACAGGTTGACGACGTCCTCGTACATGCCGCTGTCGAGACGAGCCTCGAAAGTCTCGTGAAGTCTGCGGATCGCGACCTCATCCTCGAGGATCGCCAACCGACTGGTCAGTTGATCGCTGCTTCTCGATCCCGAACCCCGATCCACCCTGCGTTCTGATCGGCCCGGAACCGCGGAAGCCAGTACCGCGGACATCCCGGCGCCGATCCTCCACACGAAGGACCGCCGCCCTGTGCTCGGCTGCTCCTGAACGTCGACGGGATCCGCTGCGGTCTTCAGGACGTCCATGCCGCCCTCCTTGTCGAGTTCAGACCCAGATACTCCTTCACGTGGAACTTTCCGATGTGGCGACCTATTGCCGCGGTGAGGCTGAGCTCGACTCCCTCAGCTCCTCCAGAGAATCCAAAGCCACAGTCGTGGTTGATCTTGGTGTTGATCATGACGCACATCTCGGCGCCGTTGCAGGCTTCCTCGTTGAGCGTGAAGATGTACACGCCCTCGCGAACCTTCACATAGATGCAGGGGGCGCTCCACTGTGCCCCCATGGCCTGCCCTTCCGTGAATATCGTCCACGAGGAGGAGTGAGGAGTCGTGTACAGATGCATGGAGGTCATCTGGTCGTTGTAGGACCATGAGAACGCGTGCCCGACCAGCTCATCGGTCAGCTCGTGGCGCACGTACCGGGGCGGGCTCACCCCGTCCATCTCGCCGACCCCGAACAGGGCGCGGTACGAGGTCTCGTTTCCGTAGTAGCTGGTGCCCATTCGAGATTCGATGCAGGTGGTGAGTCCGTTGATGAGATCCAGGGCGACCTGCACGCTCGCGCGGGGCCTGCTGTCGGTCAAGATGTGGCTGAACCAGATCAGCCTCTCGTCCGCCTCGTAGGCTCGATAGTCCTCCTCGTGCCACTGGCTTTCCCCGTCTTCCCGGTACCTCAGCCGGTACTTCTCGGTGATCCGGTAGTGTCGGACGGGACCGACGTCGTAGCGGAGCGCGAACTCCTTTCCGACGAGCATGTCGGTGAAGGGCAGGTTGTGGCCCGCCATCGGCTGGTCCGCGCCGAATGCCGAGGTGCTGCGCTCGGCCGCCTGGTGGACCGCCTCGTCGGACAGGTGGGAGAAGTCCCTTACCGGGCGATACACCAACCTTCGACCCTTGGCCGCAGACCCCGGGCCAGACGCTGGTGGGCCGATCATGGGCCTGTCGCCATGATCGTCGAAGGGCTCCAGCCGGGCCAGCTGGCCCACGGACCTTCCGGTGCCCCGAAACATGTAGTACTCGAGCTCGTCCGCTTCGTTGAACCCGAGGCGCACGCCCGCCTGGGTCTCGGTGAACAAGTCCGCGACATACAGGGTGAACATCCCCGAGAACTCACACTCGGTCTTGTCGAAGATGAACATGTTGTCGTTCACGAGGACGTAGTCGGAGGGGCTGCAGTAGCTGAGGTCATCCGCGTGCCGGGTCAGCTCGACGAAGTTGCAGGACACGACCGAGGTGTAGAACTCCAGGAGCTCGATCCCGGTGTCCTGCCTCCAGTACATGCCCTTGCCCTCGATCCTGTTCGTGTGGTGATGAAGCTGCTCCGGCGGCTCCTGGCCAGCGATCTCGGCATGGCCGAAGTAGATCTGGCGCTGCACCTCTCGGTTGTCGACCTCGATCTCGTTGCCTCCGAGGGTCCTCTCCTTCTTGCCGCTGGAGAGCCACACCTCGAACACGGTGACGAGGGAGGTGGCGAGATCCACGAACACGTTGTAGCCCCTCTGGGCCCCGGGAATCATGTGGGAGAAGAAGACCATCTGCTTCAGAGTCAGCGCTCCGTATCCGGCCCGGACTCGTGGGCCGCCGTCTTCTGAGAGGGTGAGGCGTGTCTTGCCTTCGAATCGGTAGTTCAGCACAGGCCCATCCTCGGTCACGAGGGTGAGCGACTGGTCGGCAAGAGCATCGGAGAGCTCGGACACGCACGTGGGCCCGGAGTCGGTGGCTCCGAGTCGTTGGCCGATCTGCTCCTTCGTCAGTTGCGTGTACTCGAATCGATGCATGGGTACGTTCATCGGCTCGCCTCCATTCGGGTCGCGAACTCAACGCCAGGGCACTGGCCTCCGCGGGCGCCATGGTAGCGTGGACGCGAGCTCGTGCAACGTGGAGAGCTGGGTGAAGCGACTGGAGCGGCACGGGCAGCGCCCTGGCGGGTCGTATACTCCTGTCGTTTGCGCCACCGGTCGACTTGGCGCCGCGTTGAGGGTTCCAGGAGGTTCCATGATCCGTGCGCTGGTGAGCATGACCATTCTCCTGAGCAGCGCCCCGATGGTGCGCGCCGAGACTGGATGCACCCGATCGATGCTCGAGGCCGCCACCGACAGCTACATCGCCGCCCAGGCCGCGGGAGACCTGTCGAGGATGTCGCTGTCCGGGAAGGTCGAGTGTCGGGAGAACATGAGCGTCACGACGAAGGAGAAGGGGCTCTGGAACACTGCGTTGCCCATCGCCTTCCACCGCAGCATCCATGACGTCCCACGGTGCCAGTCCTTCACGGAGGTGATCGTCACCGAAGGAGGTCATCCATACGTGCTCGGCACCCGCCTCGCGGTTGACGACGGCAAGGTCACCGAGATCGACAGCCTGGTCAGCGACGACGATGACTGGCTGTTCAATGCCGAGGACTATCTGAAGTACTCGACGGCCGAAGACTGGCGAGTCCTTCCTCCCGACGACCGCGTCAGCCGACAGGACCTGGTGGATGCCGCCAACCGGTACTTCGACTTCGTGTTTCTGGACGAGGGCATCAGGCCGCCCTGGGGAGCCCCCTGCGCGAGGCTCGAGGGGGGCACCTACACCAACCCGGAGAACGAAGACAAAGACACCTGTCAGATCCCCGCGCCCCTCGGCGAGCTGTTCATCGTGAACCGCACGTTCGTCGTGGATGAAGAGATGGGAACGGTCAACGTCTTCTGCCGCTTCGGCGACAGCAAGGAGGGGATGCCCGATTCACATCTGTTCAGGCTGGTGAAGGGGAGATACCGCTGGATCCACACCATCAGCATCAACCTGACCGGCGAGCCGATCGTGATCGACCCGCCTCCGGTCGCTGTCCCGGAGACGGAGTAGGGGGGTCCAGCCAACGTGACGGTGGGCAGTGCGCGCACCCCTTCCGCTGACGCCGGGGGCTCGGCGCCGGGATAGAATCCCTTCGCGCCGGAGCTCGCGCCGCCGCCGGCCGGGCCCCGGCCCCGGGAGGCAGCCATGCGCATCTTCTCCGCCGCTCTGCTGTGCCTCGCCGTCGTCGTAGTCCCCGGGGAATCGAAGGCGGGGGATCCCGTCTCCGTCACCCACGAGGGGTGGACACTCCGCGCCGACGAGGACCGGGGAACCCTGACCGTCGGCCGCGAACGTCTGGGCACCCTCCTCGACAACGTCCGGCTCGGTCGCGCGGACGAGCAGGGAGCGGAGCCCTGGGCGAGGTGGTCCGCAGCGGTCGGGCCCGAGGGGCGGCTGACCCTGCAGACGGCCCATCCGTCCACGACCTGGAGCTTCGAGCCGGCCTCGGACGTCCTGGCCATCTCGCCCTCACCGGCGTCGCCTATCCCGTCGCGAGCGTCATGCCCGAGCTCCCTCCGGAGAGGGTCGCCCTTCTCGAGGCCACGCTGCCTCCCTCTCCCATTCTTCCCATCGACCTGTTCAGCCGCGGCACCGACATGCAGTGGGACCGCTTCAAGAACGTCCGCCCCGACGACTACATCCACCACTACCCGGAGATCCTGGACCTCAAGGTGAGCGCGGCGTCGGGCACGTACGACGTCGTGGGGGTCACGAACTGGCGGGGGCAGACCCTCGACCGCCGCCTCTCCTTCTCGGACGACCTCGGGCTCGAGCGCGGTGCGCGCGTCGTCGCGTTCGACTTCTGGGGCCAGAGGTCCCTGGGTGTCTTCACGGGCGACCTGCCCCTCGCGGTGGAACCCCACGACACGGCGGTCGTCCTCCTCCACCCGGAGCTCGGTCGACCCCAACTCGTGGGGACGTCCCGCCACATCACCGGCGCCCATTCCATCGCCTCGCTCGAGTGGGACGCCTCGAGCCAGCGTCTCCTCGGCTCGTCCCGCGCCATCCCCGGGGAGGCCTACGCGCTCTTCGTCCACGTTCCGGACGGGGTGACGGTTACGGCCGCGCACGCGACCGTCTCGGGGGGTGACGAGATTCCGGTTTCTCGGGTGAAAGACGGCGTATCCCTGAGGCTCGCCTTCGAAGGACAGCAGGAGCCGGTGCAGTGGACCGTCGACTTCCGGGGGCGCTCTCGATGATGACGGTCGCCCCTGGAGAAGACGGCGGGGGAGCCTCGGCGGCCATGGGAGCGGGTTGCCACTGGGGAAGAATCCCCGTCTCGCCGGGCTCGTAGCCGGCCAGGGTGCGATTCTTGCTTCCCCGGGGGGCAGGAGGGGGAGGTGCTCCAGGCCATCGGGTCGCTCACACTCGCTGCCGCGCTGGGAGCCGGCGGCTCCCAGCCCGCGCGGCTCACCGCGAAGGGGGAGCCGATCCCGATCCCTCCCCTCCACGGGCAATGCCAGGTCGCCTTCGACGTCGCCGTGGACGAGCGTGGGGCGGTGACCGACGCGAGGTTCCTGTACGGAAACCCGTCGTTGGCGAAGGCGCTCGAGGCGGCGGTCTCAGGGTGGGTGTTCGAGCCGGCGACGGAGGATGGGGAGCCGAGGAGCTCCCGGGTGCTGGTCGCCGCGCTCTTCCGGGCGGCCGCCTTCTACGCGCTCGGGTCCTGCCCACCGCCGGACCACAGCCTCCTGGCTCCGCCGGGGATGCCGATCCCGGCGAAGACCAGCCCGCCGGCCTATCCGGTCCAGGCCCTCGGACGTGGGGTCGTGGTCGTGGAGGTGGAGGTGGGGCCGTCGGGAGCGGTCCGGTCCGCCCGGGCCGTGGGAGGGCGAACGGCCTTCGACGGGACGGCAGAGCAGGCGGCCCGGGCCTGGCACTTCCTCCCGGGCCGCCGGGCGGGTCAACCCGTGACGACCCTCGCCTACCTGGTCTTCGGGTTTCCCGAGCCCGTCGTCACTGTCCGGCCGGAGTGAGGCCGGGTCCGGCGCCCCGCATCCCGAGCCGACGGAATCGACGGCCCGTCCGGCAACCCTTCGTGGCGTACGTATCGCCTCCCGTCGCGCGAAATCGTTCTCATCCCGGGGAGGATTTTTCCGCAGCTCCTCGTCGGGCGGCGCTCATCGAGGAGAGGGCTGGTCGCGCGGGTCGTCCGCCGAGCGGACGCGCAGGGGCAGCTCGTAGAGGACCGCGGGCTCGCCCCGCGTCGCGATCAGGTGGTCGTAGAAACGCACGATCTTGTCGCGGCGCTCCAGAAGGCCGTCGATCTGCCGACCGCTCAGCAGGCCCTCCATGGTCCTGGCGAGCGTCGGTCGGTCGAGGCGCCTCATTGCCGCGAGAAGGTGCCTCTCGCATCGGCCGGGAAGCTCCTTTTCGTCTCTCAGCTCCCCGAAGACCTTGAAGGACCGCGTGTGGTCGATCATCCAGGCCCGCCAGTCCTGGTCGATCAGGAGGTTCTCGAGGCTGCGGTCGAAGTTGTAGATCAGCTGGTCGAAGACCCGCACGACGAAGACCTGCAACACCCATCCCAGGGGCGCGGGGGGATCTATTCCCCGCTCGTAGCGGTCCTTCTCCGCCATGAGGACGTCGTCCACCCACCACGACCATCCCGCCGGCTCCTGCCGGTAGGATCGGACGACGGTCACCGGGACGAAGCCCAGCCCCAGGAGCCGGTCGAGGCGATAGGCGGCGACGTTGTTGCGCCAGCTGTCCCGGAAGTCGAGTTCCACGCCACCCTCGAGGTGCTTCCGGGTCTCGTGCTCGTCGTGCGTCTGAACGAGGGCGTCATGCTCGAAGTCATCCTGGCGAAGTGTGACGCGTCGGGGCAGGGTGATCCCCTCCGGAATCGAGCGATCGCCGACGATCTTCCCTTCGAGCAGGAAGGCCTCCCGCTCGGCATCGGCCAACGGGGGCGATGAACCGGGAGCCTCCGGGCTCGACGAGGCCGCCGCGGAGGTGACGAGGATCGCGGTGAGGACCACGAGCCGCCGCCCCCGGACGGCATGAGGCGCATGCGAGCATCGGGAGAGGGAACCCATGGGAGACCTCCTTTCCATCCAAATGCGCTCCGCGAGCGTGGCCGATGAGTACGCGAAGCGCAGCCACTAGAAGGGGTTACTCGACGAGCACCCTCCCGAGGGTGCTGTAGCCGTTCGGGTCCGTTGCCTTCGGCTTCAAGCCGATGGCCACCGTGCGGCCGCGAAGGGAGAGCCTCACCTGCAGGTGGTACGCCCCGGGCTCGGCCGAGGGCGGTACGACGACGCGGTAGGGCTGCTCCACCGGCTCGCCGGGCCGCCAGCCCAGGTTGCCCGAGTCGAGCGTGCCCAGGTGGACGGGGCCCCGAGTGGACGGTCCCTCGAGGCGGAACTCGACCGGGAAGGGCTCGTAGGCCGGGGCCACGCCCTCGTTGAGCCAGGTGACACCGATCTCGTTCTCGCCGGTCGAGAGGGACGAGGGCACCGAGAGGCTCTCCGGAAAGTACCAGTACCCGCAGCGGTTGGCGAGCTCGGCGGTCAGGTCCGGGTTGTCGGCGAGCCACTCGTCGGCGTAGCCGTGGAAGCCGATGTAGCTGGCGTGGAGCAGCTCGACGGCCTTCCGCATCACGTCGGCCCCCGAGACGCCGTACTCCGGGAGGATCTCGGCTCCGTTCCGGCCCCGCCAGTTCCCGTCGTTCTTCACGGAGGCGTAGTGCTCCAGCTCGAGCACGATGGGCCTCTTCAGGTAGAGGGGGTCGTAGAAGCGGGGATGCGAGACGGTCCACGTCTCGAGGTGATTCTTCAGGTACCAGTCGACGAGGGGGCTGTCGTCGCGCAGCGTCAGCCCCTTCCCGACGGCGTATTCGAGAAGAGCGCTCACCTCCTCCTCCCGCTTGCCATAGTAGAGCAGGTCGTCCGTGCAGACGAGCTGGGACTCCCGAATGTGTCGGGCGTAGGCGTCGATGCTCGCCTTCACCTCGGCGACGGTGGGGGGCACCCTGGTGGAGAAGCTCGTGTGCCCCTCGCCCCACTCGCCGATACTGCCCACGTCGACGTACCGGACCCACGGCTGCCCGTCGTAGCGGGCGGCGAAGGCCTGCAGGAAGGCGTCGAGCTTCTCCAGGTAGACGGGGTCGTCCCAGTCGGGGGTCCACGAGCGCACGCCCCAGGCTTCCGACACGACGCCCCGGGCGCCCGCGTCCTCGACCCACACGGGGGTGGCGTACTGCACACCGTCCCGCTCCTGCCTCACCACCGCCGGGGCGGCCCCGGTCTCCTTGCTCGTGATGCGGAACGCGATCCCGTACCCGAGGGGGACGTACCTCGCCACGACGTCGTCGATCCAGTGCCAGTCGTAGTGCCCCTCGCGGGGCTCGAGGTAGCTCCACGCCAGGCGCAGGTAGAGGTGGTCCATTCCGGGGAACGAGCGGAAGGCCGCCTCGTCGCGGATGGCGTAGCGCTCGACACCGTTGTCGAGCAGGTGGTGGTACCAGCCCTTCCCGGGGTTCTTCAGCACGCGCTGCGTGTCCCAAAGGGGCCTGAGGTCCACGATCCGCCGCTCCGCGGCGCGGCCGGGGAGGGCCCAGAGAAGGACGAGGAGCACTGCGGGAGCGAGGCGCCTGGTTCGAGTCGACATCACGGGCTCATCACATGCACCAGTTGTCGCCACCCTTCCCCTTGCGTTCGAGGGTGTCCCAGTGGGTGGTCACGCGCACCAGCCGGACCATGCCGGGATGCCCAGGCTGGCGATCAGGGGCGCCGCGATGATGAGAGGGGCCTCGGTCCGCATCCTGGCGACACGAGTCTACACCCCGGGGGAGTCTCGGCGCGTGCCGGCCCACCTGGCCGCGATCACGAGGACATGCCGCCGAACGCCTTTGCCATCGAGCAGATCGCGCCTACAATCGTCGCCTTGCCGAAAGGAGCCTCGATGGCCTCTCCGCCCCCCGCCGAGGGCAACAAGTCCTTCATCATCCTGATCAGCTGCATCGCCACCATTGGCGGCTTCCTGTTCGGCTTCGACAGCGGGGTCATCAACGGTACCGTCGATGGCCTGCAGACCGCCTTCAACTCCGATTCGGTGGGCACCGGGTTCAGCGTCGCCTCGATGCTGCTCGGGTGCGCCGTCGGAGCGGCGGCCGCCGGACGCCTGGCCGACCGGTTCGGACGCCGGGCCCTGCTCATCGCCGCCGCGGTCTGCTTCATCGTTTCCGCGTGGGGTTCCGGCATCGCGGGTGCCTCGGCCGAGTTCGTCGCCTACCGCATCATCGGCGGCCTGGCCGTGGGTGCGGCCAGCGTGATGGCGCCGGCCTACATCAGCGAGGTGGCCCACGCCCGCTATCGGGGCCGCCTGGCCACCGTGCAGCAGGTCGCCATCATCTCGGGCCTGACCGCCGCGTTCGTGAGCAACTACGTCCTGGCCGAGACCTCCGGCTCCGCCCTGAACGAGCTGTGGTGGGGCTACCAGACCTGGCGCTGGATGTTCTGGATCGAGCTGTTCCCGGCGACGACCTTCCTGCTGGCGCTGCTGTTCATCCCGGAGAGCCCGCGCTTCCTGGTGGTCAGCGGGAAGAAGGACGTGGCCCGGGCCGTCCTGGTCAAGCTCTACGGCGAGCACGAGGGGGTGGCCAAGCTGGACGAGATCGACGCCTCGCTGGCGTCGGATCATCACCGACCCCGCCTGTCGGACCTCTACGACAAGAACCGTCGCCGGCTCAGGCCCATCGTGTGGGTCGGCATCGGCCTGGCGACCTTCCAGCAGCTCGTCGGCATCAACATCATCTTCTACTACGGTGCGGTCCTGTGGCAGGCGGTGGGCTTCTCGGAGAGCGACTCGCTCCTGATCAACGTGGTCTCGGGGGCGCTGAGCATCGGCGCCTGCCTGATCGCCATCGCCCTCGTGGATCGCCTCGGGCGCAAGCCGCTTCTGTGGATTGGCTCCCTCGGCATGACGGTCACCCTCGGCCTCGCCGCGGTGGCGTTCTCCACGGCGAGCCTCGACGCCTCGGGACAGCTCACGCTCACCGACTCCATGGGCCTGCTCGCCCTGGTGGCGGCAAACGTCTACGTCATGTTCTTCAACATGTCGTGGGGCCCCATCATGTGGGTGATGCTCGGCGAGATGTTCCCCAACCAGATTCGCGGCTCGGGGCTGGCGGTCGCCGGCTTCTTCCAGTGGATCTCCAACTTCGCGATCACCATGACCTTCCCCATCATGCTCACGTCCGTCGGGCTCGCGGCCGCCTACGGCTTCTACGCCCTGTGCGCCGCGATCTCGGTGGTCTTCGTCCTGACACTCGTCCACGAGACGAAGGGCAGGGAACTGGAGGAGATGGAGGGCTAGGGCAGTGGGCGGACTGCCGAGGGGGAGCCGGCGGGCCGGCGAGACCGCCCCTTCCGCCCTGACCGCCGAGGACGACTGATCGTCGAGAGGACATGTCGGTGCTGCTCGTGCTCCTCCTCACCGTTGGCGCCCTGAACCCCGCAGCGGGGCCGCCGATCGGCCTGTTGAGCTACGGAGAGCTCACGGCCGAATACCAGGCCGGCGATCGGGAGACGGCTCTCCGCAGGATCCGCCGATGGCGACGGGGCGAGATCCGTGAGGCTCTCCGCGCGCTCCGCGAGGAAGGGGACCGCCGGGAGAAGCTGGTCCTGCCGACGGGCGAGGAGGTGGGCGAGCTCCCGGTCGGAATGGACTTCGAGCTGGTCGAGGCGGCCGCCCTGATGCACGTGGAGGCGGGGTTGCGGGAGCTCCAGTCCCTCGACGGCGCGAGAGCCGAGAGCCAGCTCTCCGCGGCGACGAGTCTGGTCGAGTGGTCGCACAAGCTCAAGGCCGAGCGCGCCCGGGAGCGTGTTCGCCTGCTGGCGAACCTGCGTCGACCGGAAGACTCGACCGGGGAGCTCGATCCTGCGCTCTGGGACGAGCTCAATCGTGCCCTGTTGATCGACCTGAAGATCGATCCACGCGAGTTCTACGTGGCGCTCGCCGCCGGGACGCTGGCCGTGGGCTTCCCCGAGACGGCCCTCGGCTTCGCCGAGAAGGCGAGGAAGGCGGCCCCCCTCGACGGCGAGGCCCTCCTGCTGAGCGCCTGCGTGAAGGAGGGCCTCGCGCTCGGGGAGGAGGTCCGGACCCACGAGAGAAAGGCCCGCCGCCTCCGCGAGGAGGCCGCGGCGCTGTTTCGAGAAGCACTCGACGCCGATCCCGCCCAGATCGAAGCGCGCCTGCGGCTCGGGGGTCTGTTGCTCGCCCAGGGCCGTCCCCAGGAGGCGGAGCCCCTGCTCCAGCAGGTCGCCGAGCAGGCGCGGGACAACGAGAGGCGCTACCTGGCGCTCCTGCTCCTCGGCCGAGCCTCGGAGCTGCGGGAGAATCCGGACGCGGCGGCCGCGTCCTACCGCCTCGCGCTCGAGGCCTGGCCCCACAGCCAGGCCGCCCGCCTCGCGCTGGCGCGGTGCCTCGAAGGGTCGGCAGGACCTTCCGCGGCTCACCCTCTCGTGTTGGCCAGCCTCCTCGACTCGAGGGAGCCGGCGCGCGAGCCGGATCCCTGGTGGTCCTATCCCTCCGGCCCGCGTGGCCTGGCGAAGGTCGCGTTGGAGCGTCTCTGGCAGGGAACGCTCGGGAGGTCGTTCGGCCCATGACCGTCCCGCTCCTCGGCCTCCTCGTGGCCGCAGCGGCCACCGCCCAGGCGCCGGCGGTCTTTCGGGCCGAGGTGGACCTCGTCAGGGTCGAAGCCCTGGTGACGCGGAACGGCTCGCCGGTTCGCGGATTGACAGCGGGAGACTTCGAGGTCCGGGACGCGGGCCGGGTCCAGACCCTCGAGCCGATACACGAGGAGGAGACGCCGATCGACGTCGTCCTCGTCCTCGACCTGAGCCAGAGCGTCGACGGCTCGAAGCTCTCGGCTCTCCGCGACGCGGCCGGCGCCTTCCTGGACGGCCTCCACCCCAGCGCGCATGGGGCCGACGGAGAGCGCGCCGCCCTGCTCGCCTTCCAGGAGGAGGTCCGACTGCTCGAGCCGCCCACTCCTGCCCTGGACCGCGTCCGCCGGGCCCTGCAGGCCGTCACGGCCCGGGGAAGCACGGCTCTTCACGACGCCACCTACAGCGCCCTGCGGCTCCTCGAGCCTGGCCCGCGCCGGTCCGCGGTCGTCGTCTTCAGCGACGGTCTCGATTCCCTGAGCTGGCTGACCTCGGCTCAGGTCGTGGAGGCCGCCGCGCGGTCTGACGCCCTGCTCTACGCCGTGGTCGCCCGGGAGAAGGGGGACCCGAAGAACGCGTTCCTGAGCGAGGTGACGCGGGCGACCGGCGGGCGGGTCTGGACGGCTCGCTCGGAAGGGGAGCTGCGGGCGCGGTTTCTCGACGTCCTCGGCGACATCCGCTCGCGCTACGTGCTGAGCTACGTGCCCGAGGGCGACGCCTCCCCCGGGTGGCACGCGCTCGAGGTGCGCCTCAAGGAGCGCCGGGGCGAGGTGCTGGCTCGCCCCGGATACTACCGGGCCGGTCCCCCCTCACCCTAGAAGGTGTGACCGAAGCGAAGGCGGCGGGTCTGGTGTAGCGTGGGGGTCGACCGTGCGCCTCCCGACTCCAGCCCGCCGGAAGCTCCTGGCCGCGGCCCTCGTCCTGGCCGCGCCGGTCGTCGGCTTTCCTCTCGTTCGGCCCTCGATCGAGCGAGCCGTGCGAGCGCGCCTCGACCGCCAGGCCCGGGCCCTGGGACTGTCCGACACGATCGGTACCGTCCACCTGACGCCAGGGCTCTCGCTCGAAATCGGTGACGTGGTCGTCGAGAAGCCGGGCCGCGTGCGGATCCTGACGCACTCGGTGGTGGTGGGGCCCCGCCTCTCCCCCCTCGGTCTCGTCGGCCGTGCCGCGCACGTCGTGACCGGGCGCGTCCTCGCCGAGCTGCCCGGGGGAGTCCGGCTCGCCTTCGAGCCCGCTGACTGGGTCGTCGAGTCGCGCTGGCGGGACCGGCGCATCGCTCTCCAGGGAGGCGGCGAGGTGCTCGAGATCACGGTTGCCCGGGACCGCGGGGCGCTGCGCGTGGAGGCACGAGCGTCCGCCGCCCAGCTGTCGCGGCGGCTGCACCTCCTCCTCCACGGCTGCCCGGTGGCGAGCCTCGGCACGGTCGACGGCGCAGCGCAGCTCGAGCGGAGCGCCGGGGGCGACGTCAGTGTCGTGGTGAGCACACGGGCGCGCGGCCTGGCGCTCGTCTCGCTCGACGAGGTCGAGGCCGCCTGCGCGGGCGCCGCGCTCGGCGCGCCGACCGACGCGGAGCTGCAGGTCGAGGCCGTGGTGACGCCGGCCGCAGGCTCGCTGCGGGCCGAGCGGGTCCGTGTCGCGGCCGGCGGGGCCGAGGCCTCCCTGCGCCTCGCCGTCGACGGAGGCCTCGAGCGGCCGGACGTCGACCTCCAGCTCGACGTCCCCCGGGTCGACTTCGCGCGGGTCCTGGCGACGGCGGGGCTCGACCTGCCGGCGGGCGACCTGGGCTCGGCGACGCTCCTCGCGCACCTGAGCGGGCCGCTTCTCGAGCCCGCGGCGCTGCGGGTCACCCAGAAGCTCGCCTTCGCTCCCCCGGCGCGGCCGCTGCCCTTCATCGAGCGGCTCAAGGGGCCGTTCGTGCACACCGCCTGGTCGCCCGACGGCCTCGCGCACGAGATCCGCGTCTCTCCCGAGGCCCCCGAGTTCGTCCCCCTCGCCGAGGTGCCCCCGCTCTTCGTCCGCGCGCTCCTCCTCGGCGAGGACGCCGGCTTCTACGGGCACCCCGGCATCGACCTCTCGGCCCTGCCGGTCGCCCTGGCCACGAACCTCGCGCGCGGCACCGCGGCGAGGGGCGGCTCCACGATCGCCCAGCAGCTCGCCAAGAACCTCTTCCTCTCGCGCCGCAAGACTCTCAGCCGGAAGCTCGAAGAGGCCTCCCTCGCGCTGCTCCTCGACGCGTCGCTGGGCAAGTCGCGTGAGCTCGAGATCTACATGAACGTCATCGAGTGGGGCCCCGGCGTGTATGGCCTGCGCCCCGCGGCCCGGCACTACTTCGACCGCGAGCCGATGGAGCTGACGCCGAAGCAGATGGCCTTCCTCGTCTCGCTCGTGCCCGGTCCGATCAAGTACCAGCGCTCGTTCGAGGGCGGCGTGCTGACCCCCTTCTTCGAGGGCCTCGTGGCCACGCTCCTGGCCAAGCTGCGCGCCGTCGACGCGCTCACGGAGGAGGAGTACGCGGCGGCCCTCGCCGGGCCGCTCGACCTCCGAGCGGACCTCTGGGCGGACGCGGCGCCGACCGAGCCGGTCGCTTCACCCTCGGCGACTCCGCCGGAAGCACGTTGACGCGACGCTCCTGAGCCACCTCCCCTCCCGGGAGACGTGATAGCGTTTGCCCGCGCACGGGCTGCCCCGTCCGGTGTGGAGGGCGGCCGAAGGGAGGACCCCATGACTCGCTCGCGATCCGGCCGGACGCTCTCGGCTCTGGCCATCCTCGTCTCCACCGCGGCCGCAACGACCGCCGCCGATCTGCCCCGGCTCGGGACGAGCCCCACGGGGGACGTCGTCGCCGCGATGACGCGCGAGGAGAAGGTCGCGCTCGTCGTCGGCGCCGGCATGCGTCGCCCCGGCATGCCGCCCGAGATGCAGGGCCCGGTCGTCGGCGAGACGGCGGAGGGCGTCCCCGGCGCCGCGGGGACCACGGTTCCGATCAGCCGGCTGGGGATCCCCGCGATCGTCCTCGCCGACGGCCCGGCCGGCCTCCGCATCCAGCCGAAGCGGGAGGGCGACACCGAGCACGCGTACTACTGCACCGCGTTTCCCATCGAGACGCTCCTCGCCTCGTCCTGGGACACGGACCTCGTGGAGCAGGTCGGCCGCGCGATGGGCGACGAGGTGAGGGATTACGGCGTCGACGTCCTCCTCGGCCCCGCCCTCAACGTCCACCGCAACCCCCTCGGGGGCCGGAACTTCGAGTACTACTCGGAGGATCCCCTCGTGACCGGACAGATGGCGGCGGCCATGGTGAGGGGAGTCCAGTCCCAGGGCGTGGGGACGTCCATCAAGCACTTCGTGGCCAACAACCACGAGTGGGACCGCAACGTCATCAACGTCAAGGTGTCCGAGCGCGCGCTGCGTGAGATCTACCTCCGCGGCTTCGAGATCGCGGTGCGGGAGGCCCGCCCGTGGACGGTCATGTCGTCCTACAACAAGGTCAATGGCACCTACACCTCGGAGAGCCCCGACCTCCTCACCCGGATCCTGCGCGACCAGTGGGGCTTCGACGGCCTGGTGATGACGGACTGGTTCGGCGGCCGCGACGCCGTCGCCCAGATGAAGGCGGGGAACGATCTGCTGATGCCGGGCACCGCCGGACAGCAGAGGGCGCTCCTCGCTGCCCTCGAGAGCGGGACCCTGTCCGAGGAGGTCCTCGACCGGAACGTCACGCGGATCCTGGAGATCATCCGTCGCTCGCCGTCCTTCCTGAAGATCCCGCACTCGGACGCGCCCGACCTGAAGGCCCACGCCCGGGTCGCCCGCGACGCCGCCGCCCAGGGCATGGTGCTGCTCCAGAACGGCGGGACGCTCCCCCTGCATGCCCCCGCGAAGCTCGCCCTCTTCGGCAACACCTCGTACCGGATGATCACCGGCGGCACCGGCAGCGGTGACGTCAACGAGGCCTACACCGTCTCCCTCGTCGACGGGCTCGAGGCGGCCGGCTTCGCCGTGGATCCCGCTCTCGCCGACGCCTACGACGGCTACATCGTGGCCGCGGAGAAGAAGCAGCCGGCGCCCCGGCGGTTCTTCGAGCGGCGGCCGCCGATCCCGGAGAGGGTGGTGAGCCCCGAGGAGATCGCCCGAGCCTCCCGGGAGGCGGACGTGGCGCTCTTCACCCTCGGCCGCAACGCCGGTGAGGGCCGCGACCGCGAGGTGGAGGGCGACTTCGAGCTCACGGCTGTCGAGAAGGCTCTGATCCACGACCTGGCGGCGGCGTTCCACTCCCGGAAGAAGACGCTCGTCGTCGTCCTCAACATCGGCGGCGTGATCGAGACCGCGAGCTGGCGCGACGAGCCCGACGCGATCCTCCTGGCGTGGCAGCCGGGGCAGGAGACGGGCCACGCGATCGCCGACGTCCTCGCCGGGAAGACGCCGCCCTCGGGCAAGCTCGCCACCACCTTCCCGATGAAGTGGGAGGACGTTCCCTCGTCCGCCAACTTCCCCGGGACGGTGCTGGAGGGGCCCGACCCGACCGCCCCCCCGAGCCCGTTCCGGCGCGACCGCGCGGCCGAGGTCGAGTACACGGACGGCGTCTTCGTCGGCTACCGTCACTTCGTCACGAGGGGCGTGAAGACCGCCTACCCCTTCGGCTTCGGGCTCTCGTACACCCGGTTCGAGTACTCGGACCTGACCCTGAGCGGCACCGAGCTCGACGACGCGCTCACCGCCCGGGTGACGGTGAAGAACGCCGGCAGCGCCGCGGGGCGCGAGGTCGTGCAGCTCTACGTCTCGGCGCCGGGCAAGGACCTCCCGAAGCCGGCCATCGAGCTGCGGGCGTTCGGGAAGACGCGGACGCTTCAGCCGGGGGAGTCGGAGACGCTGTCGTTCACCCTGACCGCCCGCGACCTCGCCTCCTTCGACGAGGCCTCGTCCTCGTGGCGGGTGGAGCCCGGAGCCTATGCGGTGAAGGTGGGCGCCTCCTCGGAGGACGTCCGCCAGACCGCGACCTTCACGAAGGCCGAGGAGGAGACGGCGGCGTCCGCCCTCCTCCCGTTCGCGTTCCTCGACACGTCGCTGCCCACCGACCGTCGCGTGGACGACCTCGTCTCGCGCATGACCCTCGAGGAGAAGGCCTCGCAGCTCGTCAACCGCACCCGGGCCATTCCCCGCCTCGGGGTGCCCGAGTACAACCTGTGGTCCGAGGCGCTCCACGGGGTCGCCAACAACGGTGGCGTGACGGTGTTCCCGCAGGCCATCGGCCTCGGCGCGACCTTCGACGCCCCTCTCCTGAAGCGGATGGCCGAGGCCACCGCCCTCGAGGCCCGCGTGAAGTGGAACCTCGCGACCCGCTCCGGCCAGGCCGGCCGGATCTTCCGCGGCCTCACCTTCTTCTCGCCGAACATCAACATCTTCCGCGACCCGCGCTGGGGTCGTGGCCAGGAGACCTACGGCGAGGACCCGTACCTCACCGGCAAGCTCGGGGTCGCCTTCATCACCGGCCTCCAGGGTGATCCCGACCACCCCACGGCCACCGCCACCGCGAAGCACTACGCCGTCCACAGCGGCCCCGAGCCGCTGCGCCACGGCTTCGACGCCGTGGCCTCGAGCCACGACCTCGAGGACACCTACCTGCCGGCCTTCCGCGCCGCCGTGGTCGACGGGAAGGTGAAGTCGGTGATGTGTGTGTACAACGCGGTCAACGGCGTCCCCGGCTGCGCCAGCGAGTTCCTGCTCGACGGCACCCTGCGCGAGCACTGGGGCTTCCAGGGCTTCGTGACCGGCGACTGCGACGCCGTCCGCGACATCGAGACCGGGCACGAGTACGTGAAGACGGCGGCCGAGGCCGGCGCGGTCGCGATCGAGGCCGGGCTCGACAGCGACTGCACGACGAGCAGCCTGGGCTTCGGCTCCCGCGCCACTCCCGACTACCAGCGATACCTCGACGCCCTCCACCAGGGTCTGCTCAGCGAGGCGGACGTGGACGTCGCCCTCAAACGGATGCTGCGGACGCGGTTCCAGCTCGGGCTCTTCGATCCGCCGCAGACGGTGAAGGCGGCGCGGGTGGACGACTCCGAGCTCGACAGCGCCGCCCACCGCGAGCTCGCCCTGGAGCTCGCGCGCGAGTCGATGGTGCTGCTGAAGAACGACGGCCTGCTCCCCTTCGCGAAGGCCCCCGCGCGGATCGCGGTGGTGGGGCCCCTCGCCGACTCCGCTCGCGTCCTCCTCGGCAACTACAACGGCTACCCGTCGCGCTCGACGACCGCGCTCGACGGAATCCGCACGCAGTTCCCGGAGGCGACCGTCGTCTTCGAGCCGGGGACGAAGTTCCTGCGGCCGGTCCCGCTGGTGCCGACATCGGCGCTGACGACGGAGGCCGGCGGGCCGGGGCTGGAGGCCGAGGTCTTCGCGAACGCCGAGATGAGCGGGGCGCCGGTGGAGACGCGGACGGACTCCCAGATCGCCCTCGGCCCCGACCGGTCCGCTTTCTTCAGCTCCGACGCGCCGCGGACGCCGGGGCGGCCCACGCGGTGGACGGGCTGGCTCACGCCAGAGGAGTCGGGCACCTACCGGCTGGGTGTCGAAGGCTGGGGCAACCGCCTCTTCCTCGACGGGGAGAAGCTCGTGGACACCACCGGGGGCTTCCCCCCGCCGCCGAACACGACCGAGGTGACGCTGGAGAGGGGCCACCGCTACGCCATCAGGATCGAGGCGGTCCCCCGGTTCTTCGCCTCCACGCGGCTCGTCTGGATGCCGCCCATGGCGGACATCGAGACCCGCGCCGTCGCCGCCGCTCGCGAGGCCGACGTCGTGGTGGCCGTGGTGGGCATCACCTCGGACCTCGAGGGCGAGGAGTCTGGGGTCGACCAGCCCGGCTTCAAGGGGGGCGACCGCACGAGCCTCGACCTGCCCAGGGAGGAGCGGCAGCTCCTCGAGGCCGTGCAGGCCACCGGCAAGCCCCTCGTCGTGGTGGTCATGAGCGGCAGCGCCATCGCTCTCAACTGGTCGAAGGAGCACGCCAACGCGATCCTGCAGGCCTGGTATCCGGGCGAGGAGGGGGGCACGGCCATCGCCGAGACCCTCGCCGGCGCCCACAACCCCGCGGGCCGGCTGCCGGTCACCCTCTACACCGGCACCGACCAGCTCCCGGAGTTCACGGACTACTCCATGGCGAACCGGACATACCGGTACTTCACCGGGACGCCCCTCTACCCCTTTGGGTATGGCCTCAGCTACTCGACCTTCGCGTACTCCGGGCTCCACCTCGCGAAGGAGGAGATCGCGGCGGGGGAGCCTCTCGAGGTTGCGGTGGACGTCGAGAACACGAGCGACCAGGACGGCGACGAGGTCGTACAGGCGTACCTCTTGTTTCCAGGCCTGCCGGGAGCCCCGAGCCTCGCGCTCCGAGGCTTCTCGAGGGTCCACCTGAAGGCCGGCGAGAGCCGGACGGTCCGCCTGACGCTCACGGAGCGGGACCTCAGCCACGTGGACGAGGCGGGCACGCGGGTCGTCGCCGCGGGCCGGTACCAGATCAGCGTCGGCGGCGGACAGCCCGGCACGGACGCCCCGACCGCCGAGGCGGACTTCTCGATCACCGGAAGGAAGGAGCTCCCGAGATGACCCGTGGCCGGGTGCTGGCCGTTCTCGCCGGAGCGACGTGCGGACTCGTCACCGCCGCCGGGGCAGCCGAGGGCTTCGCCCGCCCGGCCGCGGCCCAGAAAGCCGACGGGTCCGGTGCCGGAGCGACGGGTCGCTACCGCAACCTCTTCGCCGAGCTCGGCCGGAGCGAGAAAGAGATCGACGCGAGGATCGAGCGGGCCCGGAGGCAGCTCTTCGAGGGCGACCTCGAGACGGAGCGGCTCTACTTTCCGGCGGGGACGAACGAGAACGGCCCCCTCGCCTACATCCCTGACATCCAGCACACGGACGTCCGCTCCGAGGGGATGTCGTACGGGATGATGATCGCCGTCCAGCTCGACCGGAAGGCCGAGTTCGACGCCCTCTGGAACTGGTCTATGACCAACATGTACCAGAGCGACCCGAAGCACCCGAGCTACGGGTTCTTCTCGTGGCAGATGGCGTACGACGGCTCGGTCATGGACGAGCTGCCCGCTCCCGACGGGGAGGAGTACTACGCGATGGCGCTCCTCTTCGCCGCGAACCGGTGGGGAAGCGGCCGGGGGATCTACGACTACGAGGCCCACGCGAAGCGGCTGCTGCACGACATGGTGCACCGTGAGCCCATCACCGGCCCCGTGCGGCAGCGAGGCACGGTCGTCACCCACACCGTCGGCAAGGAGGTGAACGAGGAGCACGGGATGATCCTCTTCTCTCCCGACGAGCGGAACACCTTCACCGACGGCTCGTACCACCTTCCCGCCTTCTACGAGCTGTGGGCGCGCTGGGGGCCGGAGGAGGACCGGGCGTTCTGGGCCCGGGCGGCGGACGTCAGCCGGGACTTCCTCGTGAAGGCGGCCGACCCGAAGACCGGGCTGGTGCCCAACCTCTCGAAGTTTGACGGCACCCCGCTCGGATTCCGCGGGCCGGGCTCCGCGGCGTTCCGCGAGGACGCCTGGCGGGTGGCGATGAACTGGTCGGTGGACTGGTCCTGGTGGGCGAAGGACCCGCGCCAGCGGGAGCTCTCCGACCGCCTCCAGGCATTCCTCGAGAGCCAGGGAATGGAGACCTACGGCGACAACTGGAAGCTCGACGGCACCCTGGTGCGCGACCGCCACTCGCCCGGGCTCGTTGCCACCAGCGGCGTCGCCTCCCTCGCCGCGACGAACGAGGCGCGCGGGCGGAGGTTCGCCGAGGCCCTGTGGGAGCTCGAGGTCCCGTCCAGCAAGGTCTTCCGCTACTACGACGGTCTTCTCTACATGATGAGCCTGCTGCACGCCAGCGGGCGCTTTCGCATCGTCCCCCCCTCTACGGACGGTGGCGCAGGGCCTCGATGAGGGCGGACAGGCCCGGCGGCTGCTGGCGGCGGCTGGGGTAGTAGATGAAGTAGCCCGGGAACGGCGGGCACCAGTCCTCGAGCACGCGCACGAGCCGCCGCTTGGCCAGGAGCGGCGCCACCTGCTCCTCGAAGGTGAACGCGATCCCGACGCCGTCGAGCGCCGCTCGCACCATCAGGTCGACGTCGTCCAGCACGACCGGTCCACCCACGCCGACGGTCAGCGACTTCCGGCCCTTGTCGAACTCCCAGCGGTAGAGAGCGTCTCCGTGTCGGCAGCCGATGCAGTGGTGCTTCAGGAGATCCTGGGGCTTCCGGGGCTTCGCGTGGGTCTTGAAGTAGGCCGGCGAGGCGACGATGGCCGCCCTCTGATCGGGCGACACCCGGATCGCGACCATGTCGCGCTGGATGAACTCCCCGAGCTCGATGCCCGCGTCGAACCTCCCGGCCACGATGTCGACGGGCCGACTCTCGGTGGTGACGTCGAGGACCACGTCGGGGCACTCGCGGGTGAACCGCGCGAGGCGCGGCAAGAGCACCATCGACGCGGCAAGCCTCGGCATGACCAGGCGCAGCCGCCCCGCCGGTCGCTCCCGGAGACGGCCGATTCCGTGGAGCGCGGTCCGGATGTCACCCAGCGCGGGGCCGACCTGGGCGAGAAGCTGCTCCCCCGCCTCGGTGGGCGCAACGCTGCGCGTGGTCCGGGCCAGCAGGCGGACTCCCAGGCGCTCTTCGAGGGCACGCATCGCGTGGCTGAGGGCCGACGTCGACACCCCGAGCCGCACCCCGGCCTTCGTGAAGCTCCGCTCCTCGGCCACCGCCACGAACGCGGCCAGCACGTCGAGATTGTCTGTGCTCATTGTTGAGGTCCGTTCACAACTATATTCGAGCGTCCCCGCTACTCAAAAGAGTCCCAACCTCGTACTCTGGAAGTCTGAGAGACAACCCTGCTGCTGCCGATCCTGCCCGCGCTCCGCGAAGCGCCTCTCGCTCGCACGGGCCGGCGATCGGGCTCGCGGCCGCTCGCGAAGCTTGGGCTCTCGTGGGCCTGATGAAGGAGACAGTGACTTGGAGCTTCTCGCCATGACCGAGACCAGCACCCCGAGGGACCTCGACGAGAGAACGCGGCGCCACCCCCCGCGGGCGTGGGCGGCCCTCACCGTGGCAGCTGCCTGTGCCTGGGGCGGCGCGGCCACTGCCGACGACTGGCCCCAGTGGCAGGGCCCCGCCCGCAATGCCATGTCCCAGGAGCGTGGCCTCCTCCAGGAGTGGGCGCCGGACGGCCCTCCCCTCACGTGGAAGGTGGACGGCCTGGGGGGCGGCGACGGCGCTCCGTCCATCGCCGACGGTCGAATCTTCGGCATGGCCCACCGCGGCGACGACGAGGTCGTGTGGGCGCTGTCCGAGGCCGATGGCAGCCCGCTGTGGGTCACGCGCCTCGGACCGGCCTCGCGGGAGGGAAGGTCACCGAGCCAGGAGGGGCCCGGAGCGACCCCGACGGTGGACGGCGAGCTCCTGTACGTCATGGGCCTGGCCGGAAACGTCGCCTGCCTCCAGGTCGGGGACGGAACGATCGTGTGGCAGCGTCGCCTCCAGGACGACTTCGGCGCCCGCCTGCCCACTTGGAGCTTCCGTGAGTCGCCGCTCGTCGACGGTCGCAAGGTCATCGTCACGCCGGGCGGCGAGGACGTGACCCTCGCGGCTCTCGACAAGCTGACGGGCGAGGCCATCTGGACGAGCGAGGTGCCGGGCCATCCCAAGGCGGCCTACTCGTCGGCCATCGCCTTCGACTTCGACGGGCAGCGCCAGTACGTCCAGTTCACCGAGAAGGCCGTCGTCGGGGTTTCGGCGTCCGACGGCGCGTTCCTCTGGCGCTACGACGCGCCCGCCAACAGCCACGGCATCAACATCTCGACACCGCTCCACGATCGGGGCCGGGTCTTCGCGGCCTCGGCCTACGGCACCGGTGGCGGCCTGGTGAGGCTGGTCCGGAACGCGGACGGCGGCGTCGACGCCGAGGAGGTCTACTTCACCAAGGACATGAAGAACCACCACGGTGGCATGATCCTCTTCGACGGCTCCCTCTACGGCGCCAACGGCGGCAACTCGGGGGGCTTCCTTGTGGCCCTGGACTTCGAGACGGGAGAGACCCAGTGGAACCAGCGTCGCGACGGCCGCCACGCGACCAAGGGCTCGGTGGCCCTCGCCGACGGCCGGCTCTACTACCGGACCGAGGAAGGGCCGATGCTCCTGATCGAGCCGAGCCCCGAGGCGTACCTCGAGCGGGGGCGCTTCGAGCAGCCGGACCGGAGCGACAAGCCGGCCTGGGCCCATCCCGTCATTGCCAACGGAAGGCTGTACCTGCGCGACCAGGACGTCCTCCTCGCGTACGACATCCGGGCGAAGTGAGAAAGATGGGGTCAGATCTCAGAATGAGAAGATGGGGTCAGATCTCAGAATAGGAAGAAGGGCCCATTGATGAACTGCCCAAACTGAGATCTGACCCCATATCGCCACCATATCGCCATATCGATCGGTGCGGCCGCGGGATCGCGAGCGTCGCCTAGGGCCAGTCGATTGTGAGCAAAGAGACACCCTGGCGCGGCAGCGTGAAGCGCAGCTTCAGGGCACCCCCTTCGACGCGACGGGTCTCCGGCGGGCCCATCAGCGCCAGCTGCGAAGCCTCTTCCAGCTCGTCGTACTGCTGGCGAGTCGGGGCGACGGGAGAGCCCATCCTCTTCCAGGCGCTGTAGGCATTGCTGTGATGCTCGTCGATGCGATGGTGCGACACCTTCACCTCGCCTACGCCAGAAGGCAGTCCGGCCACGTCGAGCTGGACCGCGGCCCCCGGGCCCGCCACGTCGTCGTCGTGGTAGTGCCAGACCATGATGGCCAGGCGGCTCGTCTCCAGGCCCGCCAGCGCGGCCACGTCGGGAGCCTCACGCACTCCTTCCTCGAGGATCGTGTCGAGGGGTACGGCCCCCGAGCTCTCCACCGAGACGCGCCGGCCGCCCATTCTCGAGAACATGCGGAAGACGTTCAGGACGGGTAGCGGGAGGCCGTTGCTCGCCAGGGACCGAAATCCCGCGAAGTAGGCCTGGTCCTCGAACTCGAACGCCCAGGTGAGGGCGCCCTGGAGGTTCACCCCGTGCTTCTCCGCCAGGTCGTGCGTCCGGGCGAAGCTCGCGGCCGTGTAGCTCGAGTACATCGTCCCGTTGCGGTAGGCGAGCTGGGGTCCCTGGCACGCGGCGCACCCCTCCGGGTCGGACTCTCCGATGACGATCGGGGTCCGCCTCAGCTTCGGGAAGGTCGCGATCGTGGCGAAGCCCTGCGCGATGGTCGCGAGCTGCCGGGCAATCCCCATCTGGACGTGGCCTTCCACGTACCGGGGTTGCCCCTTGGCGTGGAAGGCGATGAAGTCGAGGGGCGTCACCTTCTCGAGGCAGTGCTCGAGGAACGCCCGGAGGTACTCCGGGTCGGAGCCCGCCATGTCGGGACCGCCGACCCGGGCCTCGGGCAGGGCCCGCCGGACCCCGGCGATCGTGCGGTCGTGGAGCTTCAGGAACTCCTCGAAGGTGCCCTGCCAGTAGCCGAAGTTGGCCTCGTTCCAGGTCTCCCAGTACCAGGTCGCCACCTCGGCCCGTCCGTATCTCTCCACACAATGCTCGACCCACCGATGGACGAGGTCCTCCCACCTCTGGTAGTCCTTCGGGGGATACGCCCACCCTGTGAAGATCTCGTCGTAGGGCAGCCCCGGCCGCCACTCGTGCTGGTAGGGCTCGGGCCTCGTCGAGAGCGCCTTCGGCATGAAACCGACCTCGACGTAGGGCCGCACACCTCGCTCGATGTAGGTGTCGAAGATCCGGTCGACGATGGTCCAGTCGTAGACCGGCTGGCCTTCGGCATCCTCGGTGTAGACGTTGGTGCTTCCCCACTTCAGGGCCGGCGTGCCGTCGCCGCTGGTCAGGAGGTTGTGGGCCCGGAAGTAGACGTTGTCCGGAGAGAGCTCCCCCAGGTCGGCCAGGAGCTTCCTCCCGTCCTTCATGTGAGCGTAGTTGGGCTCGTCGCTCCCGAAGAACCGCCAGATTGGCGTCAGCTCGCCCAGGGGCCTGGCCGCATCGACCCGGACGGTGACGGGAAACGTCCATTCCTCGCCGGTGGCCTGGGGCACGCCGGCCAGCCCGACCACCATGGCAACGACCGTCGTGTTCATGCCTGCTCACCTGTTGCGGCTTCGCGCTGCTGACGACGACTCCAGGCCAGAGGATCGGGGCGCTCAGCGCGATCGCACCTTCAGGCTCCCTGTTGCTCGGAGCCGGTTTCGGAGGGCTCGGCGGTGGCGCCGAAGACCTCCTCGAAGAAGTCCTTCATGGCCCGCCAGGACTGTTCGTCGGCCGTCGCGTCGTAGCCGATGGGGAGACCGAACTTCTCCGCGATGGCGTCGGCGTCGGGGTTCGTGAAGCTGTGCTTCGCACCCTCGTAGGCCACGAACCGGTAGTCCACACCCGCGTCGTCCATCGACTTCCTGAACGCCTCGATCTGCTCCGGCGTCGCGAAGGAATCGGCCGCACCGTGGAGAATCAGGAACTTCGCCTTCACGGCCTCCGGGTTCTCGATGGGCTCTGTCGGCAGGCTGCCGTGGAAGCTGACCACGGCGTCCAGGTCGGCGCCGGCGCGGCCCATGGCCAGCACGACGCCCCCACCGAAGCAGTACCCGATGGCCGCCGTCTTCGCCGGGTCCGTGGTGGGGTGGGCGTCCAGGAGCTCGTGGGCGGCCTCGAAGCGGGCCCGGGCCGCCGGCATGTTCTGCATCACCTCGGTGGCGAACTGGCCGGCGTCGTCGGGGTGATCAGCCTGCTTGCCATCGCCATACATGTCGACCGCGAGGGCCGTGTAGCCGAGCTCGGCCAGCTGCCGGGCGCGCCGCCGTGCGTACTCGTTGTGGCCCCACCACTCGTGCACCACGAGGATCCCGGGGCGGGGGCCCGACTGGTTGGCATCCCAGGCCAGGAAGCCCTTCATCGTGACATCGCCGGCCGTGTACTCGACCTCCTCGGTCTGGATCGCGGGTCCGGCGGGCGGCGTCGGCTCCGGGGTCTCCTCGGCCGGTGGCGTGCAAGCGGCGAGGAGGGCGAGCAACGCGATGCTGGCGCCGAGTGTTCGCATGGGTACCTCCCTGCTTGGGTGATTCCGAGGACCGATCCGGCCTGGGGCCGGATGCCTGGGCCACGGACACGATTCCGCCATGGCGATCGTGTCCCTGGCAGGAGTCGAGTCTATGCGACGAGCAACGGGAGGTCCAATCCCGACCATGGCTCACACCCCGACGATCCGGGGCAGATACTCGAAGTGTCGGTCCTGGTCGTCCAGCACCAGGTCTTGCGATGGCTGGTTTCACCGGATGATTGTTGAGCCCCCTTCAAGAGCACATGCGGTTTCTTGCCCTTCCCCCGGGGTCGCTATCGGAGTAGCGTCTATGGCTGGGCAACCAAGGCAAGAAGGGCGGAAGGATGCAGAAGCGGAAGCTGGGAAGCAGCGGCCTGGAGGTGTCGGCTCTCGGGCTCGGTTGCATGGGGATGAGCTTTGGCTACGGGCCGCCCGCGGACGAGCAGGAGATGATCGGCCTCGTCCGCAAGGCGGTCGAGCGGGGCGTGACGTTCTTCGACACCGCCGAGGTGTACGGCCCGTTCACCAACGAAAATCTGGTGGGCGAAGCCCTCGAGCCCTTCCGCGGGCAAGTGGCGATTGCCACCAAGTTCGGCTTCAAGCTCAAGGCCGACGGGAGCCCGGGCTTCGAGGGCCTCGACAGCCGGCCGGGGCACGTCAAAGAGGTCGCCGAGGCTTCGCTCAAGCGGCTGCGGGTCGACGCGATCGATCTCTTCTACCAGCACCGTGTCGACACGGAGGTCCCGATCGAGGACGTGGCGGGGACGGTGAAGGATCTCATCCAGGAGGGCAAGGTCAAGCACTTCGGCCTCTCGGAAGCGAGCGCGAAGACGATCCGTCGCGCTCACGCGGTCCAGCCCGTCACCGCGCTCCAGAGCGAGTACTCGCTGTGGACGAGAGGTCCCGAGGCGGAGATCCTGCCGACCCTGGAGGAGCTCGGGATCGGCTTCGTTCCCTACAGCCCCCTCGGCAAGGGCTTCCTCACGGGGAAGATGGACGACAAGACGACGCTCGACAAATCGGACTTCCGCGCCATCCTTCCCCGGTTCACTCCGGAGGCCCGCAAGGCGAACCGGGCCCTGGTCGACCTGCTCGCCCGGATCGGCGAGAAGAAGAAGGCGACCCCCGCGCAGATCGCGCTGGCCTGGCTCCTCGCCCAGAAGCCGTGGATCGTCCCCATCCCCGGCACGACGAAGCTCCACCGCCTCGAGGAGAACGTCGCCGCCGCCACCGTCGAGCTGACGGAGGAGGATCTCCGCGAGATCGAGGATGCCGCCTCGAAGATCCAGGTCGAGGGCGCCCGGTATCCGGAGCACATCGAGCGGATGACCGGCCGCTGAGGAGGACGTTCGACCAGGAGACGTCCTTGTTCGATCTCATGAGCATGCGAGCCTCCTGCCGACTACCCTTCTGGGTGGTGCTCTCGCTGCTGTTGGGGTCGTCTTCCGTGCGGGGCAAGGAGAGTAATGTGAGTGGAAGCCGCAATGGCCACCTCAGCACTCGAAGCACGATACGAGACATCCTGCGCCACCCCGCGTTCGCGGGATACAGCGAGCTGATCCTGCCGTGGGACGGCCGCACCTACGATGAGGACATGCGACTGACCCGGATCGGCTCGCTCCTCCCGTACCACAGCCATGTCGATCCGGCGACGGTCACGGGCGCGTTGAATCGCCTCATCGACGATGTGGCCAGCGGCAAGACTGTCTTCTACAGGTTCTACACCGAGGCACAGAGGCAGGAGCACCCCGCAATGAACCATACGGGGCTGCTCTTCTTCCGTGGACGGCCGGGCGCGCCCTTTGCCGTCATATGCCCTGGCGGCGGCTTCTCGTATGTCGGCTCCGTGCACGAAGGCTTTCCGTATGCCGAACAGATCAGCAGCAAGGGGAACAACGCCTTCGTGTTGAGGTACCGGGCGGGACATGGCGGCACGGCTGCGACACAGGATCTGGCCGCCGCGGTCTCCTACATCTTCAGCAACGCCGAGAGGCTCGGCGTCAGCACCGACGGCTACTCTCTGTGGGGCAGCTCGGCCGGGGCAAGGATGGCAGCCGCCATCGGCTCACGCGGAGTGGCGCACTACGGGGGCGGCGACCTGCCAAAGCCATCGGCCATCGTGATGGCCTACACCGCGCATTCGGACTATTCAGACGACGAGCCCCCGACCTTCGTGGTCGTGGGTGAGGAGGATCGAATTGCCCCCCCAGCCGTCATGGAAAGGAGGGTCGAGGCCCTGCGCCGATCCGGCACGGTGGTGGCGTATCACGAGTACGCGAACCTGGGTCACGGCTTCGGGCTCGGTACGGGCACGAGCGCGGAGGGGTGGGTCTGGGAAGCCAATCGGTTCTGGGAGAAGACCATACGTCGATAGAGGGGCTGCTGCAGCTGCGCGAGGAGATAGACGAGTCCTGGCGCCTGGGCTGGACGCCCACGCCTGAACGCTTCACCGCCTCGCGACCGGGGCTCGACCTCAGCTCGCGACCTGGAGACGGTTCTCCACCCCCATGACCCCGAAGGCATCGCGCGCGTCGAGCTCCGCCTTCAGCCGCTCGACCCTCGACGCCACGGTGCCGGTGAGGGTCACCCGTCCGCCCTCCACGACCACGTGGATCGGCGGATCGGCGCGAAAGGCGTAGGTCTCGAAGAGGGGGTCGGAGTAGATGTGGCTGGCCACCTCGATCCTCAGCTCGTCGTCGAGTGTCGACGCCGGCAGGGTCTGGATCCGGTTGTCCACTGCCCGGACCCCCCGCACCCTGGAGACGAGCCGCGCGATGTCCGAGGCCTTGGAGGCCATCGTCACCGAGCCCTCGAGGGTGACCGCAGCGTCGCGGACGACCACCCGGACGTCGTCGAACACCGAGTACAGGACGAAGTGCTGGATGCGACGGTCGACCTCCCCGGCCAGGGCGGCATCGCTCTCGGAGCGGGCGACGGTGATCTCGTTCGCCACCGATCGCACGTCCCGTGCCCGCAGGGCGGTCCGCTCGGCCTCGTCGCGGTCCCAGGCACAGGCGACCATTCCCCTGAGCGTGACCGAGCCCGCGTCGACCAGGACGTCGACTCCGGAGATCTCCTGGTCGAGGAGCGCGTCCTCGACCACCTTCTGCACCTGGGCGTCGCTGAGGTGCTCCCCCGCGTCCACGGCCGCCGGCAGCAGGCCCACGGAGGTGAGCACGATCAACAGGCCCACCCTTCTTGCCGCTCTCATGTGCGTCCTCCTTTCGGCCCGGCGAGATCCCTCCGGGCCAGCTCTCGCCTTTTCCCTCTCCATGGGTTGGACGCGGCGCGGCCTTGCGGCGCGCTTTCACCGAGATGACAGTCGTGAAAGGAGGGAACGCCTCCCGAGCCGGTCGCGTCTGTGCTAGTGAGTGCAACGTCAGGGGGCGCGAGGAGGCTCGTGAAGATGATGTCAAGAATCGTCAGATCACTTGGTGCGGCGGCCGCGGGAGTTCTGCTGGCCATGATGCCGGGACCCGTGGCGGCAGAGCAGCCACCGGCCGCCGTGCTGCGGCTCGACGCGAATGCCGTGAACCTGTCGGGGGTCGGCCGCACCACGCCCGAGAAGCTCGAGATCGTCATCAAGAACTGGTCGACCGAGGCAACCAGGGAAAAGCTCATCCAGACCCTGAAGGACAAGGGCCCGGACAGGCTGCTCGACGCCCTTCAGTCCATCAAGCCGAGCGTGGGCTATATCCGTACCACGACGAGCCTGGGCTGGGACATCCAGTACGCCAGCGAGACCCGTCTCCCTGAGGGGGGACGACGCATCGTCTTCGCCACCGACCGGCCGATCAGCTTCCGGGAGGCGAGCCTGCAGCCGCGCTCGGCCGAATACGAGTTCATGCTCTGCGAGATCCACCTGGATCGCGACGGCATCGGCGAGGGCAAGCTCGCGACCATGGCCAAGATCTCCTACGACAAGAAGAAGAACCTCATCGAGATCGAGAACTATGGCATCGAGCCCGTTCGGCTGACTCGAGTCACGACCGAGGATTGAGCGAGTGCCGGGGAGGCGCGCCGGCGTTCGAGGGGCGACGCCTCCCGGCTCGCGCGAGCGGGCAAGGCCCGAGCTCACCTCGACATCGGGGACGAGCCGCGATCGGTCCGGAAGTCGGCAAAGGCCCCCTTTGAGGTTCCCGATGGACAATCACCAGAAGCGTCAGTTCCAGTTTTCCGGCGTCTACCTCCTGGCGGCGTTCGCGGGCCTGCTGATCGTCCAGGAGATCGTCGCCCGGCAGACCGCTCCCCGGCCCGTGCCCATGAGCGCTCTCATGGACGACGTCCGCGGCGACAAGGTCAGCAAGGTCCTGATCCGCGACGACGACGTCCTGGCCGAGCTGAAGCCCGAGGTCAAGAAGGCGGGCAAGGCGCCCGAGGGCAAGGAGGCGGGCAAGGCGCCCGAGCGGATCGTGGCGACACGGCTGCCGGGGATCGACGAGACCGATCTCGTCGACGAGCTCCGCAAGAACGACGTCGAGTTCTCGGGCCTCATCCAGCAGACATCGTGGCTGCAGACCTTCGTGGTGGCCTGGGTCCTGCCGATCGCCATCATCGGGGCCATCTGGTTCTTCCTCATGCGACGGATGCAGCGTTCCGGTCCGCTGAGCGTGGGCCGAAACAAGGCTCGAATCTACGATGAGACCGGCCAGCAGAGGGTCACCTTCGCCGACGTGGCCGGGGTCGACGAGGCGGAGGCCGAGCTGGTGGAGGTGGTGGACTTCCTGAAGCACCCCCAGCGGTACACGGCCCTCGGGGCGCGCATACCAAAGGGGGTGCTGCTCGTCGGGCCGCCCGGCACCGGCAAGACGCTCCTGGCCCGGGCGGTGGCCGGCGAGGCCGCCGTGCCATTCTTCTCCATGTCGGGCTCGGAGTTCGTGGAGATGTTCGTGGGGCTCGGGGCGGCCCGGATGCGGGACCTGTTCGAGGAGTCCCGGAAGCGCGCTCCGTGCATCGTCTTCATCGACGAGCTCGACGCCATCGGGAAGTCCCGGGGCGGCCTCGCCGCCCTGGCCACCCACGACGAGCGCGAGCAGACCCTCAACCAGCTGCTCACGGAGATGGACGGCTTCACCGGGGCCACCGGGGTCATCATCATGGCCGCCACCAATCGACCCGAGGTGCTGGATCCCGCTCTCCTGAGGGCAGGACGGTTCGACCGCCACGTGATCGTGGACCGCCCGGACCTCCGGGGGCGCGAGGCGATCCTGGAGATCCACGTGCGCCCGGTCAAGCTGGCGAACGACGTCGATCTCCGGGTCCTCGCCCAGCGGACGCCGGGCATGGTGGGGGCGGACCTTGCGAAGATCGCCAACGAGGCGGCGCTCGCGGCGGCGCGCCGAAGGGTGTCTCTCGTCGCGCAGCGGGACTTCGAAGAGGCGATCGACCGCATCCAGCTCGGCCTCGAGAAGAAGGGTCACGTCCTCTCCCCGGACGAGAAGCGACGGGTCGCCTATCACGAGTCGGGGCACGCCCTCGTCGCGCTCTCGGTCGACCATGCCAACCCCGTCCACCGCGTGACCATCATCCCGCGGTCGATCGGGGCCCTGGGCGTCACCCTGCAGCTGCCCACGCAGGACCGCTACCTCGTGACCCGCGAAGAGCTCCGCGACCGCATCTGTGTGCTCTTCGGCGGACGCGTGGCCGAGGAGCTCGTGTGCAAGGACATCTCGACCGGGGCCCAGGACGATCTGACCAAGGCCACCGAGACGGCGCGACAAATGGTGACCCGCCTCGGCATGAGCGAGCAGCTGGGACCTCTCACCTTCGGTCGCGACCACGCTTCGCAGTTCCTTGGCGGCCTGGGCACGGAGGAGCGCAACTACAGCGAGGAGACGGCGCGGGCCATCGACGCCGAAGTGCGGGAGATGCTGGAGACTCAGCACACCCGGGCTCGAGAGATCCTGAAGGGACGCCGCGACGTCCTCGAGCGGCTGGCCGCGCGGCTGCTGGAGGTCGAGACCCTCGACCGGTCCGCCCTCGAGGAGATCCTCGGGAGGTCGCTCCTCCTGCCCGACACCGAGCCGGCTCTCCGAGTGCCCGTCCCGGCCCAGGGTGCGGGTGGCGGCCCCCGGGGCCCCGGCCTTTCACATCTGTAAGCCTCCCGAAAGCCTCCGGCAAGGCGATTCTCCGTACAAGTGCATGAGAGCTGCCGAGGCGGCCGACCCGAAGGGCGGATGGCCGTGAGCGGGAGGAGGACTCGTGCAGGAGGTTTGGAGGTCGCGCCCCGGGGCTGCCGTGCCGGCTCCGCCGGCGGGGAGACCCCTCGCTCACCTCGCGCGCCCCGTTCCTCCGGGGCGCCCACTGGAGCACCGCCCTTGAAGCCTCCTGTGGTCAACCCGAGGATGGAACCGAGACCGAGACGATGAAGGGTCGGGAGCGCCGGCTCATCCTCGACTCCGTCATGCTGGGAGTGGTGGGTGCCCTCGGTGCCCAGGTGTTCACCGTCCTGCTGCATCTCGCCGAGCACGTGCTCCTCGAGGGGCTGGCGGGCTACACGCCGCCGGGCCTGCCGGACGAGGGGGGCGTGCTGCGACAGCTGATCGGCCCCCACGGCCTGTGGTGGATCCCCCTCGCCACGGTTCTTGGAGGCCTCATCTCGGGAGTCCTCGTGTACGCCCTCGCCCCCGAGGCCGAAGGCCACGGCACCGACACGGCGGTGAAGGCATACCACCGCTCCGGCGGCGAGATCCGCCCGCGGGTCACGCCCTTGAAGATGGTCGCCTCGGCCGTCACCATCGGCTCCGGCGGAGCCGCGGGTCGCGAGGGTCCCACCGCCCTCATCAGCGCCGGCATCGGCTCGTTGTACGCCACCCTCACGCGGCGCCCCGACGACGAACGCCGTCTCCTCGTCCTCGTCGGCATGGCCGCCGGTCTCTCGGCCATCTTTCGCTCGCCCATCGGCACCGCGCTGTTCGCGGTGGAGGTGCTGTACGCCGAGATGGAGTTCGAGGCGGCGGCCCTGCTCTACACGATGCTGGCGTCGATCGTCGCCTACGTGGTGAACGGGCTGTTCGTGGGCTGGAAGCCGCTGTTCCAGATCCCCGCCGGCCTCGGCAATCCGGACGCCACCGATTTCGTCTGGTACGCCGTCCTGGGCCTCGGGAGCGGAGTCGTGGCGACGGCCCTGCCCCTGCTCTTCTATGGCATGAGGGACGCCTTCCGGAGGATCCCCATCCCCGTCCACCTCAAGCCCGCCCTCGGCGGCCTCGGCGTGGGGGTCCTGGCGTTGGGGCTCCCCCAGGTACTGGGAGGGGGCTACGGGTGGATCCAGGAAGCCATGGACGGGCGGCTCGCCCTGCGGCTGCTGCTGGTCCTCGTCGTGGCGAAGGCGCTGGCCTTCGCCCTGACCGTCTCCTCGGGAGGATCGGGAGGGGTCTTCGCCCCCACCCTCTTCGTGGGGGCGATGCTCGGGGGAGTGGTGGCCCAGGCCACGGACCACTCGTCCGCCGCCTTCGTGGTGGTGGGCATGGCGGCGGTCTTCGGCGGAGCCGCCCGCGTGCCCATGGCCACTCTTCTCATGGTCACGGAGATGACCGGGGGATACCGCCTCCTCGTGCCCGCGGCCCTCGCCGTGTTCGTGTCCTACTTCGTGCAGCGGCTTCTCAGCCAGCGCTTCCGGTACTCCAGCCTCTACGAGGCTCAGGTGCCCGCGCGGGTCGACTCCCCGACGCACCATCTCGAGCATCTCCGGAGCGCCATCCGTCTCGTCCGGGAGGGGATCGTCTCGCCGTCGAGACCTCTCGGTCGCCTCCAGCTCGCGGCGTTGCTCGAGACCGGCGTCGCCATCGGGCTGGGAGACGGACAGGAGCTCGTGCTCGCCGCGCCCCGCCCCGACAGCCCCTGGATCGGGCAGCCACTGCTCGGCCCCCACCTCGACGAGGCTGGTGAGGCGCGGATCCTGGCGGTCGTGAGGGACAAGCGAGTTCTGGTACCGAGTGCCGACACCATCGTGGAGCCCAATGACCGTCTCATGCTGGTCCTCGGCCCGGGGGGCTGGCGGCACGTCGGGGCCCACCTCGAGGCGTTGCAGCCGGGCGGACGCTCCTGAGCAGTGCCCCGGGGTGCGCGGCCTACGGCGGGGTCGCTCCCCTCTCCTCCGTCCCCGCCGCCTCCCTCTCCGCGACGATCCGTCGAGCCTCGGTCAAGACCTCGTGCGCGGTCATTCCGTTGAGCGGCTCGAGCGCGCGGGCCTCGAAGCCCGTGGGTCCGGCGGCCATCTCGGGGACCGCGTCCTTGCCGAAGCGGCTGAACGCCACTGTCGCCACCGCCTCGTCGAAGGCGGGCCGCCTCTCCGGGGGGAGCGAGCGGCGAACCTCCTGCAGGGAGGCGGCGACTCTCTCGTCCGACGACGTGTCGATCCGTGGGGCAGTGCCACACGCGACAGCTGATGCCGCGAGACCCGCAACGACGACCCACCAACGTCGCCTCATCCCTCACCCCCCGGGCACGCACTCAGCGCGCCCAGCCGCATCGGAAGCACGGAGAAGCCTCACAAGGTTAGACGGAATACCGCCTTGCACTGCTCTTGCACGCGGATTACAGCAGTGAAAGGTGGGGAGTCTGCGCTCCTGCTTGCCATCTCCGCAGCCCGTGCATAGAGTCATGGGGCCCGCCACGGACCCGGGCCACTCCCGTGCTGGTAGGGCTGCCAAGGCATCCGGCCGCAGGCCGGTTCGGTCCTCGAAAGGAGCTCGACATGAAGAGGCACCCATTGGGCGCGTTCACGATCCTCGGCGTCGCCCTGCTGTTGGCCGCCACGAGCCACGCCCAGACCTCAGACGTGGCCGCCAGCGCGGTCCTCCGGGCCGACCAGCCGGGTCCGGTCGTCAACAAGAACATCTACGGCCACTTCGCCGAGCACCTGGGCCGGGGAATCTACGAGGGCATCTGGGTCGGGCCCGACTCCCCGATCCCCAACACGCGCGGGATCCGCAGCGACGTCGTCGCCGCTCTCAAGGAGCTCGACATTCCCGTGCTGCGGTGGCCGGGCGGCTGCTTCGCCGACGAGTACCACTGGAGGGATGGGATCGGGCCCCGTGACCAGCGACCGTCGATGATCAACACCCACTGGGGTGGCGTCGTCGAGGACAACAGCTTCGGCACCCACGAGTTCATGGACCTCGTGGAGCAGCTCGGCACCGACGCCTACATCACCGGCAACGTCGGCAGTGGCACCCCGCAGGAGATGATGGAGTGGGTCGAGTACATGACCTCCGACGCCATCTCACCCATGGCGAACCTCCGGCGCCAGAACGGCCGCGAGGAACCCTGGCACGTGCCGTACTTCGGCATCGCCAACGAGCCCTGGGGCTGCGGCGGCAGCATGCGGCCCGAGTACTACGCCGACGAGTACCGGCGGTACAACACCTTCGTCAAGAACTACGACCGTAGCAAGCCCATTTATCGCATCGCGGCTGGGGCGAGCGTCGATGACTACAGGTGGACCGAGGTGCTGATGGGCGTCGCGGGACGGCGGATGGACGGCCTGTCGCTCCACTACTACACCCTGCCGACCGGCCAGTGGAGGACGAAGGGCTCGGCGACCGACTTCGGCGAGGATCTCTGGTTCTCGACGCTGCAGCGCACCCTCCGCATGGACGAGCTCATCACGAAGCACTCCGCGATCATGGACAAGGCCGAGGCCGAGGCGAAGCCCGGGCCGTGGCCCGGGGCCGACAAGAAGGTCGGCCTGGTGGTCGACGAGTGGGGCACGTGGTACGACTCGGAGCCCGGCTCCGTGCCCGGCTTCCTCTACCAGCAGAACACTCTGCGCGATGCGCTGGTCGCGGCCCTCAACTTCCACATCTTCCACCGCCACGCCGACCGCGTGACCATGGCCAACATCGCGCAGACGGTGAACGTCCTGCAGGCGATGATCCTCACGGACGAGGAGAAGATGCTGCGGACGCCCACGTACTGGGTGTTCGAGATGTTCAAGGTGCACCAGGACGGCACGTTCCTGCCGGTCGAGCTGGAGTCGCCCGACTACGTGTTCGGCGGGGAGGGAATTCCCATGGTGAGCGCGTCGGCCACGCGCGCGGCCGATGGCTCGGCGACCCACCTCTCCCTCGCGAACACCAGCCCCTCCCAGGCGGTGACCCTGACCGTGGAGCTGGCCGGGCTCGCGCCGAGGGTGGTCAGCGGGCGCGTCCTGACCGCCCCCGCGATGGACGCCCACAACACGTTCGACGCGCCGAACGCCGTCCAGCCGGCGGCGTTCACCGGTGCGACGGTCGAGGGCAACACGCTGGAGGTGAAGCTGCCCGCCAGGTCGGTGGTCGTCCTGGCCCTGAGCTGATCCGCCTCACACCACCGCGACCTTGACGCAGTGGATCGGGGGCAGGGCGCCGAACAGGCAGTCCCACTCCTCGCCACCGTCGCGTCCGATCCACAGCTGCCCGGTGGTGGTGCCGAGGTAGAGCGCCGGAGACCGAAGCTCGTCCACGGCCAGGGCGTCGCGCTGGACGGTGAAGAAGCTCTCCTTCTTCGGCAGGCCCCTCGCGAGTCGCCGCCACGAAGCTCCGCCGTTCTCGCTGCGCCACACCGCCGGCGCGCCACCAGGACAGGTGCGGGTCATGACCTCCAGCGGCACCACGTACACGGTGTCGGGATCGTGGGGGTGGACGACGATGGGAAAGCCGAAGTCGGAGGGCAGGCCCTTCGCGATCGACCGCCAGGTGCGACCGTGGTCGTCGCTGCGCAGCACCCCGATGTCCGGTCGCGGGCCCCCGGGCCCCGCCCACTCGGCCCACCCGCCGTGGTTCTGCATGTAGAGCCGGCCGGGCGCGTCCGCGTGGCGGGCGATCTTGTGGACGCACTGCCCGAAGACCGGGAAGGGGTCGGGCACGAAGCCGGCGCCGACCCCCTCGTTCGAGGCCTCGAACGTCACGCCCCCGTCCTCGCTGAGGTAGTGGCCGCCGGTGGAGATGCCGAGGTGCACCCGGTCGCCGTCCCGGAGGATCGTGTGCAGGCACAGCCCCCCGGCCCCGGGCTGCCACTGCCTGGCGTGCTCGTGGTTGCTGATGCCGGGAACGAGCTCCCAGGAATCGCCGCGGTCCTCGCTCCGGAACAGCGAGGCCGGCTCGACGCCGCACCAGAGCTCCTTCCGGCCCCTCCCCGGCTCGAGCGCCCAGATGTTCGCAACCGCCCGCCCGTCCTTCTTCGGGAAGGCGGGGGGGCTCTTCGTCTCCTTGAACGTCTTCCCGAGGTCGGTCGAGCGCAGGACCTTCATGCCGAAGAAGGCGCTGCAGCTCGAGGCGTAGAGACGCGGGGTGCCGCGCACGTCGATGAGCGCCGCGTAGACGGGGACGCCGGGCGCGAAGGGCCCGTGCAGGGCGAAGCGCCGCCGGCCCTTGGCGGCCACCGCGACGAAGAGCCCCTTCCGCGTTCCGATGGCGAGCACGACTCGCTCCGTCATTGTCACCCTCCCGAGACGGCCGGAATGATCGCCACGACGTCGCCCGGGGCAAGCGTCGTGTCGAGCCCTTTCAGGTCACGCACGTGGGACGAGTTCACGAACAGGTTCACGTGGCGACGGACCGCCCCGGTCTCGTCGCACACCCCGCGGTAGAGCGCCGGGTGCCGGCGCTCGATCTCGGCGAGGGCCCCGCGCACGGTGGGGGCCGAGATCGCGAGCTCCGTCGCGCCTCCGCAGGCCGACCGCAGCGGGCCCGGCACCCAGAGCGTGACGCCGTCCCCGGTGGTCATGGGCGCGGGTGATGACCGGCACGGAGAGCGGGACGGGTCCCGCCGCACCGGACGCGATGGAGCATGATGGATGGGGAAGTGTACCGACGCCCGTCGGTCGGGGCAAGGGGTCAGCGGCGGTATCCTTAGGGGGTGCAGCGAACGTTGACGGTCGCCCTCTTCGTGTTCGTGGTGAACCTTCCGTTCGGGTTCTGGCGGTCCGGCACGCGCAAGCTCTCGTTGCCGTGGTTCGTGGCTGTCCACGCGCCGGTTCCGCTGGTGGTGCTCATGCGCTGGGCGTCCGGCCTGGGCTTCCAGCTGGCGACGTTTCCCGCTCTCGTCGGTGCCTTCTTCGCCGGGCAGCTCGTCGGCGGGAGGCTCCGAGGCACCAGAAGACCAGGGGACGAGTCCCGCGCATCCAGGCGCGAGAGCAAACCCCCGGGTACGGAGTGACAACGCAACCGGTTCGGCTCGACGGGTTTCCCCTTCTCCCCCGATTGGAGGGCCGGCGTCTTGCCGTCTGTGTCTGCTCGGGAATAAACGCCGCTCGCCGCAGGCCGCTACAATCCCCCTGCCATGAAGAACTCCATCGTCATTCTTGCCGTCGTCGCCACCGCCATGTCGCTCGCTTCCGTGGCCGCCGCCTCCGTCCCCGGGCCGGTCAAGGTGAGCCCGGACGGTCGCTACTTCGTGGACCAGACCGGTGAACCCTTCTTCTGGCTGGGCGACAAGGTGAGAGGCCGTGGATCGACGGCGATCCCGGCCGGCCCAACCCGGCCTACTTCGAGCACGTCGACCACCTCGTGGACTTCGCCAACCGCCAGGGCCTGGTCCTCGCCATGCTCCCCACCTGGGGCTACTACGTGAAGGAGGCGAAGGCCCTCGACACCGACAACGCCAGGGCCTACGGTCGCTGGCTCGGCGCGCGCTACGTCCCGGGCGTGGCTGTCGTGTCGGGAGGCCTCGCCCCAGCGTCCCCCGCCATGGCGGGGGATGAGACAGCCCGCGGCGCCGGGAGCTTCCGGATAACGGGTGGCCCGTCGGGACGCGGCTCCAGCTCCGCCACCAGCTCCTCGATCTGGCGCCGGGACCTGTGGACGGCGCGCGCGAGCACCTCGTCGCGATTCTCGGGCGTGAGGTGTTTCGTCAAGCGGGCGACGCTGCTCAGGTGCAGCCGTCCGTCCCGCAGCATGGGCAGGATCTGAGGGTGCTCACGGGAGGCCCGGGACACGGTGATCCGGAGGTAGGCCTCCTGCTCCGAGAGGTGAAGGACCTCGGTGCAGTACTGGAACATCGAGGGCTTCCCTTCCGGGGCGTAGAGCTTCCGGGCGTCGACCTCGGCGATGAGGGTGATGAGGTCCACCTCGTTCCGTCGGGACTGTTTGAGCGAAGCGAACAGGCGGCGGAGTAGCTCGGCATTCGAGAGTGATCTCACGGTCGACCTCCCTGTCCTCCGAACAGTACCCACGGCCCCGGTCAGGACAGGTCCGAAGCGCGAGACCTTTCGTGCCCGTAGCGAACGCCTCAGCTGGGGTCGCTCGTCTCCGCGGGCCGGGGATGGGCGATCTCGCGGAGCCGCTCCTCGTACCGGAATCCGTCGCCCTGGTGGCACTGGCGGCAGGTCGCCTCGTCGGGCACCCGGCCGCCGTGGGAGAGGAAGGCCTCGTGGTCGGCCATGATCGCGGGGTCGATGTAGGCCGAGCCCGGACCGTGGCAGGCCTCGCAGCCGACGCCTTTCTCCGGGCGGAACGAGGCGGCGGGCTCGAAGTCCGGGTCCTGGGCCCCCGTGGTGTGGCACTTGAGGCAGCGCCCATCGTTCGTCGGCTCCTCGACGCCGTGGTACTCGTCGCGGATGGAGATCAGGTGCCGGGCCCAGTCGGTCTTCAGCATCCAGTACGAGCGGGCGTGGGCGCTCTGCATCCAGTGGATGGACTGGGCGCCCGAGGCCTCTGAAAGATGGCACTCGGCGCAGACCCGGGATCCGACGTAGCGGTACTCGGGCAGACGGGTACCGTGGACCGTGCGCCGGAGGAAGGCGACGTCCACGCGGTCGACCGCTCCCCCGTCGTCGCGGTGGAAGGTGACCTGCCAGGGCTCGCGGCGGCAGTAGAAGGTGTCGGGCCCTGTCGGGTACAGCTCGTTCGGGCCGAACTCGGCCATGTGGAGGCGCCCGTCGTCGAGCCAGACCCGAAGGACGACGTCCGGACCGAGGGCGTACCGTCCCACGTAGGCGCCCAGGTCCGTCTCCTCGTCCTCCACGGCGGCCGGCCGGGTGAAGGCGTAGTCGGCCGGGATCTTCCCGGTGTCGTCCTCCTGACCCGGGTCGGCGCCGTGCCCGAGGAGGATCTCCCGAACCCGCGGGTGGCCGGCCATGAAGGCGACGTGCAGCGGCGTCCAGCCCTCCTTCGTCACCGCATTGGGGTCGGCGCCTCGAGCGAGCAGCAGCGCGGCCACGAGGTCGCAGTCGCGCCGGGCGGCAACGTGCAGGGGCGTCCGCCCCCACCGGTTCCGGATCGTGAGGTCGGCCCCCGCATCGAGGAGGAGGCGGACCATGTCCGGCCGGTCGTGGTGGCAGGCCATGTGCAGCGGCGTGCCCCCGTCCCCGCCGAGGGCGTTGACGTCGGCACCGCGCTCGACGAGGGTCGCGACGACGTCCCAGTGTCCCTGCACCGCGGCCCAGTGCAGGGGCGTGTACCGGAACCGGTCGCGCGCCGCGAGGGCGTCGGGAGACTTCGCCAGGTAGTGCTTCACCGCGAAGAGATCGCCGCGCTTCGCCGCGGCCACGACGTCGTCGGCCCGGGCGGAGGCAGTGAGCAACAACCCGGCCACGAGGGAGGCGACCATGCCGACGGGCTTCGTCATCTCACGACCTCCAGGTTGGCGGACACGGGTGTTTCACGGCGCGGCTTCTCCACGAGAGGACACGCCGTCGGCCCGGGGATGGAGTCGCCCGACGACGTGATCCCGCGGGCTCTCAGCGGGCCTGGAGGGCGGCGAGGACCGCGTCGAAGGCCGGCTTCGGGCGCCCGTCCCGGTCCCACAGCATCGGGTGGTTCACCCGGCCCGGGACGGGGAAGCCGTTCAGCCAGGTGTCGGCGTCGGTGAGCGCCCAGAAGGTCACCCGCGAGATGTCGTCGCGGTGCTTCACGAAGACCCGGAAGACCCCGCCGTAGTACTCGGCCAGCTCCTGCTGCTTCTCGGGGGGCAGGCCGTCGGCGTAGATGTTCGTCTCCTCCCCCATCTGCGTCTTGAGGGAGAGGTCGGCCCCGTACATCCGCGGGTCGCGGGGCAGGGGGTCCACGTCCAGCTCCGTGATCAGCACCTTGAAGCCGGCGGCGGAGATGTCGGTGATCATGGTCTCGACCCGGTCGAACGAGGGGTCCCCGAGGAGCCAGTGCCCCTGGGCGCCCACCCCGTCCACTCGCAGGCCCTCCTTCCGGAGCCGGGAGACCAGCTTCAGGATCGCCGCGCGCTTCTCGGGCTTGTAGACGTTGTAGTCGTTGTAGTAGAGCTCGGCCCCGGGGTCGGCCTCGCGAGCGTACTCGAAGGCCCGGGCGAGGTAGTCCTCTCCGATCGCCTCGAGCCACGGGGTCTGGCGCAGGGTGCCGTCGTCGTTCACCGCCTCGTTGACGACGTCCCAGCCCTTGATGCGCCCCTTGTAGCGCCCGGCCACGGTCTGGATGTGCGCGCGCAGGCGCCGGAGAGCGGTCTCGCGATCGAGAGGCTTCCCCCCCTCTCCCGCGAAGACCCAGGCCGGGGTCTGCTGGTGCCACAGGAGAACGTGGCCGATGACCGCCATGCCGTGCTTCTCGCCGAAGGCGACGGCCCGGTCGGCGGGGCCGAAGTCGTAGCGGTCGGGCTCGGGGTGCACCCTCTCCCACTTGAGCTCGTTCTCGAGGGTGAGGCTGTCGAACTGGCCCGGCACCAGGGCCTCGACGTGGGGATCCTGGCCGGTGGTCTGATCCCGGCCCAGGGCCACCCCGATGAGCATCCCCGGGGGCGCCGCATCCTTCAGTCCCGGCTCCTCGGCGGCCACCGGTGTCCCGGCCAGGCTGGCCCCGAGGCCGAGGGCCATCAGTACCGTGATCGTTCGGGTCCTTGTCATCGTCTTCACTCCCGGCCCGGGGTCTCGATGGCGCCGCTACCCGCGGCGCGCGGCCAGCTCCTCCTCGACCTGTCCCATCACCTTCTCGCTGAGCGGGTAGAAGGACATGAGGGCCACCGCGGCCACGCCGAAGAGCGCCGGGAAGACGCTCATCAGCAGGCGGATGCCCTGGAGGGTCGCCGCCGACTGCTCCTGGTTGGCCTCGAAGCCGTAGACGCCGAGCATCCAGACCACGAAGGCCCCGCCCATGGCCAGGCCCATCTTGAGCATGAACAGCGACGCCGCCATCACCAGCCCCGTGGCCCGGCGGCCGTTCTTCCACTCCATGTGGTCGGCGACGTCGGTGTAGATGGCCCACTGCAGGACCGAGACCGGCCCCCAGACGAACTGCCCGATCAGGTTCAGGGTGAAGATCAGGACGAGGTCGGTGGGACCCGCGAGGTAGAACGCCACCTGGGCCACGACGCTGACCGCCATCAGGACGGCGTAGGCCCGGCCCTTGCCCAGCTGCCGGGCGAACCACCTCGAGCACATCGTCCCCACGATCGTGACGAGGGTGCCCGAGACCAGGAAGGCGGAGATCAGGGCCTCGTAGGACATGTCCCGGCTGAAGCCGAGGAACGACAGGGTCTGGTCCTGCACGAGGTACTTGAAATAGTACGCCGCCGTGGACTGCCGGGCCACGATGAAGGTGAGCTGGAAGAAGGTGGCGAGGCCGATCAGGAGCCAGGGCCGGTTCAGGAGACCCCGGAGGTCGCGGGCCAGGTCGCCCTTCTGCCCCGGCGGGGGCGAGACGCGCTCGCGGGTGGTGGCGAAGGTGACCCAGAAGAGGGCCACGGCGAGCGCTCCGATGCAGGCCATGGCCCACTGCCACCCGGCCCGTTGGTCTCCCTTCCCGAAGAAGTCCACCATCCACAGGGCCGCGCCCTGGATGATCAGGCCCCCGGTGAACACGCCCACGAAGCGGTAGGCGGCCAGCGACGTTCGCTCGAGGGGGTTGGAGGTCATGACCCCCATCAGGGCCGCGTAGGGGACGTTGATCGCCGTGTAGGCGATCATCAGGAGGTTGTACGTGATGTAGGCGTAGACGAGCTTGCCGGTGGGGCTGAGATCGGGGCTGCTGAAGGCGAGGAAGCCGGCGAGCCCGAACGGCACCGCCAACCAGAGGAGGTAGGGGCGAAACTTGCCCCACCGGGTCTGGGTCCGGTCGGCGATGGTGCCCATGAGCGGGTCGTTCACCGCGTCGAACACCCGGCTCACCGCGAACATGGTGGCCACCGCCGCCGCCGGCAAACCCACCACGTCGGTGTAGAAGATGGGGATGAAGAGCAGGAACGTCTGGAAGTAGAGGTTCGAGGCGGTGTCGCCGACGGCGTAGCCGATCTTCTCGCGGATCGAGAGCTTCTCGCCCTGGGTAGTCATGCCGGCTCCTTCGGTGG
>JAJDNS010000019.1 GCA_022340585.1 Acidobacteriota bacterium
CCCGGCTCCGCTTCTCCCCGGGCGCAAAGGAGGTCGTCTACACCCGCAAGGGCGGACATGACCCGGCGGAGCCGGAGGAAGGCGAGAGGATCGACCCGGACGAGTTTGTGGCCCGGGTCCTGGTCCAGATCCCGGACCCGAGACGCCACCTCGTGCGCGACTACGGCGCCTACTCGAACCGGGCGAGAGCTCAGCGCCGCAAGGCCGAGGGTCGGCTCGAGGGCAACGGCTCGGGCGAGGCCGGGGAGCCGGTCCTCTCTTCCCCGGAGCGGGCCGCCCTGAGGCGCCGCTGGGCCAGCCTCATCCGCCGCGTGTACGAGGTGGACCCCCTGGTCTGTCCTCGCTGCGGAGCCGAGATCCGCGTCATTGGCTTCATTACCGAGCCGTCGCTGCTCAAGCGCATCCTGGATCACATCCACAAACGTGACAGGGTCTCTCGCCCTCCCCCACACCCCAAGCCCGCCGTGGCCCACATCGCCTGAGAGTCGGCTCCGCACCGGCATGGAGCGAGGGGAGAGTTGTCGGCCGGCGGCAGCTCAGGCAACCCACAACCCCCGTCAACGTGGCATTCGACCGCTTCCAGGGTCGCCACCACCCTCAATCGGTCGGCGATCTGAGCAGACGGCAAGAACACGCACCAGACCGCTGTCTGGTGCAAGCCCTGCGGTGGCGATGGGTCACAGGCTCGGTGTACAACAGCGTCGACCTCAGCGCCCGGTGGGAGGACGTCGGTGCTTGGTGGGAAACGGAGCGCTCCGCTCGGCCCTGTCACCGAGATGACCATGAGAGTTGAGGCGAGGAGACCTGGTATGCGCGGCAAGCTCGCACGCGAGCTCGAGGGGTACGGGCTGCCTGACCGCCCTGGACCCGACACCTCGACGGCCCCTGTGACCGACGCGGATCTCGAGCGACTCCCTCCAACGGTGCAACGCTACCTCGGGTTCATGCGTTGCGTGGGGCGCCCACGCGACTGGTCGTTCCGCATCGCCGCCCGAGGGCGATTCCGCCGCTCAGCCAGCGAGTGGTGGATGGCGTGCGAGTCGTGGCAGTACAACACCCGCTTGCGCCTCGCGCGGGTCTTCCTCATGCGGATGCGCTTCTTTGGGATCGTGCCGGTTATCGGTCGGGACACGTACGTCGACGGGAGCGGTCGCCTGCAGATCCGTCTGTTGGACCTGATCACGGTGGGTGACGGCACTGGCGAAGCCTTCGACGTGGGCGAGCTCGTCACCTATCTCAACGACGCCATTCTGCTGAGCCCCTCCATGCTACTCGTCCCGCAAGTCCAGTGGAGCGCCGTGGACGACCACGCCTTTGATGTGGCACTCACCGATTGCGAGCACACTGTCCATGCTCGCGTGAGCGTGGATGAACGAGGCGCGCCCACCGACTTCGAAACCACGGACCGGTTCTTCGCGGACCCGAAGGACCCGAACCAGGTCACGCGGTGTCGCTGGACCACCCCGCTGGACGGCTACCGGATCGTGGGCGATCGACCGCTCCCCACCGGCGGCCGCGCCATCTGGCACCCCACAGACGGGCCGCCTCTCGAGTACGTGCAGCTCGCGTTCCGCCCAGAGACCCTAGCGTTCAACGTAGCTCCCTGAGGGAGCCGGCATCCCACCGCACAGACCGCTCCACACTCAACCTACGGTGACATCGACTAGAGCGCGAACCTCAGTGAAAGCGCCGGCCGCAGGTCCAACTATGAACCTCCTGGAGGTCCTGCCCCTCCACGAGCTCGAGGACGAGGAAGGGCTTCCCGTCCGCCTCCTCCAGCCCGTGGATGGCGGCGATGTTCGGGTGGTTGAGGGCGGCGAGGAGATAGGCCTCCCGCTTGAAGCGCCGGAGGCGCTCGGGATCCTGTGCGACCTCGGGGAGCAAGACCTTGATGGCCACGTCGCGGCCGAGGTTCGTGGCGGTGGCCCGGTAGACCTCACCCATCCCGCCCGCCCCGAGGGCGGCGGTGACGCGGTAGTGGGAGAGGGTCCGGCCGATCACGGCCCGAACTCCGTCAGCCAGTTCTGCACCACGGTGATCCCGGAATCGGGCCCGGCGAGGCTGCGGACCACGACGAATCTCTGGCCGCCTGCCGCCACGTCGTAGCGGACCCCGATGGGCACCTGCGACGGATCGACGAGGCGGGCTCCCAGCTCGTCCTGCGTGAAGACCCGCTCTGGCGGGCTCCACGAGAACCCGCTGGAGGTGTCGACCCGGACCGCCATGAGCCCTTCCTGGTCGATGTAGAAGAGCTCGCCATGCCGGCTCCACTTGGGTTGAACCCCTCCGTCGGTCGAGATCGGACCCCAGGTTCGGTCGGCCTCTGGGAACGTGGTGACGTAGATCTCGAGGCGTCCGGTCCGGTCGGACATGAACGCCAGGTGTCGGCCGTCGGGGGCAAAGGTCGGGAGGAGCTCGCTCGCAGGCGTTGCGATGAGCGGCGCCGGCGCGCCGCCGTCGGAGAGCGGAAGGTGCCAGATGTCGTAGTCCCAGCCCTCTTCGTCGTTCCCCCCTTCGACCGCGACCGTGGCGAAGACCAGGTGGCGCCCGTCGGGCGAGTACTCGGCCTCGAAGGTCGGCTGCTCGGAAACGGCGAGGGGGGTGGGCTCGGCCTGGCCCCCGACGGGCACGGAGTACACGGCAGAGACTCGGCCCCGGAGCGGCGAGTCGAGAACCGCTTCCTCTCCCTCGGGCCTTCCGTCCTCGTCGAGCTCCCGGCGCCCCGAAGTCAAGGCGATCGTTTCGCCCGACGGCGCCCAGGCGGGCTGGCTGTCCCACGGGGCGTCGGCGGTCAGGGGCCACTTCGTGCCGCGGTCCGAGTCGTGAACCCAGATGTCCGATCGCCCGTCCTCGACGGCCGCGACCGCCACCTGGCGCCCGTCCGGGGAGATCGCCGGCTGGGAGATCTCCGGCTGCGGCTGGCCGATCGAGGCGATCGTTCGCCCCTCGCGATCGACCCAGGCCAGCTGCTCGAGGCCCTGCGTCACGTACATCAGCGTCCCGTCGCGGCTGGCCATCGGGTAGACGCCCGTCTCACTCACCCGGAACGGCTCGCCGCCGGCTCGACCGCTCTGCGGCGAGAAAGGCACGGCCCAGACGCCGGTGTCCTGCGTCGGCCCGGAGGCCAGGAGGTGACCGCTGGGGGAGTAGGTGACGAACCAGAGGCCGTGCTCCAGCCCGGGCACCCAGGTCCACTCCTCGCCCGTGACGATCACCACTCCCGGCTCCCCCTCGGCCCGGCTGGCCACTGCCAGCAGCCGGTCGCCACCGGGGAGAAACTGGGGGTACTTGAATCCGACCACGTCTCGGGAGACGCCCGGCGCCAGCCGAAGCCGGGGCTGGCCCCCGAGCTCGGGCACCTCGTATAGCTGCCCGCTGCGGGTCCCGAAGACGATCGAGCCCGTCGTCCCCCAGGTGGCGGTGTTCTCGACCCACGAGCGCGGCAGATCGCAGATCGTCCGTGTCTCGCCTCCCGCGAGGGGAACGCTTCTGAGCTCGAGGGCCTGCTGATCGAAGAAGCCGATCGAGCCCCCGTCGGGGGACCAGAACGGCGCATCGGCCCTTTCGGAGCTCGAGACCCGGCGCGGCGTGAGCTCGTCGAGCTCGCGAACCCAGAGCTGGCCTCGGTCCACGTAGGCGATCCTCTGCCCGTCCGGGGACAGGGCGGCGGCCGGGGTGTTCCAGGCTCCCTTCGCCTGGGCGGCCGGGATGCGGTACTTGCGGAGCGGGACCGACCCCGGCTCGGGCCAGATCCACCGTGAGGTCAGTCCCGCGAGCAGTCCCACGACGAGCCCGATCGCCGCCACGAGACCGGGCCCGGCCAGCCCCCGGCCTGGCCGGGGGGGCTGGGCCAGCGGCAGGGCCCCTCCCGGGGGCTCCGCCAGCCGGATGCGCGCCTCCCCGATGTCGCGCAGACGCTGCCTTGGATCGCGCTCGAGGCAGCGACGCAGGAGGGCCCGGACGCCCGACGGCGCCGCCTCGGGCAGCTCGCCGTACTCGATCTCCTGGCGCAACACCGCGGCCAGCGTGTCACTCACCGTCTCGCCTGCGAAGAGCGGTCTCGCTGTGAGCATCTCCCACAGCAGGACCCCGAAGGACCAGATGTCGGCTCGCTTGTCCACGGCCTTGCCCCGGGCCTGCTCGGGAGACATGTAGGCGGCGGTGCCCAGGATGACCCCTGCCTGGGTCCCGCTGTGTGCGAGTGTGGGAGACTGGGACAGGTCCGCGGAGGAGCCCGAGGCACTGTCCCCCGAGTAGGCCTTCGCGAGACCGAAGTCCAGGACCTTGACCTTCCCGTCCGGGGTGAGCTTGACATTGGCGGGCTTCAGATCGCGGTGGACGATGCCCTTCTCGTGAGCCTCCTCGAGGGCCTCGGCTACCTGGACCGCGATGGCGAGGGCCTCATCCACGGGGATCGGGCCCCGTTCGAGGTGCTGCTTGAGGTCCTCGCCCCCCACGAGCTCCAGGGCGAGGAAGGGCTTCCCATCGGCCTCCTCGAGGCCGTAGATGGCGGCGATGTTGGGGTGGTTGAGGGCGGCGAGGAGCTGGGCCTCCCGCTTGAAGCGCCCGAGGCGCTCCGGATCCTGGGCCACCTCGGCCGGCAGCACCTTGATGGCCACGTCGCGGCCGAGGTTCGTGTCGGTGGCCCGGTAGACCTCACCCATCCCGCCCGCCCCGAGGGCGGCGGTGACGCGGTAGTGGGAGAGAGTCTGGCCGATCACTGGGGCCCTCCTCCAACTGACACTCGAGTGTGTCGTCTCAGATGAGTTGCGGCATTCTAGTCGGACCGGACGGGCGAAGCCACTTGCGTTTCGGCCAGGAGGGGCGCCGAGTGGAGATTCTTCGGGCGCGGATCCGGGGTGGCGCTCTCAGAATGACGGGCCACCCGCGTGCAGGGCAACCCCGTGGATCCCTACGACTGGCGACCGCCCTACCTCGGCCTCCAGCTCAACGCCGGGGCGCGGGTGATCGGAGAGGGCTCCTCGATCTCCGAGAACACCAATACCTACGGCTTCGTCGAGGGCACGATAGGGAGACAGATTCTCCCTCGACCCGCGTTCAGCGGCCGATTGTCGGCAACGCCTGGAGGTCACGGGGGAGATCGGGACCCAGGATGGGCTGATCTACCTGCAGGCCACCGGCGTCCGGTTGCTGGGGCCTGCCGGCCCCCGGCCCTCGGAATAGCCGGACGGCTCGAGGGTCTGCCGTCAGAGAAGCTGTCTCACCACCGGGAACGACGGCTGCTCCTGCCAGCCGCTGTTGCCGGGGCTCTCCGGCATCCCGGCATCGAGCCATTCTCCCGGGAGGCCGTTTGCCCGGGCGATGGACCTCAGCCAGGCGACCTCGTGGGGATGGACATGGTCGTCGCACCCGGCGACGGCGACGGCATCCTTGAGGAAGCACTCGGCGACCTCGCGCCTGGAGAACACGATCGGCTTGTCGGTGATCAGCCTGTTCGTCAGCAGGTCGTCGAGGGTGTCCACGCAGAAGCGCTCGTCGAAGTCGAGCAGCCTCCCGATCCGCAACATCATGTCGCGCTCGCGCCGGTGTATGACACGGTCCCGTCGCACGAGGACGAGGAGGCCGCGGTAGTACTTGCCCCGATCCGGGGCCGACAGCGTCGTCATCATTAGACTAGCCAGCTCCGGGACCCGCGAGAAGCCATCGGCCCGACACCTCCGAATCGGCCCGGGCCCTTCCCAGACAGGCTAAGGCCAGGTGTCAGACAAATCCAATACAATCGTACTCACAGATACATAAGATGTACCTATGATCGATCCTCTCCGTCAGCTCAACTACCACCACCTCCGCTACTTCTGGGTCGTGGTCCGCGAAGGCGGGGTCACGCGGGCCAGCGAGAAGCTCCGGGTCTCCCAGCCCGCCGTGAGTGGCCAGATCCGGGCGCTCGAGGACGCGCTCGGGGAGCGGCTCTTCACCCGCGCCGGCCGCAACCTCGAGCTCACGGACGCCGGCCGAGTCGTCCATCGCTACGCGAACGAGATCTTCTCCCTGGGCCGCGAGCTCACCGACGCCCTGCAGGGCCGTGCCGGGCGGCCCCTCCGGCTCACCGTCGGGATCGCCATGGTGGTGCCCAAGCTGGTCACCTACCGCTTCCTGGAGCCCGCCCTGAGGCTGACCGAGTCCGTCCAGATCCAGTGCATCGAGGACCGGCCCGAGCGCCTCCTCGCCGAGCTCGCGATGCACAACCTCGACTTGGCGCTCGCGGACACGCCGGCGAGCCCCCTGGTCAAGGTGCGCGCGTACAGCCACCTGCTGGGCGAGTGCCCGGTCGGGATCTTCGGCTCGGCGCAACGGGTCGCCGGGCTGCGGAGGGGCTTTCCAGGCTCCCTCGAGGGGGCACCCATGCTCCTTCCGACGGAGATCTCCACCCTGCGGCGATCCCTGGACGAGTGGTTTGACTCGGAGGGGATTCGGCCGCGGGTCGTCGGGGAGTTCGACGACAGCGCCCTGCTCGGGGTGTTCGGGGAGGAGGACGTCGGCCTGTTCCCCGGACCCACCGTGATCGAGGACGAGATCCAACGGCAGTACGACGTCGTCCGGCTGGGGACCCTGAGGGGCGTCCGCCAGCGCTTCTACGCGATCTCGTCAGAGCGCCGACTCAAGCACCCGGCCGTCGTCGCTCTGACCCGGGCGGCACGAACCGAGATGTTCGCCTCGCGCGCGTCCCACCAGCCGACCGGGGGCCGCCGCCGATGAGCCAGCTACCCCGTGACCAGCCGCCAGACCCGGGTCACCGCGAAGCACAGCGCGAGGCCCATCGCCACCGGGAGCAGCGACGCCACGGCCGTCCACTTCGCGCTCC
>JAJDNS010000053.1 GCA_022340585.1 Acidobacteriota bacterium
CTACCACCAGCTGGGCGAGGTCCCTCGCAAGCGTCACGTTGCCTTCCGCAAGGAGGACGGCGGGATCCACTACGAGGAGCTCGTGGGCAACAAGGGCTTCACCGGGCCGTCCTCGCTCCTCTACCACCTGCGCCTCCCCACTGCGGTTAAGAGCGTGGAGGCCCTGCGGGGGCTGGCCTGGGCCGGCGAGCCGGAGCGGGTCCTCCGCCATCGTCACTTCCGGACCGCCACCCTCGCCACCGGGCCCAGCCCGGTTCTCGATCGCGTGCCTCTCCTGTTCAACTCCGACGTCGCGCTGTCGATGGCTCGTCCGGAGAAGGAGGACGAGTTCTTCTACCGCAACGGGCAGGGCGACGAGGTGGTGTTCGTGGCCGAGGGTGAGGGGACGCTGGACTCCTCGTTCGGAGAGGTCGCCTTTCGGGCCGGCGACTACGTGGTGATCCCCCGCGGCGTGCTCCACCGCTGGCGCCTCGCCGCCGGACCGTTCCGCTTTCTCGTCATCGAGAGCGCCGGGTACGTGCGCACGCCGAAGCGCTACCGCAACGAGCACGGGCAGCTCACCGAGATGGCCCCGTTCTCCGAGCGCGACGTCCGACGCCCCACCCGCCTCGAGACCCGCGACGAGACCGGGGACTTCCCGGTGGTGGTGAAGAGCGGCAACCGGCTGGTGGAGATGGTCATGGCCCACCACCCCTTCGACGTGGTGGGCTGGGACGGGTACTACTACCCCTGGGCGTTCAGCATCCACGACTTCGAGCCGCGAGTGGGCCGGGTTCACCTGCCGCCCCCGGTGCACCAGACATTCGAAGGCGACGGCTTCGTGGTGTGCTCGTTCTGCCCGCGGCCCTACGACTTCGGGCCCGAGGCCGTGCCCGCGCCCTACAGCCACCAGAACGTGATGTCGGACGAGGTCCTGTTCTACGCGAACTCGGAGTTCATGAGCCGCAAGGGCATCGAGTACGGCTCGATCACCCTGCACCCCGACGGGCTGCCCCACGGCCCCCAGCCCGGGCGGACCGAGGACTCCATCGGGGCGAAGGGCACCGACGAGCTGGCGGTGATGGTGGACACCTTCCGGCCGCTCCTCGTGAGCCGGGAGGCCCTGCCCCTCGAGGACGAGGGCTACCCGCTCTCCTGGCTCGAGGGATCGGGGGAGGGCCGATGACCACCGCCGGCGCCCGGGCGCTCCTGTCCAACCTCGTCGACTACGCGGGTCTGTTTCCCCCGGCCGGGCTCGGCATGGCGGAGGCGGTGGCCGAGCACGCCCGGCAGCGCCTGGGCCCCGAGTCCTGGATGCTCGGCCGCTTCGTGGTGCCCGCGGCCCGGCTCGACGAGTTCGAGGAGGCCATCCTGTCGGATCGGGCGCCGGCGGCCGGCGCCGAGAGAAAGCCCGGGGCCCCCTGGTCCCTGAGCGCGCTCGTCGGTCCCGCCTTCACCACCCACGCCGACGAGATCGTGGCCTTCAACGCACGGCTCGGGGACCGGGCGAGGGTGGAGACGGTGGAGTTCAGGGCGTCGTCCCGGGCCGAGCTGGACGCGGCGCTCGACACGATCCCGGGCGGGCTCGGCATCTTCGTCGAGCTCCCACTGGACAACGCGCTGGACGACCTCCTGGCCGTGGTGAGGGGACGGGCGGCGAACGCCAAGGTCCGGACCGGCGGGATCGAGGTGGCGGTCATCCCCACCCCGTCCCGGCTCGCCCGCTTCCTGGAGGCCTGCGCTTCGGCCGGCGTGCCCTTCAAGGCCACCGCCGGGCTCCACCACGTCGTGCGGGCCGAGCACCCGTTGACCTACGAGCCCGACGCCCCGAGGGCCACGATGCACGGCTTCCTCAACGTGTTCGCCGCCGCCGCCTTCGCGCGGGACGGCATGCCGGCGGGTGAGCTGGAGGCCGTGCTGCGCGAGACCCGGGCCGTGGCGTTCCGCCTCGACGACGACGGGCTCGCGTGGCGCGATCGGAGCGTCCCGACCGGCGATCTCGGGCTGGCCCGCCGTGACTTTGCCGTCTCCTTCGGGTCGTGCTCGTTCGCGGAGCCGGTGGTCGAGCTCAGGTCGCTGGGGGTGATCTCGTGAGCGCGCCGATCGACGGCACCCACGACGCCGCCCTGCAGAGCTGGGTCGCGTCGGCGAATGCTCCCGGCACCGACTTCCCGGTGCAGAACCTCCCCCTCGGGGTCTTCGCCCGGAGCGGGGACGCGCGCCCCCGGATCGGCTGCGCGATCGGCGATCAGGTGCTCGACCTGGAGGCCTGCGCCGAGCGGGGGCTTCTCCGCGGTCTGCCCGAGGACGTCGAGGAGGCCTGCCGCACCGTCACCCTGAACGCCCTGATGGGCCTGGAGCCACGCCTGCGCGGGACGCTGCGTCACCGCCTGAGCCACCTGCTGCGGGCCGAGGGGGCCTTCGTGACGGCGCGGAACGATCGCGCCGATGTGCTCCTTCCGCAGTCCGAGGCGGAGATGCGCCTGCCGGCGGCGGTGGGTGACTACACCGACTTCTACGCCTCGATCTTCCACGCCAACAACGTCGGCCGGATGCTGCGTCCGGACAATCCGCTCCTGCCCAACTACCGCTGGGTCCCCATCGGCTACCACGGGCGGGCGTCCTCGCTTCTCGTCAGCGGAGCCACGGTCCCCCGGCCCCGGGGACAGACCGCTCCCCGGGGGGAAGGCCCCCCGGAGTTCGGGCCCACCCGCTCGCTCGACTACGAGCTCGAGGTCGGCGCCTTCCTGGGACCGGGAAACACCCTCGGGAGCCCGATCCCCATCGCCGAGGCCGAGGAGCACGTCTTCGGCCTCTGCCTCGCCAACGACTGGTCGGCCCGCGATGTGCAGCGCTGGGAGTACCAGCCGCTGGGCCCATTCCTCTCGAAGAGCTTCGCCACGTCGCTGAGCCCGTGGGTGGTGACCGCCGAGGCCCTGGCCCCCTTTCGGGTCCCCGCATTCGTGCGCCCCGATGGAGACCCGGAGCCACTCCCCCACCTGCGGGGCGAAGACGACGCCGCGCGGGGAGGGATCGACCTGCGGCTCGAGGTCCTGCTGTCGTCGGAGGCGATGCGCCGGGAGGGAAAGCCCCCGGTGCGAGTGAGCCGGAGCAACCTGCGAGACCTCTACTGGACCTTGGCCCAGATGGTGACCCACCACAGCTCGAACGGCTGCAACCTGCGGCCCGGTGACCTGATCGCGAGCGGCACGGTGTCGGGCCCGGAGGAGGAGAGCCGGGGCTGCCTGCTGGAGAGGACGTGGCGCGGAGAGCAGCCCTTCACGCTGCCCACCGGCGAGGAGCGGCGCTTCTTGGAGGACGGCGACGAGGTGATCCTCCGCGGCCGCTGCGAGCGCGACAGCTTCGTCCCCATCGGTTTCGGCGAATGCCGCGGTGTCATTGAGCGCTTTGACGAAGGGGTCAGGTCCCAAACGTAGCATCGGACCTCAGAAACGTCCTCTCCAGAGGACGAGAGGCTACGTTTCGGACCTGACCCCTTTTGTGAGGAGGAGAGTGATGGCGAGGGTGGAGTCGCTGGGGATCAAGCGGCTGGAGTCGGTGCACTACTACGTGCGAGATCTCGAGCGGAGCCGGCGCTTCTACACCGAGAAGATGGACTTCGCGGAGATCGGGGGCAGCGGCGCGGAGCTGACGAGGGCGGGCCGCCAGAAGTCGCTCGCCTTCATGGCCGGTAACTCGGTCGTCGTCTGCATGGAGCCCCGGGGAGAGGGCGGCCGGGCCGCCCGCTGGCTGAGGAAGCACCCCGACGGCATCGGCACTCTCAACTTCGAGGTCGAGGACGTCGAGAGGACCTTTCGCCTGCTCGAGAAGCGGGGGGGAACCCCGATCCAGGACATCCAGCGCGTCGACGGCGGCGGCGGCAGTGCCATCGCCTTCTTCTCGATCGCGACGCCCTTCGGAGACGCAACCTTCCGCTTCATCCAGCGGGATGGATACAGGCCGCTCTACCCGGGGTTCGAGGCGCACGCGACGCCGCAGGGAGGGAGCAACCGCATCGGGTTCGTCGGCTACGACCACACCACCTCGAACTTCCCCACCCTGGCCCCGGCCATCCTGTGGATGGAGCAGGTCATGGGCTTCGAGCGCTACTGGGAGATCGAGTTCCACACCGCCGACGTGGCGCCCGACCAGAGCCAAGGCTCGGGGCTGCGCTCGATCGTGATGTGGGACCCCGATTCGGGGGTGAAGTTCGCGAACAACGAGCCCTGGCGCCCCTTCTTCCGCAGCTCGCAGATCAACGTCTTCTGCGAGGAGCTGCGCGGGGCCGGAGTCCAGCACCTGGCCCTCAGCGTCAAGGACATCATCCACTGCGTGAAGGAGCTGCGGGCGCGGGGCATCGAGTTCATGCCCACCCCGGGGACGTACTACGACGCGCTGCCGGCTCGTCTCGAGAAGATGGGCGTCGGGTCGATCGACGAGGATCTCTCGGTCCTGAGGGATCTGGAGATCCTGGTCGACGGCGACGGCCCCGGCAAGTACCTGCTGCAGATCTTCCTCAAGGAGTCCTCGGGCCTCTACGACGAGAGCGAGGCCGGGCCCTTCTTCTACGAGATCATCCAGCGCAAGGGCGACCAGGGATTCGGGGCCGGGAACTTCCGGGCCCTGTTCGAGTCGATCGAACGCGCCCAGACGGGGCAAACCTGAACGGAAGACGGCTAGGGGCGCCGCGCCACCGGCGCCGAAGTGCCTTTTTTCTTGACGTCGCACGGGGCCGTGAGCGCAGAATCTAGGACATGCCGTACGAGCCCGAGACGCCGTTCGACAGCATCGAGGGGGCGCTCGAGTACGTGAGCCTGCTCGTGGAATCGGTGGAGGAGGCACGCGAGGACATCGCGGCCGAGCTGGTCGAGGCCCGCGCCGAGCCCGACGCGCGGCGGCGAGCCGACGCCCTCCAGCTCGTGGCCTACAAGCTCGAGCGGCTCGCCGAGCACGCCCGCTCCAGCCGGCGGCTCCTGAACGACCTGCGCACTCTCCGGAGGCTGCTCCTCGACGAGCGCCACGGAGACGCGATCCCGGACGTCGTCAACGCCGAAACCGAGCTCGACGCCTGACCCCCCGCGTCCCGGCCCTACCAGCTCCCGTGAACGTGCTCGCGGATGCTCTCGTCGTAGATCCGGCTCACGGCGTCCATGGTCGCCGGATCGATGGGGGGCAGGTCGGCAGCCGCGGCGTTGGCCCGCGCCTGGTCGGGGTTCTTCGCCCCGGGGATCGCGCAGCTCACCGCGTCGAACATCAGGATCCACCGGAGAGCGAGCTGGGCGAGGCTCGTCGTGGGGGGAACGAGGGGCCGCAGCGCTTCCACCGCCTCCAGCCCCGTCTCGAAGGGCACCCCCGAGAACGTCTCGCCCTTGTCGAAGAACTGCCCCTCACGATTGAACTGGCGGTGATCGTCGGCGGCGAAGGTCGACTCCTTCGACAGCTTGCCGGTGAGCAGTCCGCTGGCCAGCGGCACCCGGGCCAGGATCCCCACCCGCCTGGCCCTCGCCTCGGGGAAGAACCGCTCGGCGGGCTTGGGGCGGAACATGTTGAAGATGATCTGGACCGTCTGCACCCCGGGGTGAGCGATCCCCCGCAACGCCTCGTCGACGGTCTCGACGCTGACGCCGTAGTAGCGAATCTTGCCGGCGTGCACCATCTCGTCGAGGACTCCGAAGACCTCGGGTGTGTCGTAGACGTCGGGGTGCGGGCAGTGGAGCTGCAGGAGGTCGACGGTGTCCATCTCCAGGTTCCTCAGGCTGCGGTCCACCCAGGCGTTGAGGTTCTTGCGGCTGTAGCCCTCCCGTGTCTGCTCCGGAAGCCGCCGCCCGGCCTTGGTGGCGACGAAGATCGTCTCGCCCTTCCGCTCGCGCCGGAGCCGGGCCACCAGGCGCTCGCTGCGGCCGTCGCCGTAGACGTCGGCGGTGTCGACGAAGTTCACCCCGGCGTCGACGGCGGCGTGCAGCGCCTTCATGGAATCCTCGTCCTGCACCGGACCCCAGGTGCCCCCGATAGCCCAGGCCCCGAAGCTGATGGCCGAGACCTTCATGTCCGTCCGCCCGAGCAGCCGGTACTCCATGGTGCCCTCCCGCGGCCCCGGGAAAGGGGCCCGCGGGACCCATTCTAGGGCACTCGGTCGTGGCAGAATCGCCCATGAATCCCCGTTCTTGTTGGGAGGGTGCCGTGAGATCCAGATCGACCGTGGCGTGGCTGTGCCCGATGCTCTCCGTGCTGCTGGCCGCGGCGAGCGCCGGCGCGGAGAACGAGAGGCAGGAAACCCCCAACGGAGGAGCGTCGTTCTCCGGGCCCGATTTCAGGACCGTGCTGAGCCTGGAGAGCACGGGTGACCCGGAGATCTCGCCCGACGGGACGTCGGTGCTCATCCCGGTCCGGAAGGCGGACTGGGAGGACAACCGGTTCGACACCGAGATCTGGCTGGCGCGGGGCGACGAAGAGCCGTTCCAGCTCACCCGAACCGAGGAGAACAGCAGCTCCAGGGCGCGCTGGTCCCCGGATGGGGAGCAGGTGGCGTTCCTCGCCGATCGGGGCAACGACACCCAGATCTGGCTGATCTCGGCGCGGGGCGGGGAGGCCCGGGTGGTGACCGCGGTGGAGGACGGGGTCTCGGGCTTCGAGTGGTCCCCGGACGGCACCCGCATGGCCGTCGCGATCACCGACCAGCAGGACCCCGGGCGCAAGAAGCTCGAGGAGACCTACGGCGGGTTCGCGGTGGAGGACCGGGACTTCAGAAACACCCACCTCTGGCTGCTGGACGTGGAGGCGGTGCTGGCCGCCGACAAGGCCGCCGCGCTCCCCGACGAGGGGAAGGATGAGGGGGGCGAGCCCGACGACGAGGAAGAAGAGGCCGAGAACAAAAAGGCCGCGGACGAGCCCTCGCCGTTCCGGCGGCTCACCGAGGGCCCCGACTTCACCGTGAACGGCTTCCGGTGGTCTCCCGACGGGCGGCTGATCGCCTTCGACCACACGCCCGACCCTCGCGTCGAGTCCTTCAGCCACGCCGACATCTCGGTGGTCGAGGTCGAGAGCGGCGAGGTGCGGGCACTGGTGGCGCAACCGGGTCCGGACCGCGATCCCCACTGGTCGCCGGACGGGGAATGGGTTGTGTTCGCCACCGGCGACGGCAACCCCGCCTACTACCTCAACACCGAGCTGGCCCGGGTGCCCGCCAGCGGCGGGGACCCCGAGGTCCTGACGGAGGCCTTCGACGAGGACGCGAGCGCGGTGGCCTGGCTCGACGACGGCATCCGCTTCCTCGCCCTCGACCGGACCACACGCAAGCTCTACCGCCTCGACCCGGACACCCGCGAGGTCGAGCCCGTGAGCGTGGAGGGCGCGCCCCGCATCATCGGGTCGGTCGACTTCTCGAAGGACGGGCGGACCATGGCCTTCCGGGGCGAGGGACCCGACACCCTGCCCGAGGTCTACCGAATCGACCCCGGCGCCGCCCGACCGCAACGTCTCAGCCGCTCCACGGAGCAGACCGATGGGTGGTCGGTCGGAGGCCGCGAGGTGATCGAGTGGAAGAGCAGGGACGGGGCGAGGGTCGAGGGTGTCCTCCTCACGCCCGAGGGCTTCGACCGGTCCGTGAAGCACCCGCTCCTGGTCATCATCCACGGCGGGCCGTCGTGGCTGTCGTTCCCGGTCCGGGCCTACACCTATGTCTATCCGGTCCAGCAGTGGCTCGAGAAGGGTGCGGTCGTCCTGATGCCCAACTACCGGGGGTCGGCGGGCTACGGCGAGGCCTTCCGCTCGCTCAACGTCCGCAATCTCGGGGTGGGCGACGCCTGGGACGTGCTGTCAGGGGTCGACCACCTGGTGGAGCAGGGCTTCGTCGACCCCGACCGGATGGGGGCCATGGGCTGGAGCCAGGGCGGCTACATCTCGGCCTTCCTGACCACGTCCAGCGACCGCTTCGCGGCGATCTCGGTGGGCGCGGGGATCTCCGACTGGATGACCTACTACGTCAGCACCGACATCCACCCCTTCACCCGCCACTACCTGAAAGGCACACCGTGGAGCGACCCCGAGATCTATGCGAAGACGTCACCCATGACCTACGTCAACGAGGCGTCGACGCCGACCCTCATCCAGCACGGCGAGCTCGACCGGCGCGTGCCCACCCCCAACGCCTACGAGCTCTACCAGGGTTTGCAGGACGTGGGGGTCCCGGTGGAGCTGGTGATCTACAAGGAGTTCGGGCACGGGATCTCGAAGCCGAAGGAGCTCCTGGGGGCGGTCTGGCACAACTGGCAGTTCTTCGGGAAGTGGATCTGGAGTGAGGAGATAGAGATCCCCGCCCGGTAGCCGAAGGCGGGGAACACCAGCTCGCCGTCCCCGGGAGCCGGGCCCCCGGGTCGGTCACGAGTCAGTCGTACGTGCAGCGGCCGAGGTCGGGCTTCACGTAGTAGGTCTTGTAGTTCGAGGCCTTCGGGTCGGTGCAGCCGACGAGAGGCAGGAGCTCCACCTTGCGGAACTCCACCGGGTGGCTCTCGGCCTGGAGCGAGATCGAGCCCTCCTCGATCAGCTGCCCGTCCGTCCACACCGCGGGGTCGAAGCCGGCCACGTTCCCGCCGCCCATCTGCGACATCTCGTAGGCGAGGACCTCTTCCCCGTTGATGAGGTGACGCACGCTGGCGGCGCCGTGAACGATGGCCTCCGCTGTCACCCACTGGTCACCGGTGAGGATCCTGGAGCTGGAGCTCACACAGTGCTCGGTCACCAGCTTGTCGCCCATCACCACGTTCGTGCCCGGAGTGCAGAGGTTCCCGGTGGTCCGGTCGCGCTCGCCTCCCAGGAGCTGCACCTCGATGGAGATCGGGAAGTCCTGGTCCTTCTTCATGGTCTCCGCGGGCTGCCCGTGGATCATGATCCCGCTGTTGCGGAACGCCCACTCCGGGCCACCGGGGGCCTGCTCGCCCACGAAGCGGTACTCGACGCGGATCCGGTAGTACGAGTAGACCTTCTCGGTGAACAGGTGCCCGAACCGTCCATCGAAGTCGCCTTCGTACTTGTCGTAGGACATCTTCAGAACGCCGCCTTCCACGCGGAAGGTGTCCGCGTGGTTGTCTCCGACCTCGAAGCCGGTGATCTTCGGCACCCACCCGTCCAGGTTCTTGCCGTTGAAGAGAGGGATCCACTCCTCCGTGTCGGAGTCGCCGGCGATGGCGCCAGCAGGAACGAGCCAGACGACAAGGAGAGCGGCAACGCAGGTTCTCATCATGGATCCGAGCCTCCTGTCACGGCCGCAAGACTATCTCGTTCGGTGCCCGGGGCGCACCTCTCAGTCGATGATCACCGTGTACCGGGGCGAGCCGGCCGCGGCCGCGCCCAGCTCCGGGGCCCGGTCCGGGGGACGGTTGCCTGCCTCGCGATGGAAGTAGATCAAGTGCAGGGCGATGGCCTCGTTCCTCTGATACTCGTCGAACGTCGTTCCCCGGCCCTCGGCCGGTGTCATGACATCGCCCACGTCCGGGGAGTGGGCCAGGCCGATGATGTGCCCCATCTCGTGCAGGAAGGTGTTGTGGTAGCTGGAGCCCGGTCCCCCGGTGATCTCCTGGCGATTGACGAAGGAGATGGTGCCGCCGGTGATCGTCGCCCCCCGGAACGAGAGACGGGCCTCGGCGACCGCCTGCAGGTCGGCCACGCTCGGGTCGACTTCGATGTGGACCTCGCCCCCGGCGCCGATCGCGGCCTGGAGCCCGGTGCGGCGCTGGATCTCGTCGAGGACTTGCCGGGCCCGGGAGCGGACGGCGCCGTCGTTGGCCAGGGCGCCGTCCAGGGTCAGGGTGAAGGAGGGCTGGTCCCAGCGCACCATGCGGAAGGAGCCGTCTTCGAACTCCCAGTCGTAGACCAGCTCGCGCACGTACGCCGGCTGGGCCGGCCACAGGGCGATGGGCTCGAGCTCGTAGCGCTGCTCACGGGCCAGAAACCCCGAAGCACGGACGACGACCCCCTGCCCGAGGCCCACGATGGGGGGGGTGGCCTCGGCCGCCACCGGCTGCTCGTTCCACCCGTTGATCACCTGGGGCGCCTCGGCCGCCGGTGTGGGAGTGGGCGTGGGCTGGGGAGTCGGGTTCGAGGGCGAGCCCCCGCAGCTCCAGCTGAGGACGAGGGGTCCGGCGACGGCGATCAGCAGCAACACTCGCTTCATGTGACGCTCCGCGTTGATTGTCGACCCGACGGGCGCCGCCTGCAAAGCGCACGTCGCCGGTACCGGGAATTCGCCGGCACGGCGAGCCGGCCACGCGCGGGCCGCCGTCCTTGCGGGCAGCTAGAGCTCGACTCCCCGGAACGCTGCGGCCCGGGCCCACTCGCGGAACCAGGCGAAGACCTGGTCGCCGGAGGGGCGGGGGCGTGAGCGCCTCAGGCACTCCTCGACGGCCTCGCCGACCGTCAGACCTTCGGCCAGCCCCGAGAGGAGGCGGAACGCCGGCCGCGTGAGGGGCACGCGGTAGACGGCGTAGTCCCGGCGACACACCGCGACCCACGAGGGGCGGCGGCGCGGGAGGGGATGGTCGTGGTCGTCGCCCCGAAGCGAGTCGAGGTAGAGCCCGGCGTTGTAGTCGAGGGCCAGGAGCCGGAAGGCGGCGGTCGGAACGAGACGCGCCCGTTCCCAGGCGTCGGGCGGGACGGCGGCCAGGTTCTCCTCGGTCAGCGTCGGGGTCTCGGGGGCGTCGAAGGCCTCGGTGATCGCCCACTCCAGGCGGGCCAGGTCGCGGCAGAAGCCGGCGTGCGAGATCCGTGGCGCGCGGGACACGTACTCGGCCAGCTCGCGTCCCAGGACGTTCAGGGTGTAGCTGCGCGAGGGGTGGGCCTCGACGTAGCCCCGGACGAGCCGACGCCACCGCTGCGGCCCGAGGAAGTGGGCGAGACCGGGGTAGTCGGTCTCCAGGGCCTCCTCCATGCGGAGGAGGTACATGTCGTGGTAGATCCCCACCCGCTCCGCCGGGGCCAGGGTCTTCGAGGGCAGGACGACGTCGCCCAGGCGGTCCGGAGCAACCAGGGAGGCCGCCTCGGAGGACGCCAGGGCCTGGCCGGTGCGTCCGGGATGCACGATCACGCTCTGCATCCAGCGTTGCAGGCCTCCCAGGGCCAGGCTAGGCGCCATGGGTCCCCGTCGCGGCGGCAGCCCGCCGATGGAGGTGCGCCCGGCGGGCCTCGAGGACCACCTGGTCGAGGGGCGGGATGTCCGCGTCCCACTCGAAGAGCGTGGAGACGAGCCCGGTGCGGGCGGTGGCGCGCGCGTAGAGGGCCCAGACCTCCTCGAGGGCCGGCCCGCTGTGGGTGTCGACGATGTGGGTGCCCTTGTTCGTGTGGCCGGCCAGGTGGTACTGCACGACGCGATCGGCGGGAATCGCGTCGATGTACCCCTCGGCGCTGAAGCCGTGGTTGAACGCGCTCACGTAGACGTTGTTGACGTCCAGGAGAAGGCCGCAGTCGGCCTCGGCAGCCAGCCGGGCCAGGAAGTCCCACTCCGTGATCGTCGAGGACGCGAAGGCGAGGTAGGTCGACGGGTTCTCGAGAACCAGGGGCCGCTCGAGAACGTCCTGCACCTCCCGCACCCGTGCGATCACGTGGCGCAGCGTGGCCTCGTCGTAAGGCAGCGGAAGGAGGTCGTGGGTGTTGCGGCCGAGAACGCCCGTCCAGCAGAGGTGGTCGGACACCCAGTGGGCGTTCGTGCGCTCGGCCAGCCCCTTGAGCTTCCGGAGGTAGCCGTGGTCGAGGGGATCGGTGCTGCCCACGGACAGCGAGACCCCGTGCAGGGCCACCGGATAGCGCTCGGCCACCTGGTCGAGGATGAAGAGCGGGCGCCCCCCGGTGTCCATGTAGTTCTCGGACAGGACCTCGAACCAGTCCACCTCGGGCGCGCCCGAGAGGATCTGGCCGAAGTGCACGGGGCGGAGGCCGATGCCGACCCCGAGGTCAGGTATGCCGAATCGGTTCATGAGTGCGCCTCCCGAGGGCCGCGACCCGGCGCGGGCCGCGGCCCCCACGAGAGACCGGGGCGATCAGGCGTCCTTCAGCGGAACCGCGCAGCCGCCCTTGCCCTTGCAGGAGTTCTTGCCGGCGCAGCCGTTGTCGCCCGACTTGCAGCCACCCTGGCCCTTGCACTCGTTCTGGCCCTTGCACTCGTGATGCGAGGCGGTGGCACAGCCGCCCTTGCCCTTGCAGGAGTTCTTGCCGGCGCAGCCGTTGTCGCCCGACTTGCAGCCCCCCTGCCCCTTGCACTCGTTGTGGCCCTTGCAGGCGTGCTTCGCGCCCCCCTCGGACTCCTCGCCGGCGGCCAGCTTCGTGCTGGCGGCAAGCCCGGCTCCAAGTCCGGCGACGGCGGCACCCATGACCTTCGTGAAATCTCTGCGCTTCATCCCGGAAATCCTCCTGTGCTTCTCTCCCCCGGTCGCCGGATCGCACGGGACGAAGCTCCCCGCGCTCGGGGGCTGCCTCCTGCTTTCCTTAGCTTTCGGGGCTTCCATACTCAGGCTATACGAATTTGAAAACGAGTGCCAGTTTCAATCTATTCCCTTCTTCCTCGGGTGCTGGCCCGGAGCCGACCGGCTCCGGGACCCGGGGAGCTTGCCCAGGGCCCCCGCGAGCTTCTATCCTCCCCCGCCATGAGACCCCCCGCCTGGCCACTGGCCGCCGCCGCTGTTGCTGTCTCCGTCGCCTGCGCCGGAGGGGCCCGTCCGCCCGGGCCCTCCCCCGCCGAGCGCGAGTGGCGGACCCACGGGGGCGACCCGGGGCACACCCAGCACTCGTCCCTCGGCCAGATCGACACAAAGAACGTCTCCCGGCTGCGGGTGGCCTGGACCTACCGCACGGGTGACGCGCGCGCGGAGGGTCGCTCCCAGATCCAGTGCAACCCCATCGTGGTCGAGGGCGCTCTCTACGCGACCACCACGCGGGTGGAGACGTTCGCCCTCGACGCCGCCACCGGCCGCGAGCTCTGGAGGTTCAACCCCTACGGCGCCGGGGCCGAGGCCCAGGCCGAGGGCCTCGCGGTCAATCGAGGGGTGGTGTACTGGAGCGACGGTGAGGACCGCCGGATCCTGGTCACCGCGGGGCAGCGCCTCTTCGCCCTGGACGCCCGCCGCGGAAAGCCGGTGCCCGGCTTCGGCCAGAACGGAAGCGTCGACCTGCGGGAGGGGCTCGACCGGGACCCGGCGGACCTCTTCGTGGTCTCCACGACCCCGGGGGCGGTCTACCGCGACCTGCTGATCCTCGGGACCCGGGTGCACGAGGGCCCCGGGCCCTCCGCGCCGGGCCACGTCCGGGCCTACGACGTCCGCACCGGTGCCATCCGCTGGACCTTCCGCACCATCCCGCGGCCGGGGGAGTACGGCCACGAGACGTGGCCCGAGGACGCCTGGAGGGACGTGGGGGGGGCCAACGCCTGGAGCGGGATCAGCGTGGACCACGAGCGCGGGCTCGTGTTCCTTCCCACCGGCTCGCCCGCGTGGGACTTCTGGGGGGGCGACCGACACGGGGCCAACCTCTTCGGGAACTGCGTTCTCGCCCTGAACGCGGCCACCGGCGAGCGGGCCTGGCACTTCCAGACCGTGCACCACGATCTCTGGGACCGGGACCTGCCGCAGGCCCCGGTGCTGGTCACGGTGAGGCGCCACGGGCGCGAGATCGACGCCGTGGCCCAGGCCACGAAGTCGGGATACGTCTTCGTGCTCGATCGTGAGACCGGGGAGCCTCTCTTCCCCGTGGAGGAGCGCCCGTTCCCCGCGTCGGATCTGAAGGGTGAGAAGACGTGGCCCACTCAGCCCCTCCCGGTGAAGCCGCCTCCGTTCGCCCGGCAGATCCTCACCGAGGAAGGCGTCACGGACCTCTCCCCCGAGGCGAGAGCCGCGGTCCTCGAGCGCCTGCGCCAGGTGCGGAGCGGGGGTCAGTTCGTGCCCCCGAGCACCCAGGGCACGGTCATCTACCCCGGGTTCGACGGTGGGGCCGAGTGGGGTGGGTCGGCCTGGGACCCCGAGACACGGCTTCTCTACGTGAACGCCAACGAGATGGCCTGGATCCTGGAGATGCTCGAGCTGCCTCCGCCGGGAGAGGCCGGGGCCCGCGGCGCACGCGTCTACACCCAGCACTGCACGGTGTGCCACGGGATCGACAAGAGGGGCGATCCCGAGGGCCAGTTCCCGCCGGTGGACGACCTGAAGGATCGGCTGACTCGCGGGGACGTCGTGGCCCTGATCGAGAAGGGAAGGGGGGCCATGCCCGCTTTCGCCTTCCTGTCTCCCGCCGAGCGTGACGCGGTGGCGGCGCACCTCCTCGGGGAGGACGAGCCGGACGACACGAAGGGCGAGGCGGCCGCGGCCGGCCGACCCTACACCCACCTCGGGTACAACCGTTTCCTCGACCCCGACGGGTACCCGGCAGTGAAGCCCCCGTGGGGCACGCTCAACGCCATCGACCTCGACGCCGGGGAGATCCGCTGGACGGTGCCCCTCGGGGAGCTGCCGGAGCTGACCGAGAGGGGGATCCCGCCCACCGGCACCGAGAACTACGGCGGCCCCATCGTGACCGCGGGCGGGCTGATCTTCATCGGGGCCACCAGGGACGAGAAGTTCCGGGCTTTCGACAAGCGCACGGGGAGGGTGCTCTGGGAGACCTCGCTCCCCGCCGGGGGATACGCGACCCCCGCGACCTACGAGACGGGCGGGAAGCAGTACGTGGTGATCGCCGCCGGGGGCGGCAAGATGGGGACGAAGTCGGGAGACGCCTACGTGGCGTTCGCCCTTCCGGACTGACGTCGGAGGGGTGGATGACATCCCGGGGCCCCTGCCGGTACACTGGGGGCCAGGTACCCCGGTCAGAACCAGAGTCGCCGTGCCCGGCTCTCCCTGTCGTGGACGAACAGAGAGATCAAGGAGTGGACATGAAGAAGCACACGCGTCGCGCCTTCCTGAGGACCTCGGCCGGCGGCGCCGGCCTCCTCGCCGCCGCCCCCTCCCTGCTGGAGGCTCTCGACGCCGGCCGGACGACGAGCTTCGCCGGCAGCGACGTGGTGACCCTCGGCAAGACCGGGATCAAGGTGTCCCGACTCGCCCAGGGCACCGGCTTCAACGGAGGCAGCCAGTCCTCGGCTCACACCCGCCTGGGCCAGGAGGCCTTCAGCCGCCTGCTGCACCACAGCCTCGACGAGGGCGTGACCTTCCTGGACATGGCCGACCTCTACGGCTCGCACCCCTACGTGCTCAAGACGGTCAAGGACGTGCCCCGGGACAACCTCGTCTACCTCAGCAAGCTCTGGCCACGCAAGGAGGACTGGATCACGCCCTCCGGCGGCGCCAAGCGCGAGGTGACCCGCTTCCTCAAGGAGCTCGGGACCGACCACCTCGACGTGTGCCTCATTCACTGCATGTTGAACGACCAGTGGCCGACGGAGTACGAGCACATCCGGGACGAGCTGTCCCAGCTCAAGGAGAGCGGTGAGGTCCGTGCCGTCGGCGTCTCCTGCCACGACTTCGGGGCCCTGAAGGTCGCGGCCGAGCATCCCTGGGTCGACGTGATCTTCGCGCGCATCAACGACAAGGGCGGGCGAGAGTACTCGTGCGACGCCTCGGCCCCCGAGGTGGCGGAAGTTCTCAAGACCGCCCGGGCCAACGGCAAGGCGGTGGTGGGCATGAAGATCTTCGGCGCCGGCAAGCTGGTCGAGCCCGAGGAGAAGGACGCGTCGCTGAAGTACGTGTTCGGGAACGACCTCGTGGACGCGGTGACGATCGGGATGCTCAGCACGGACCAGGTGGACGACACGCTCCAGCGGATGGCCCGGGTCCGGGTGTCCTGACGGCCGGCAAGCCGGAGGATGGCTCAGCTCACCAGAGCGTGTAGCCGCCGTCGATGACGATGGCGGCGCCGGTCATGTAGGCCGACGCCGGGCTGGCCAGGTAGACGGCCAGGGGTCCCAGCTCGGCGGGTTCGCCGGCCCGGCCCACCGGAATGCCCTCGACGATGGCGGCAATCACCTCCGGCCTCTTCTCGTTCCACTCCCGGTTCGTGTCGGTCATGAACAGCCCGGGGCAGATGGCGTTCACCGTGATCCCGTGGGGGGCCCAGTCCGCGGCCGCGGCGCGGGTGAAGTGGATCATGGCGGCCTTCGTCGTCTCGTAGGAGCGGCCCCCGATCCCCCGGTTGGCGATGAGACCGCTCATGGAGGCGATGTTGATGATGCGGCCGCCCTCGCCGCGCTCCAGCATCGCGGTCCCGACCATACGGGTCCCGATGACGCAGGTGTTCAGATTCAGGTCGATGGCCTCCTGCCAGCTGGCCTGGGACTCCTCCTCGATGGGCTCGGCGGTCACCCGGTTCCCGAGGTTGTTGACCAGGATGTGGATCGGACCGTGATCGTCCAGGAGCTGCCGGAAGGCCTTCTCACACGCCTCGGGCCCGCCCATGTCCGCCTCGAGGGTGCCGGCCTTCCGGCCGTGGGCCCGGATGTCGGCGGCGGTCCTGTCAAGGGTGTCCCGGTGGCGCCCGGTGACGACCACGTCGGCGCCGGCCTCGGCGAAGGCCAGGGCGATCTCCCGGCCCAGCCCGCGGCTGGCCCCGGTCACGAGGGCGGTCTTCCCGTCGAGGCGGAACCGATCGAACACACCCATCTCTCTCCTCCTCAGGTCAGAAGCTCGTCCATCCTCACGGGGCGATGCTCGGCGAGCGACTTCAGGCTCGCCTCGATCATGGCGGTGGCCACCAGGCCGTCGCGCCCGGTGGCCTCCGGGCTGGCGCCACTGGCCACGCAGTCGATGAAGTAGCGGATCGACTCGTACTGGAAGCCCCAGGCCTTGCCGTAGCGGGTCACCGCCTCCGACGAGAAGGGGGTGTGGAACCGATCGGTGAAGGCCCAGAGGTTCGGCTCGTTCTTGAGCTCGAGCCCACCCTGGCTCCCCACGAGGGAGAGCCGGTTGTCCACCACGTTGGTGTAGCTGTTGGGCAGGACCCAGGCGGTCTCGAAGGTGCAGATGGCCCCGCTCTCGAACTCGAAGAGGGCCTGGATGGCGTCCCAGCAGTCCACGCCCCGCTGCGCCAGCACCCCCCGGTGCCCCCGGGCGAAGACCTCCACCGGCTCGGAGTCCAGGATCCAGCGCACGACGTCCATGACGTGGGGGAAGAGGAACCACTCGGGACCGGACTGGCCGGCCCAGGGCAGCATCTCCGTGGGCACGTAGATCGTGTCGCTGAGCCGGGCGTAGGCCAGGACCGGGTCCCCCACCTTCCCGCTCTCGACGTACTCCTTCGCCCCCATGAACAAGGGGTGCCAGCGGGCGTGGAAGTCGACCATGAGCTCGACCCCGGCGGCCTCGGCTGCTTCCACCATCTCCCGCCCGTCGGCCACGGTCGTGGCCAGGGGCTTCTCCACGAGCACGTGCTTCCCGGCGGCCAGCATCCGGAGCGTGGGCTCCTTGTGGAGGTGGTCCGGGGTCGCGATGGTGACAGCGGCGACGTCGCTGGCGGCCATCTCGTCCAGGCTCGTGGTCCAGGCGCAGCCATGCTTCTCGGCAAGCCGCCGGGCCCGGTCCCCGTCGCGGTCGCAGATGAGGGCCACCTCGCCGGGCGGGTGGGTCGAGAGGGCGAGGGCATGGTTGGAGCCCCAGATCCCCGCGCCCACGATGCCGATCCGGATTGGGGGGCTGCCCATGCAGAGAACTCTCCAGGACGGAAGCGGCGCGAGGCTACCACGCCCTCCTGAGCGACGGCAACGGGCCGTATCCCGCCACCGTGGTACCGTCGGCCCATGACGGCTTCCGCGGAGCGCCTGGAGCGCCGGCATGGTCCGGTCACCGACCTCTTCCCCCAGGCCGGGGACGACCGTTCGAGTTGGGCCCTCGGCGAGGAGGAGGTGTCGTTCTTTCACGAGCACGGGTACGTGAAGGGAGGACGGGTCCTCGACAACGCCCAGGCCGAGGTCCTCCGCCTGGGCCTCGAAGCCATCCGCACCGGTGAGAACCCCCGCACCGGCGAGCTCTACGAGATCGACGAGGACTACCGGCGGGATCCCGAGAGGAACCTCTTCCACTTCCTGGGAGCCTGGCTCATCGACGACGCCTTCCACGACGTCTTGTGGCACCCCGCGGTCACGACGAAGGCCGCCCAGCTCCTCGGCGTGGAGCGCTTGCGCTTCTGGCACGACCAGGTCTTCTACAAGCCGCCTCGACACCCCGGGGTGGTGACCTGGCACCAGGACTACTCCTACTGGACCCGCGCGACGCCGGCCGGCCACGTGACCTGCTGGATCGGCCTCGACGATTCGACCGAGGAGAACGGCTGCCTGAAGTACGTGCCCGGCAGCCACCGCTGGGGTCTCCTTCCCCGGATCTCCCTCACCGAGGACATGGAAGCGGTGAAGGAGTACCTGACCCCGAAGCAGGCCGCCGCCTTCGAGCCGGTGTCCATGGTCCTCAGGGCCGGCGAGTGCACCTTCCACCACTCCCACACGGTGCACGGCTCCTACGGCAACCGGAGCGACCGTCCCCGCCGGGGCGTCGTCCTCAACTTCATGCGTCCCGACACCCTCTGCGCCGACGGGACGGCTCCCCTCCTGACCGGCGTCCCGGCCATCCCCGAGGGTGAGATCATCGACGGGGACCACTTCCCGCTGCTGACCTGAGTCAGCGCTCGATCCGCTTCAGGGCCTCCCGCAGGGCCTTGCGGTAGTCGTAGTCCTTCATCTCCATGTCCATCTCGGCCTGGGTGGGATTCTCGAGGGGAGCGGTGTAGGGCTCCTGGGCCAGGATGCCCCGGATGTTCGGGACCGCCTTCTGCGCCCCCGGGCCCAGCGAGCCCAGGGCCACGGCGGCGGCAATGCGCACGTCGTAGCTGTCGTCCATCTGCACCAGGTAGGTGAGGGCGTCCACCACGTCGGGATCGGCCCCTCCGTGACGCGCCAGGTCCCGCGCCCCCAGGGCCCGACGCCCCGGATCCTGAGACCGGGTGGCGCCCAGTGCGGCGGTGAGCTTCTGGGCTCGATCGTTGGCCTTCCTCTGCTCGTCGAGGATCCGAGCTCGCTGCTCCTGCTGCCGCTGAATGCCCTCCTCGACCTCGACGACGTACTCCTCGAGCTGGCGGCTGCTTCCACCCGAGGCCTGGGCCTTCTCCAGGAACTCCCGGGCCTTGACCGCGTTCCCCTTGAAGACATAGCTCCAGGTGATCCCCGCATAGGCGGCACCGGCGAGAGCAGGGTCGAGGGCGACCGCCTTCTCGTACGCGGCGATGGCCTCGTCGGGCGCCTCCTTCTGGAGGTGCGCCCACCCGAGTCCGAGATACGCCTGCGCCTGGTCGGGGTCGATCTCCAGCGCCCGGGAGTAGGCGATGATGGACTCCTGGGCCTCGCTCCGGTTCCGGTGGATCCACCCGAGGTTGACCCAGGCGTCGGCGTCCTCGTACCCGGGGGTGTCCACGACCCTCCGGAGCTGCTCGAGCCCGCCATCGAGGTCGCCGGTCATGCCCAGGAGGAGGCCGTACGTCGTCCGGTACTTGTAGTTCTGTGGCGCGAGCTCCACCGCCCTGGCGTAGGCCTTCGCGGCGTCGTCGCCGCGGCCGGTGTTCTGGTAGGCGTGCCCCAGGAGCGCCCAGGCGTCGGCACTGCCGGGAGTTCCCTCGAGGGCACTCTCGAGGTAGCCCAGGGCTGCCTCGTACTCCTTGTCACGGATGGCACCCTCGGCCAGGAGGATCTGGGTCTCGGGGCTCGTGGTTCCCGGCGTCGCCTTGTTGGCCTCTTCGATGGCGGCGTCGCGGTTGCCCCGAGCCAGCTCGGCCTTGACCAGGGCCAGACGGGCGGGAGCGAAGCCAGGGTCGGCGTCGAGGGCGTGCCGGTAGGCGGCCACGGCAAGGTCGGCCCGGCCGTTGGCCTCGAAGATGCGCCCCACCGCGGTCTGGACGATGGGGTTGTCGGGATCGAGGAAGGCGCCCTGCTGGGCCTCGCCGATGGCTTCGCCCCAGTTGTTCAGGTCTTCCGCGATGAGGGCCAGGCCCAGAATCGCGAAACCCTCGCCGAAGTTGGCGTCCAGCTCGGTGGCCTTGCGGCCGACCGGCACGGCCTCCGCCGGCCGAGCGAGGGCCATGAGGACCCGGGCCAGGCGGGAGTGGGCGAGCGGCGAGCTGGGCGCGAGCTGCACCGCCTTGCGCAGTGCGACCTCGGCGTCGTGGTTCTGGCCGAGGGCGAAGAGCGCCTCGCCCCGGGCGAGCTGGGCCATGGCGTTGGACGCGTCGAGGCCCACGGCCTTGTCCGCGGACTCGAGGGCACCGCGGCCGTCCTCGCTGCGGGCCTGGGCCCGCGCCCGGGCGGCGAGGGTCGTGGCGTTCGCGCCCGCCTCCACCGCCATGTTGGCGATCCGCAGTGCCTCGCGACCCGTGCCCTTTCGCAGGGTGAAGGTGGACTGCCGCGCCAGGGAAAGAGGCCGGTAGGCCGGGGTGGCCACGTCGACCGCCTGCTGGTAGGCCGCGGCGGCGGCGTCCAGGCGACCGAGGCGCTCGTTGAGCTCCCCGAGGGCCACGTACCCCGGGGCGCCCACGTCTTTGGCGGCCGTGGTCAGCTCCTTCACGGCGTCGTCCGGCTTCTCTTCGTCGACCTTCTTGTTGGCCTTCTCGATGGCCTTCTCGAGTGGCGATTGGGACCAGGTGGGGGTCGTCGCGAAACCCAGAACGAGCACGGCGGCCAGGGTCTTCCTCATGGCGAGCCTCCCCTCGTGCGTCGGGATCACGAGAAGCAGAGTGTGGCGCTGCGTCTGGCGTCGGCATCCTAGCGCCAAACGCCCGCCGGCGAGCCAGCGAAATGAAGGTGATGGAACGGGTGAGTGGGGGATGGCTCATCTTCGACCGGAAACCGGACGGCACGGATTCTGCACCGCCCGGATGATGGCCGGTTCCCGGTCCCGGACCAGACGCCGGCCTTGACGGCCCGCGATGCGGGCGTGTCGGAAAGGAGTGGTCATGGACCCGACAACGGCTCCGAGCCCCGACGAGCTGCCGTTCGACAAGGCCGACGTGAGCGAGGAGAGCCCGTTGACGTGCCACGCGTGCCAACGACAGCTCTTCGACGTCTACTTCGAGGTCGACTCTCAGCCGAGCTGCGAGATGTGCCGCTACGAGATCGAGAGCGAGCGCAACCACGGCTCGGGCCCGGGACGCTTCGTCCGGGCGCTGGCCGCGGGCGGGTTTGCCGGCCTCGTCGGCGCGAGCCTCTACTACGCGGTGCTCGCCCTCACCGGGTACGAGGTCGGTCTGGTCGCCATCGTGGTGGGCTTCCTGGTCGGGTTCGGGGTGCGATGGGGCTCCCGTGGGCGCGGGGGCTGGCCGTACCAGGTCCTGGCGGTGACCATCACCTACGTCGCCATCGTGAGCACCTACGTGCCGTTCATCTTCGAGGAGATCCAGAAGGTGGAGGCCACCGAGGTGGCCGGAGCGTCGGCTCCCGGCACCGTCGCGGAAGCGACGCTGGAGAATCCCACCGAGGCCGTCATGGTCCCGGCGAGCGGGGAGCCGTCGGCGAGCCTCGAGCTCGAGGAGGAGATCTCCGCGGGTCAGGCCGTGGCCGCGCTGGCTCTCTTCTCGGTCTTCGTTCTCGCGATTCCGTTCCTGGGCGGCTTCGAGAACATCCTCGGCATCCTCATCATTGGCTTCGGTCTCTACCAGGCGTGGAAGATCAACCAGCGCCAGCCCTTGCGAATCGAGGGGCCGTTCCAGGTCGGGAAGGTGGCGGCGTAGTCGGCACCACCTCTCGCGCCCGCGGCCACGTGAGGGCGGGCCCGTCCCGGTCGGGGCGCTCGCCGGCCTCGGCACGATCCCGGTGACGCTCCCGCAGCACCCTGTTCGTTCCCTCAGCTTGCCGTTTGCTCCCCCAGATTGCTGTCTGTTCCCTCAGATTGTCGTTTGTTCCCTGGAACGACCGTCTGTTCCCGGTGTCGGGGGCCAGCGGCGCGCGGTCGCGGTGCCGCCACCTCGTTGACGGCGCCGTCCGTCCTCGCATAGCCTCGGCGCCGACCCAGGGCACCGCCTCCCGAGGACAGCCGCCATGACCGTGCGCACGACACCGATCTTCTTCGCCTTCTTCGTCATGGGATTCGTGGACGCGGTGGGGACCCTGGTGGGCTTCGCGAAGGAGGAGTACCAGCTCTCGGGCTTCATGGCCGGCCTGCTTCCCTTCTTCGGCTTCGTCGCATTCGCACTCTTCTCGGTCCCCGGTGGGGTCCTCATGGACCGCAAGGGGAAGAAGTGGCTGATGCTGCTGTCCCTCGGGATCGTCCTCGTGGGCGAGGCGGTGCCGGCTCTCACCACGGGATACTTGATGCTCGTGGCCGCGATCTTCCTCATCGGGATCGGGATGACGCTGCTGCAGGTCGCGGGAAACCCGATCATGCGCGACGTCTCCGAGGAAGGCCGGTACGCTCGGAACCTCACCTTCGCCCAGTTCATCAAGGGGCTGGGCTCGATCGCCGGACCCGCGGTGACCATCGCCCTGGTGAGCCGCGGTCTGCCCTGGGACTCGATCTTCACCGTCTTCGGCCTGTTCGTGGCCGTGACCATCGCGGGGGTGGCGCTCCTGAGGGTGGAGGAGAAGAAGGGCGCCGAGGACAAGCCCCCCGCCTCCATCGGCAGCAGCTTCGCCCTGCTGAAGAACCCCTACGTCTTCCTGATGATCTTCGGCCTGTTCCTCTACGTGGGGGCCGAGGTCGGGGTGAACTCCTGGATCGCCACCTACCTGAGCGAGAAGTTCCAGCTCGACCTGGGAAGCCTCGCCACCGGCGGCATCGCCTTCTTCTTCGTGGCCCTCTCCATCGGCCGTCTCCTGGGGTCGGCGATCCTCAACTTCGTGTCGGCCCGCCGGTTCCTGGTGATGACCGCGCTCCTGGGCGTGCTGGGGATGCTGGGCATCATCCTGGGCACCAGGGAGGTCGCCGTCGTCTCGATCTTCGCGGCCGGCCTGGGCTTCGGCAACATCTTCCCTCTCGTCTTCTCCATCCTCATCGATCGCATGCCCGAGCGGAGCGCCGAGCTCTCGGGTCTCCTCTGCATGGCCATCGCCGGCGGGGCGGTGATGCCGTGGCTGATGGGCGTGGTCGACGACCGCTTCGGGATCACCGCGGCCATGCTCGTGCCTTTCCTCTCCTGCCTGTATATCCTCGTCCTCGGCCTGGGCTCGAGCCGCGAGGCACGGGCCTGAGGAGGCCCAGGGAGATGCCATGTCCTACGCCCGAGACCCCCGCGTCGTCCTGACCCTCGACGCCGGTGGCACCAACTTCGTCTTCTCCGCGGTCCAGTCCGACCGCGAGGTGGTGGAGCCCCTCACCCTCCCGTCGAACGCTCACGAGCTCCAGGCCTGTCTCGACACCATCGTCGAAGGCTTCTCGAAGGTGAAGGAGAAGGCACCGGCCGCGCCCGCGGCCATCAGCTTCGCCTTCCCCGGGCCCGTCGACTACCCCCTGGGCATCGTCGGGGGACAGAACAACCTGCCCGCATTCGCGAGCGGGAGCGTTGCCCTGGGGCCGATGCTCGAGGACGAGTTCGGCATCCCCGTGTTCATGAACAACGACGGTGACCTCTTCACCCTGGGGGAGGCCATGGCCGGCTTCCTGCCCTGGGTCAATGGACTCCTCGAGGCCGCCGGGAACCCGAAGCGCTTCCGCAACCTCTTCGGGGCCACCCTCGGCACCGGGTTCGGCGGCGGGATCGTCGGGAACGGCCAGCTCTGGATCGGCGACAACTCCGCGGGCGGGGAGATCTGGCTGACCCGAAACAAGCTGGACCCGGGGACGAACATCGAAGAGGCGGTGAGCATCCGGGCGGTCCGGGGGGTGTACGCCGAGAAGGTGGGCCTCGCCTTCGGCGAGGCCCCGGAGCCGAAGGACATCTTCGCCATCGGCAGGGGGGATCGGCCCGGGAACCGGGAGGCCGCGGTCGAGGCCTTCCGCTCCATGGGTGAGGCCGCGGGAGACGCCCTCGCCAACGCCATCACCCTCGTCGACGGGCTGGTGGTCATCGGGGGGGGGCTCACCGGCGCCGCCGAGCTCTTCCTCCCGGCCCTCGTGGCGGAGATGAACGCGCCGTTCCAGGTGGCCGGGGAGCCCCTCATGCGTCTCGAGATGACCGCCTTCAACCTCGAGGACCCGGAGGAGAGGGCCCGCTTCGTCAAGGGCGAGGTGAAGGAGGTCGTGGTCCCCGGGTCCACGAGGACGGTGACCTACGATCCGCTCGAGCGCGTGGGCGTGGGGCTGTCGCGCCTCGGGACCAGCAGGGCCGTGGCCCTGGGGGCCTACGCCTACGCCCTCACCGCCCTCGACACGAAGAGCTGAGCGGCCGGTTCGCCGGATGACGTCTCCGGCCCCGCCGTCGCGTCAGGTCGTGCCGGACAGCCCTGGCCGCGGAAGCAGGACGGCGATGAGAACGGCAACCAGCAGGATCTGGACCAGGCCACCGACGAGCGTGTAGGCGTGAGTGGACAGGGGCACCGTCGTGGCCACCCAGTCGCTCGCCACCCGCATGACCACCCGCAGGAACCACACCATGAGACCGAACGAGAGGCCCTTCACGAGGCGAGTCTCGCCGGGGAGGCCCGACCAGAGGGCGACGAACAGGACGGCCAGGATCGACCCGTACGCGAGGTCGATCAGTGACCCGGCGAGGGCGTTCACGTTCGATCGGGCGATCGGGCCGTAGGCCGCGTAGAGACGCTGGGCCAGCGGGTTGGCGTTCAGGAGGGCATCGGTGATGAGAAGGGCCACGCCGGCCGCCAGGCCCACGGCGATGACACGCAGCATCACAGTCCTCCCTTCGCGGGCGTCGATGTGGTTCGCCGTCGCCGAGGTCGAACGTTCGACTCAGCTCCCGTAGTCTACAGCGCACCGGCGGAGAGGTGAGCCCTGGAGATCGGCACCCTCCGCATCGGGACCCGGCAGGGGACAAGGTATACTCCGCCGGTTTCGAACGAGGTGATCATGCACTCCTTCCTGCGCCGCTTCCTTCTTTCCCTCAGCGTGGTCCTGCTCACGGCTCCGCTCGCGCCCGCCGGCGTCGATGCGACCCCGATACCGGGAGGCGGCGTCTGGACCATCGACGACATCCTCCTCGCGGAGCGGGCCGGGAGCTTCGAGGTGTCTCCGGACGGGGCCTGGGCCGTCTGGGTGAAGACCCGCATGGACAAGAAGAAGGGCGAGCAGGTCTCGAACCTGATGCTGAGCCGCCTGGACCGCTCCAAGGACGAGATCACGTTGTCCCGGGGCCGCCAACGCGACTCCAGCCCCCGGTGGTCGCCGGACGGCACGAAGATCGCCTTCCTGAGCACTCGTCCCCGGCCCGGCAAGGACGAGGACGACGACAACGACGAGCCTTCGAAGACCCAGCTCTGGCTCATCGACGCGCGGGGCGGGGACCCCTGGCCCCTGACGAAGCTGGACCGGCCCATCCGCAGCTTCGACTGGCGAGACGACGAGACGATCGTCTACGCGGCCGCGGAGGCCAGGAGCCTCCGCGAGCAGCAGGCCGACGAGGACAAGGACACGTCACAGGTCGTGGAGGTCGCGGAGGAGACGGCCCCGGCCCGGCTCTTCTCGGTGGCCGTGGCCGACGGAGCGGTGACGCGCCTCACCCGGAACGACGACTGGGTCGGGTCGGTGAAGATCTCACCGGACGGGCGCTGGGCGGTGGCGCTGCACGAGCGGTCCTTGAGCTTCAAGTACGACCACCGGACCCTCCCGGTGGTGAAGCTCCACGACCTTTCGAGCGGCGAGAGCCGCGCGCTGTTCGAGGAACAGCGCGTCCTCATCTCGGGGATCGAGTGGTCGCCGGACTCGAAGGGCTTCTACCTCGTTCAGAACTACTCCTCCGATCCGGTCTACTTCACCGCCACCATCCAACGCCTCCACTACGCCGACGTCGAGAGCGCGACGCCGGTGGCGGTGGACCTGGACTGGGCCAACGGCCTCGGGACCGCCCGGATCCTGCCCACGGCCGACGGCTTCCTGGCCCTGCTCGCCGACGGGGTGCGCTACCGTCCCGCGCGCTACACAAGGTCCGGCTCGGCCTGGACGCGGCAGGACCTCTCCGGCCCCCACGTGCGGAACCTGTTCGACTGGGCTTTGGGCGCGGACGGGACGACCCTCGTCTACGAGCACTCGACGGCGACCACGCCTCCCCAGTGGTACCAGGCCGTCCTCGACGGTGGCGCCATCGAGAACGCAGCGGAGCTGACCAACCTCAATCCTGGCTTCCGGGGCAAGCCGGTCCACGCGACCCGGGTCGAGCGCTGGAAGGGGGCCCGAGACGAGGAGGTGGAAGGGATCCTCTACTTCCCGCTGGACTACGAGGAGGGGCGTCATTACCCGCTCTTCCTCTCCATCCACGGTGGGCCCACCGGCTACGACATGGACCAGTGGGACCAGAGCTATGGCTACCCCAAGCTGCTGATCGCCCAGAAGGGGGCCTTCCTCCTGGAGGTCAACTACCACGGCAGCGGCAACTACGGTCTGGAGTGGGTGGAGTCGATCTGCTGCGGCAACTACTACGACCTCGAGCGCGTCGACCTGGAGAATGGGGTCGACCACGTGGTCGGGCTCGGCCTCGCCGACCCGGAGAAGCTCGCGAGCATGGGCTGGTCCAACGGGGCCATTCTCACCTCCGAGCTCGTCAGCCGATCGACACGCTACAAGGTGGCCTCGGCAGGGGCCGGGGACGTGGAGTGGATCAGCGACTGGGCCAACGTGGACTTCGGGGCCTCCTTCGACAACTACTACTTCGGCGCCGCGCCCTACGAGGACCCCGAGCTCTATGTCCGCAAGTCGCCCTACTTCCGCCTGAAGGACGTGGTCACGCCGACGATCCTCTACACCGGCACCGCGGACCGCAACGTGCCCCCCAGCCAGAGCTGGTCCCACTTCCGGGTCATGCAGCAGGTCGGCAAGACCCCGGTGCGCTTCGTCCTCTTCCCGGGAGAACCCCACGGCCTGCGCAAGTACGTCCACCAGAAGCGGAAGGTCGTGGAGGACCTGGCCTGGTTCGACCGGCACCTCTTCGGCTCCGAGGTCTCGGCGCCGGTGGTCAAGGAAGGCTCGCCTCTCGAGGCCGCCCTGGCGCGGGCGGGCTTCGCCGAAGCCGCCGGCCTCTACGGCCGACAGGTGAACGGCACCCTGGCCCCCGAGTCCGTGTCACACGCAGACCTCCGGGTGAGCCGCTTCGAGGTGACCCGGGCCCAGTACGCGGCCTTCGACTCGAAGTACGAGTTCCCCGCCGGGACCGGGAACTACCCGGCCAGCGGCATCACGTTCGAGCAGGCGCAGGCCTACGCCGCCTGGCTCGCCGAGCGGACCGGGGAGCCGTGGAGGCTGCCCACCGCCGCCGAGGCAAAGACCCTCTACGGGAGGGGGAAGGGCGAGGCGCACAGCGAGTCCACGGGCGGCGAGAACACCCTCGACCTCTGGGCCGGCTACAGCCCCAACCCCGAGGACGCCGCGCGGCTGCAGGAGAAGGCCGCGGCCCTGGGGGGCGAGTCGCCCCTCCTGAAGGAGGTGGGGTGGTTCCGCAGCCGAGGGACCCAGGTGTTCGACCTCGGCGGCAACGTGGCGGAGTGGACGGTGGGGGAGGACGGCGCCGGCACCCTGGCCGGCGGAAGCGCCGATCTCCCGTCCGGCGTCGCGAGCGCGAAGGAGGTCGCCGGCGAGCCCTACCGGGGCTTCCGGGTGGTGGCCACACCGTAGCGTCCTGTCGTTCCGAGCCCGACGTCCAGGACGGCGGGCGAGGAATCTGCTGCGAGGATCCCGGGCAGAAGATCCCTGGCGCGCCGGCCCAACGGACGCCGCACTGCCAAGCCCGAATCCACATCCCGCTTCGTGCTGAGCCTTCTTCCGTCGCATGGGCTCCTCCTTGCTTCGCTGAAGGAGACCGTCGGGCCGAGGCTGGCCGGCGGCGCGTGGAACTCCTCAGCCCGAGCAGGGCAGGCGGAGCTCCACCCGGAAGGAGTCCTTCTCGGTCACCAGGTGTCCTTCTCCGTCATGGAGTGTCGTCCTCGGTGACTGAGATGTCGCTCTGCGTCATGGACGGGCGCGGACCGAGGGCCGGGGCGTCCCCCACCGGGTTCGAGATGCGCCGATCCAGAACCACACCCCCCCCGAGGACAGCCTCTCCACCATCGCCCCCGCGGGGTCCCCGAGACCGTCCCGAGCAATGATCGCGCCGAGAAGGGGGCGCACCTCGGGGACAAGGCCGAGCCGCTTCGCCCTCAAGAAGATCCCGGCCGTACCCACCGCTGGAAAGCCCAGATCGCAGGCGCGCCGGCGTGCCGGACGGGCAGCAAGCACCATTTCGCCTGCGGTCCACTTCCCGACGCCCTCCGAAGGCGCAGCTTGGAGGAGCCCCGTTTCTCTGCCAAGGCACCCGGCCGCAGGCCGGTTCCTCGCTCGGGATGACAGACCGAAGGGGGTAAGATCCCGGGGACCGGAGGTGTAGGCATGGATCGTCGAGTCTTCCTGGGCACGCTGGCCGCGGGCACGGCTCTCGCGGGACGCACGCGCGGGGCGGGCGCGGAGGCGCCGTTGAAGGTCGGCCTCATCGGCTGCGGCTGGTACGGCGGAGTGGTGCTGAAGGCAGCCTTCGAGACCGGGGGCGTCGAGGTCGTGGCCCTGTGCGACGTGGACAGCGCGCACCTGGACGAGATGGGCACGATGCTCGCAGAGCGGCAGTCGAAGACGCCGGCCCGGTACAAGGACTGGCGCGAGGCCCTCGACCACGAGGGGCTGCAGGCGGTGGTCATCGCCACCCCGCCCCACTGGCACGCCCTGCCCTTCATCGAGGCCTGCCGGCGGGGGCTCGACATCTACTGCGAGAAGCCCCTGGCCTACGACATCCGCGAGGGACAGGCCATGGTGGAAGCGGCCAGGGCCAGCGACGCCGTCATCCAGGTGGGCTTCCAGCGACGGCACAGCCCCGCCATCGGTCAGGCCGCCCGGTACATCCAGGACGGAGGGCCGGGCCGGGTCGTGACCGCCGCCGCCCAGATCCACTACCCCGCGGAGCTGAGGGACCCGACTCCCAAGGCCCCACCGGCCTCGCTGGACTGGGACTTCTGGTGTGGTCCGGCCCCGAAGCTGCCCTACAGCGAGCAGGTCGGCCACTTCGCCTGGCGGCTGGAGAAGGCCTACGGCAACGGGCACCTGGTGGACTGGGGCATCCACTGGATCGACGCGATCCGGATGGCCCTCGGCCTGGGAATGCCCCGGGCCGTCACCGCCGCCGGGGGTCTCTACGCGCTGAAGGGCCGCATCACGACCCCGGACGTCCTTCAGGTCTGCTTCGAGTTCGAGGAGTGCCCGGTCACCTGGAACCACCGGATCTTCCCCACCGCCGAGTTCACCCCCGAGACCAACATCGGCATGTCGTTCTTCGGGGAGAAGGAGTCGGTCTTCCTGAACGATCGGCGCTACGTAGTGGCCCCGGTCGAGAAGGGCGCCGAGCGCAGGACGGTGGAGCCCAAGGGCAACGCCCAGGTCGCTCACGTCAAGGACTGGCTCGACGCCGTCCGGACTCGCGGGAAGGTCTCCTGCCCTCCGGAGGATGCCTTCCTGTCCACCGCGACCGTGCAGCTCGCCATGATCGCTCTCGAGACCGGTGGTCGAGTGGAGTGGGACGCCGGTACCGGCGGCGTGGCCGGCAACCCGGAGGCCGCCGCGCTCCTGAAGCGTGACTACCGGGGCCCCTGGACCCATCCCTGGAAGGGCTGAGCGTCCGAACCGGACCTCGGACGCACGGGAAAGAAGTGGAGGCAGGAGTGCGACTGAACGGAATCCTCGTGGCCGTCGTCCTGGCGGCCTCCACCGTGGGCGCGCAGCCGCCCGCTCCGGACTGGGTCGAGACGAGCAACGGGCACGCGCAGGTCCTGCTGGGAGTCATGGCCGAGACCAGCCCGGAGACCGCGGCGCGCTACGGGGTTGAGGGGGTCGACGAGGAGATCCTCGACCTCTCCGCTGGCTACCGAGAACGACGACGGGAAGCCCTGCGGGCGGCCCTGCGTGAGCTGGAGACGCGCCTGGAGAACGCCGAGCACCCGAAGGTGCGACAGGACCTCGAGATCATGATCGGCGAGGTCGAGCTCGACCTCGCCGGTCAGGAGCTCTCGGACGAGCTGGAGCTTCCCTACTACGACCTGAACCGGCTCGTCTTCCACAGCCTGCACGGTCTGCTCGACGAGCGGGTGGCCGCCGAGAGGCGGCCGGCGGCGTTCGAGCGGCTGAAGCGCTACGCGGGACTCGCGGCCGGCTACGAGCCCATCGCGCTCCTGGCCACCCAGAGGACGCGGGAGAAGCTGGACCAGGCGGGGCTCCAGGCCCCCTATCGGGGCGAGCTGGAGAAGAGTCTGGCCGACGGGCCGCAGATGCGGGCCGGTCTGGCTCCCCTGTTCGAGGAATTCGGGATCGACGGGTACGAGGGCGCCCTGGAGGTGCTCGAGGATCAGCTCGCCGTCTACGACGACTTCGTGAGAAAGGAGCTGCTGCCCCGGGCCCGGGAGGACTTCCGTCAGCGGCCCGAGATCTACGCCCACTCGCTCCGTCAGCTCGGGATAGACGTCGCGCCCGAGGAGCTCGCCTGGCAGGCCCGCGCCTCCTTCCGGGAGATCCAGCTCCAGATGCAGGAGGTCGCCGCCCACGTTGCCGAGCTTCGCACGATGCCCTCCAGCGACTACCGCGATGTGATCCGCCAGCTGAAGGCCGAACAGCTCGTGGGCGACGCCATCCTCCCCCACTACCAGCAGCGTCTGCGGCAGATCGAGGAGATCGTGCGCCGCGAGGACCTGGTCACCCTGCCCGCTCGCGCCGCCCGCATCCGCCTGGCCACCGAGGCCGAGAGCGCCGCCATCCCCGCCCCCCACATGAGCATGCCCCGCCTCGTCGGCAACAGCGGCGAGCTGGGCGAGTTCGTGCTCCCGCTGCGGATCCCCGGCGGGGAGGGGACGCAGAAGCAGTTCGACGACTTCACCTTCGCCGCCGCCTCGTGGACCCTGACCGTGCACGAGGCCCGGCCCGGCCACGAGATGCAGTTCGCCTCCATGATCGAGGGCGGGGTCTCCATGGCCCGGGCCATCTTCGCGGCCAACAGCACGAACGTCGAGGGCTGGGCGCTCTACGCCGAGTCCTTCGTCAAGCCCTGGATGCCCCCGGAGGGACAGCTCGTCTCGCTCCAGCACCGGCTCGTTCGGGCGGCCCGGGCATTCCTGGACCCCGAGCTGCAGCTCGGGAAGATCTCCCCGGAGGAGGCCCGACGGCTCCTGAGGGAGGACGTGGTGCTCTCCGACGCCGCGGCCACGAGCGAGATCGACCGCTACACGTTCCGAATGCCGGGCCAGGCCTGCTCCTACTACTACGGGTACAGCCGGATGATCACCCTGCGCAGCGACGTGCAGAAGGCCCTGGGGGCGAGCTTCGATCCCCGCGCGTTTCACGACTTCGTCCTGGCCCAGGGACTCCTGACCCCGGGCCTGCTCCGCCAGGCCGTCTTCGAGGACTTCGTCCCCGCCGCGACGCGCTAGTGCCCGGATCCGGGATTACGCTGGCATTCGAGCGCCGATGCATCCCGCCTGGTGGCGTTGCTCGCTAGGCGTCCTCGCTCGGGTAGCGGAAGAGCGGCGTCCCGGCCGCGGCCTTCGCCTTCAGCACCTTCTCCTCGTCGGGGGTGATGGGCCGGAAGTCCCTGGCGAGCTTTACCGCCATCTCGAACAGCACCGGCTCGCCGGGCGGGACCGCCGCGGTCACGGGGTGCGAGAGCGTGAAGCGCAGGGCGAGAGCGGCTTCGTCCTCGTCGTCCACGGGCTCGTACCAGCACTTCTCGTAGCGCCGCTTCGCCCCCTCCGGCAACGGGCCCCTGGCCATCGCCTTCAGGCAGAGGATGCCCATCCCCTTCTCCCTCGCCTTCGCCATCACCTGAGGTCCGAAGTCCCCGGCGTTCCACGTCGCGTAGTTGAAGGGGAAGAGGATCGTGTCGAAATCGTAGCCGTCCATCAGCGCCGTGGCCGCCTCGACCGAGTGAGCGGAGAACCCCAGGAAGCGCACCTTTCCCGCCTTCTTGGCGGCCTCGAAGCCCTCCATGGCCCCGCCCGGGGCGAAGATCGTCTCCACGTCGGCCCTCTTCGTCACCGCGTGGTGCTGGTAGAGGTCGAAGTGATCGGTCCGGAGCTTCTTCAGGGACCCTTCGAGCTCGGCGAGGGCGCCGTCCTTCGTCCTCTCCTGGGTCTTGCAGGCGAGGAAGACGTCCTTGCGGTACGGCTCCAGGGCCGGGCCCAGCATGTCCTCGGCGTTTCCATAGGTCGGCGCCACGTCGAAGTAGTTGATGCCGGCGTCGATCGCCAGGCGCACGGACCTCGACGCCTCCTCGGCGGTCACCTTCGAGACCACGATCCCCCCGAAGCCGATGCACGAGAGCTTCTCCCCGGTCTTCCCGAGGGCCCGTCGTTCCAGACCGCCGGACGGCCTGTCCCTCTCCAGCCCGGCCAGATCAGCAGGAAACAGCGACAGGGCCGCCCCGGCTCCCGCCGCGCCCGCCACGAACTCGCGCCTCTTCATCGCTTCCCTCCCTGGCCCGGATTCTGGTCGACTTCGCGGTCGCATTACAATACCGGGGCCCATCCGGCAGCGAGGTACGCGGCATGACACGGCTCCTACTCATCAACCCTCCCGAGGGCCTGGGCCCGGCCCTGAGCTCCTCACCGCTCCTCGAAGGCACCGGCATCGACACCGCGATCGGCGAGGCCGACGCCTTGCGGCGGCTTCGCATTCGCTCCTACGACGTGGTCTTCACCGACCCCTCGACGCCGGTGGAGGAGGATCTCGTCTTCCTCGCGGAGGCCCGACTCGCCCGCCCCGGGGTCCGGCCCATGGTTCTGACCACCCAGGCCGCTCCGGAGGAGGTCATCGCCGCGCTGCGCTCCCGCGTCTTCGCCTTCTTCTCCGCGCCCTGGGACCTTCCGGAGATCACGGACATGGCGAAACGGGCGGTCGCGGCCACGGAGTGGCACGAGGGAATCGAGGTCGTCTCGGCCAAGCCCGACTGGATCGCGCTGCGCGTCAACTGCGGCCTGCTCACGGTGGAGCGACTCGTCCGCTTTCTTTCGGAGCTCGGGAAGGACCTGCCGGAGAGCGACCGCGAGGAGACGATGCTGGCCTTCCGCGAGATCCTGGTGAACGCCATGGAGCACGGCGGCGAGTTCAACCCCGAGCAGGTGGTCGAGGTCGCGGCGATCCGGACGCGGCGCACCGTGGTCTACTACGTCAAGGATCCGGGGCCCGGGTTCGACCCCGCTGGCATCCCGCACGCGCTGCCGGACGACGCGGAGAGCGACCTGCTCGCCCACGCCGAGCGGCGGTCGGAGATGGGGTTGAGGCCCGGAGGCTTCGGCTTGCTCCTCGCCCGCAAGATCGTCGACGAGATGATCCACAGCGAGCGGGGCAACGAGGTCCTGCTGATCAAGTACATCGTCTAGAGAGGCCAACGATCATGCCGACTCGAGTGTTGCTCATGGGGCTCGGGCCCATCGGGGCGGGCGTGGCCCGCCAGATCATCGCCCGCCGCAACTTCAAGCTCGTCGCGGCGGTCGACGTGGACCCCGCCAAGGTCGGGAAGAGGCTGGGCGACGTGGTGGACCTGGAGAAGAACGTTCGACTCAAGGTCACGGACGACCCCGTTGCCGCCATCCGGCTGACCAAGCCGGATGTCGCCGTCCTCTGCACGGGCTCGTCCCTCAGGAAGGTCCGGCCCCAGATCGAGACCGTCCTCAAGCACAAGGTGCCCATCGTCTCGACGACCGAGGAGCTCGCATACCCCCACCTGTCGAACCGGGCGCTGGCCCGCAAGATCGACGCCGCCGCGAGGAAGGCCAAGGTGGCGGTCGTCGGGACCGGCGTGAACCCCGGCTTCGCCATGGACGCGCTGCCCATCACCCTCACCGCGGTGTGCGAGCGGGTGGACGCGATCCGGGTCGAGCGCGTCCAGGACGCTCGCATCCGCCGCCTGCCCTTCCAGCAGAAGATCGGCTCGGGGCTCAGCCTCGAGGAGTTCGGCGAGGGCGTGCGGGACGGAACCGTCCGGCACGTCGGCCTCGCCGAGTCGGTGGCGATGATCGCCGATGCCCTGGGCTGGAAGCTCGACCGGGTGACCGACGAGATCCAGCCGATGATTGCCAAGGCTCCCATCGAGGGTCCCCTGCGGGTCGAGGCGGGGCAGGTCTGCGGCATCACCCAGGACGGGGTCGGCTACCGCGACGGCCGGGCGGCCATCGTCCTCCACATGGAGGCCTATCTCGGGGCCCCGGAGACGTACGACTCGGTCCAGATCGCCGGCTCTCCCCCGCTCCACGTCAAGGCGATCGGCGGCTTCCACGGCGACGTCGCCACCACGTCGATCACCGTCAACATGATCCCGAAGGTGCTGCAGGCGGCGCCGGGCCTCCACACCATGCGAAGCCTGGCCCTCCCCTCATTCGCGGGCGGAAGGTAGCCCCGCACTGTCAAGACGAGTCGCGGCCCGGCCATCCGACTTGATGGTCCCGAGCCGGCCAGGGCGTCCGAAAGTGAGACGACCGGCGCGACCAGAGCGGGGATCCCACCCGGGTCGCCGAGGGAGGCGTTGCCCCAACTTTTTTCCGATCAATGAGTTCACGACGACGGCAAAGAAACAGGCCCGGGCCGGGCCGGGGGCCCGCGGCCCGGCACGGAGCTTGCTTTTCGAATCCGCCAGGATGACCGACACGACCCAGGATCGCCACCGCTGCCACAATCCGGGTTGCCGGAGACCGTTTGCGGTGCTCTACCGCCGTTCCTGGCACGACGTTCCGATCCCTCTGGCCGTGGCCTGTCCGCGCTGCGGGAGCTGGGACGTGGTCATGGTGCCCACGGGGGCCGTGCTCGAGAACCACGGCACCTGGGTCCTGCCCCTGGACTACGGGGTGGCCTGCCTCGAGGCCTGAGGCGAGCGCTCCCCCGACCCGCTCGGTCCCGCGCCTGCGCTAAGATGCGGCTTCGATGAGCCCCACCCTCGTTCTTCTCGCCGCCGGCATGGGCAGCCGCTACGGCGGCCCGAAGCAGATCGATCCGGTCGGGCCCGGCGGCGCCACCCTCATCGACTACGCGGCCTTCGACGCCCGACGGGTGGGCTTCGACCGCCTCGTCCTCGTGGTTCGCTCCGAGAACGAGGCCGCCGTGCGCGAGGTGGTGGCGCGCGGTCTCGACCGCCACCTGCAGGTCGACTACGCCGTGCAGGACGCTGCCCTGCCGGCCGGGTTCCGGCCGCCGGCGGGGCGGACGAAGCCGTGGGGCACCGGTCACGCCCTCCTGGCGGCGGCGCCGTACCTCGACGGTCCCTGCGCGGTGCTCAACGCCGACGACTTCTACGGCGCTGGCACCTATCGCATCCTGGCCGACTGGCTCGGCACGCCGCGCCCCGCGTCGGAGCACGCGCTGGTCAGCTTTGCCCTCCGGACGACTCTCAGCCCCGCGGGGCCCGTGAACCGGGGAATCTGCGAGGTGGGCGGGCAGGGTCTTCTTCGGCGGATTCGCGAGGTCCTCGAGATCGAGGGGGACGGCAGGGACGCGCGCTATCCCGGCCCATCCGGCGACCCCGTGGGGGTGGCGGGCGAGACCCCCGTCTCGTTGAACTTCTGGGGCTTCGGCCCCGCCATCGTTCCCGCCCTCGAGACGTCGTTCGACTCGTTTCTCGCCGAGCACGGGGACAGCACGACGGCCGAGCTCTTCCTGCCCGAGATCGTCCAGGACCTCATCGATCGGGATGAGGCTCGCGTGCACCTCCTCTCCGGGGGCGGGCCCTGGGCCGGGCTCACCTACCCCGAGGATCGGCCGCACCTCGTGACCGTCCTCGAGGAGCGGACCGCCAGTGGCGCCTACCCGCGCGATCTCTGGCCGTGAGGACGAAGGGGCGAGGGCGGTGGGGAAGCTCAGGCCCGGGAGTCGCCTCGTGACCTCCCCGGCCACCGCGGTCGCCGGGCGCTTCGCCACCGAAGGTCGCCTCGTCTCCCTCGAGCCTCAGCCCGGCGGCCACATCAACGACTCGTGGATGGCGGTGTGGGACGGCCCCGGGGGACGGCGTCGCTTCCTGCTCCAGCACATCAATCGTTTCGTCTTCCGGAAGCCGGAAGAGGTGATGGAGAACCTGGTGCGCCTGACCAGCCAGGTGACCGCTCAGCTCGTCCGCGAGTCGGTGCCGGAGCCCGAGCGCCGCGTCCTGCAGCTCGTCCCCACCCGTGACGGCGCCACCCACCACCTCGAGCCGGACGGCGAGGTGTGGCGGCTCCTCGTCTGGATCGAGGGCACTCGCTCGACGGAGCGCGCGGAGACTCCGGCGCAGGCGCGGGCGGCAGCGGGAGCCTTCGGGAGCTTCCTCCGACAGATCGCCGGGCTTCCGGGGCCTCCGCTCCACGAGACGATCCCCCACTTCCACGACACCCCCGCCCGGCTGGCCGCTCTCGAGCGCGCGGTCGCCGAGGACACGGCCGGCCGGGTCGCGGACACGCGCCCCGAGATCGAGGCGATCCTGGACCGTCGCGCCCTCGGGCACGCCCTCGACGACCGGGTGGCCGGGGGTGAGCTGGCCCTGCGGCCCACGCACAACGACGCGAAGATCGCCAACGTGCTCTTCGACACCGCGACCGGGGAGCCCCTGTGTGTCGTGGACCTGGACACCGTCATGCCCGGCCTCGCGCTTCACGACTTCGGGGACATGGTGCGATCGATGGTCAGCGACGCGGCCGAGGACGAGCCCGATTGCTCCCGGGTGGAGGCGCGGGTGCCGGTCTTCGAGGCGCTGGCCCGGGGGTTCACCGAAGCCGCGGGCGAGGCCCTCTCTCCCCTCGAGCGGTCGCTGCTGCCCACCGGGGCTCTCGTGATCACCCTGGAGCAGGCGGCCCGCTTCCTCGCGGACCACCTCGAGGGCGATCCCTACTACCGGACGAGCCGGCCCGGCCACAACCTGGACCGGGCCCGCACGCAGATCCGCCTCGTGGAGTCGCTCGAGGACCACGGCGCCGAGCTGCAGCGCATCGTGAACGCCCTCCCGGCCTGAGTCGTCCCCGCCTGCCAGGACACGATCGCCACGGCGGGATCGTGTCCTTGGCCAAGGCATCCGGCCGCAGGCCGGCGCGGTCCTCAGGAGCGCGGGTGGGTCTCGATGAACGCCTTCGCCTTCGCGGGCTCCAGCGGCGGGCTGACGAGGAAGCCCTGCAGGGACGAGCACCCGCGCTCGGCCAGGAAGGCCCGCTCCGCCCCGGTCTCCACCCCCTCGGCGACGGCCTCGATCCCCAGGCTGCGAGCGAGGACGAGGATGGCCTCGACCTGGGCCGCGTGTTCCGGGTGGTCGGGCACGCCGGACACGAGGGAGCGGTCGATCTTGATCTGCTGGAAGCCCAGCTCCCGGATGAGCGCGATGGAGAAGAAGCCTGTCCCGAAATCGTCGAGGGCCGGCTCCACGCCCAGGTCGCGGAGCCGCCGCAGCCGGCCCCTCACGTCTTCGCTGCGGGTCATGACCGTTGCCTCGGACACGTCGATCACCAGGCGCGAGGCGGGCAGGCCGCTCCCCTGCAGGGCCGCCTCCATCTCCCCGACGAGCCCCGGCTGCAGGAGCTGCCGGGCGGAGAGGTTGACGACCAGGCGGACGTCCTCGGGCAGCGACGTCGCGAAGGCGGTCGCCGCCTTGAGGACGCGAGTCCCGATGGGCAGGATCAACCCGCTCTCCTCGGCCTGGGAGATGAAGCCCTCCGGTGCCACCACGCCGAGCTTCGGGTGCCGCCAGCGCAGGAGCGCCTCGAGGCTCGGAGGGCCGTCGCGGCGGACGATGGGCTGGTACATGAGCTCGAACTCGTCCCGCTCGAGGGCGACACGGAGCCCGTCGAGCAGGGCCATCCGCTCGGCCGCCCGGTCGCTCATCTCCGAGATGAAGAAGCGGTAGTTGTTCTTGCCCTCCTGCTTGGCGCGATACATGGCGAGATCGGCGTGGCGGAGAAGGGTCAGGGCGTCCCCGCCGTCCTCGGGAAACACGCTGATTCCGGCGCTGGCGGTCAGCGAGACCTCCTCGTCGACCACGGCCAGGGGCCGCACCAGCCGCTCGAGGAGGCCGCGGGCCACGAGCGCGGCGTCGTCGGGGCGGGCGAGGTCCTGGACGAGCACCGTGAACTCGTCGCCGCCCATCCGGGCCACGAGATCCGAGCTCCGGGTCCCCGCTCGAAGCCGGTCCGCCGTGGCCTGGAGCACCGTGTCTCCCGCCGGGTGTCCCAGGCGATCGTTGACATCCTTGAACCCGTCGAGATCCAGGAAGACGAGGGCGGCCAGGGTGTTCCGGTGAGCGGCCCGGGAAAGGGTGCGCTCCAGGGTGTCGAGGAAGAAGGTCCGGTTGGGGAGACCGGTCAGGCTGTCGTAGCGGGCCAGGCGCTGGAGGTCGGCCTCGGCGCGCTGCCGCTTGAGGAACAGACCCAGCTGGCTGGCGATGTCGCCCAGCGCCGCCAGCCACTCTGCCGAGCACGGACGGGACTCCCCATAGCGGGCCTCGAGCACGCCGAGGAGCTGTCCGCCTCCCCGCACGGGAACGGCGACCGCGGAGCCGGCCGAGGGCCTATCCAGGTTCTCGACCCACACGGGCTCACCCTGCTCGACGGCGTCCCGGGCCACGGATTCGTCCGGCCGCTCGCCGCGGGAGCCACTCGCCGTGGCCGAGGTTCCCGCCAGGACGAGGCTCGGGGGCTCGCCCTCGCTCAGCCAGAGCCGGGTCTCCTCGCACTCCATTCCCTCCACGAGCACGCCAAGGAGCACCGGACCCGCCTCCGCCAGCGAGAGTGCCTCGGTGAGCAGGTGAGTCGCCCGGTGCCGGACCTCACCGAGGCGCCGGGCCCGGTCACGGTCGGTCAGGTCCTTGACGTAGGCGGTCAGAAGAAGCCGACCCTTCACGTAGGCCGGGACCACCGTCACCTCGACCGGGAAGGTCGACCCGTCGGCCCGCATCGCCGTCGCCTCGCGACGACGCCCGACGTCCGCGCTCTCGCCGGTGGTGACGAAGTCGCGCAGGCGACGGCGGAGCTCGTCGCGCAGGGCCGGGGGGACGACGACCTCCGTCGCCACCCGGCCGAGGACCTCGGAGCGGCTGTAGCCGAAGGTCCGTCGGGCGGCGGTGTTGAACTCGAGGATCCGCCCTTCGTGGTCCACGGTGAGGATGCAGTCGCTCGCGGAGTCGAGGATGAGGGCCTTGCGGAGCTCGCTGGCCCTCAGCTCCTCCTCCCACTCCCGCGCCTCCTCGAACGGTCTCACGGTGAGCGGAAGCTCCGGCGTCGTCGCCCCGGGACGGTCCGGCTCGGAGTTGTCCTCCACGAAAGAGACGATGTGGTCGCGGGCGTCGCCGCGAAAGATGAGGAACTCGACCCCCACCCGGCGGAGCCCCTGCTCGCCCTCGGCGATGCGCACCACCTGGCCGACCGACGCGAGGTCCGTGGACTCCCCGGGAAGTCGGAAGGTCATCCCGATCTTGCCCCCCAGCTCGAGGGACCGTGAGGTCTCGAGGAGCACGCCCCGCGCGCCGATGTTGAGGATCGTCCCGTCGGCCTCGTCCGTTCCCTTCATGAAGTGGGACCAGTCGCGGAGACGGACCTGGATCCGGCTGATGCGGCGGGGCGGCACGCTCAGCAGCTCCTCGAGACGCCGGTCCCACAGCAGGGGGTCGACGGGGACGGGAACCACGGCGTTCACCCCCCCCGAGACGAGCTCGCTCTCGACGTCCGGGGGGTCGGAGCGATTCAGCCACACGATGGCCGCCGGCCGCGTGACGGGGTTGTCGCGCAGGCGCCGCACCACCCCGACCGCATCGTTGCGGGGCAGGTCGAGGATCACCATGTTGGGCCGGGCCTGCTCGGCGGTCTGGACGGCCTGGGACGCGTCGGCCAGGTGCAGGCGGTCGATGTCCGGTCGGCCGAGAACGGTGGGGCCGAGCTCACCGGAGAGGCTTTCCGGACCGATCACCAGGACTCTCAGCACGACCGCAGAGTCTAGCAGGTTGCCGGACATCGTTCAGCGGGCGCCGGGGCCGGATCGCCGGTGGCCTTCTGCCACAATGGAGGAGCGAACCATGCCCGCCTCCGCAATCGTCGCGTCCGTCCTCGCCGTGGCCGTGGCGGCCTCTCCGGGCTTCGACCACTCGCCCTTCGACGAGCTCCTGCGACGCCATGTGACCGACGGCCTCGTCGACTACGATGCCTTCGCTCGCTCGCCGGAGTTCCGCGCCTATCTCGAGGCTCTGGCCTCGGCGCGCCTGGAAGGCCTCTCCGAGCTCGAGCGCCTCGCCTTCTGGATCAACGCCTACAACGCCTGGACCATCGAGCAGGTCAATGCCCACGAGGAGCGTGAGTCGATCCGGAAGATCAACAAGACGCTGGGCGTGCTACCGCTCAAGGGTCCGTGGTCCGAGAGGATGGTGCGCGCCGCCGGCCGGACACTGTCCCTGGACGAGGTCGAGCACCTGACCATCCGCAAGCAGTTCGACGAGCCGAGGATTCACTTCGCCCTGGTCTGTGCGGCCCTCGGCTGCCCGCCCCTGCGGAGCGAGGCCTACACCGGGAGACGGCTCGAGGAGCAGCTCGAAGAGCAGGCCCGGACGTTCCTGCGACACTCTCCGCTCAAGAACCGCGTGGACGTGGCGGAGAGGACGGTCTGGGCGAGCCCCATCCTCACCTGGTACATGGAAGACTTCGGAGGCACAAACGAGTCCCTCGGCCGATTCCTCGCCCGCTACTGGTCGGAGGGCCCGGAGCAGGAGCTGCTCCTCTCCGGGACGTTTCGGCTGCGCAAGACGGATTACGACTGGACGCTGAACAGCGTCGAGAAGGGCCTCTCGCGTTCTCCAGAGTAGGCCGCTACCCGTCTTCCGTTCAGGTGGTGAGCGCGCATGATCACACTCCCCCGGGGAGCGTGACGCGCCTCACGGAAGGCCCCACCAGCGCTCGCCTAGTCTGGGGCCAATCGGGCATCGACCCGAGACGACCTCCTGCTCAGAGCAAACCCGAGGCAACTCGGGGACGCAGAGCCACGGGGCCTGGATCCCTCAGGGCCAGCCGAGCCGCCAGGAATTGAAAGGTACGGGCCTGGCGCCGGCGAATGACTCCGGGCCCCCTGGAAGGAGGCCAACCTCATGCGTCGCACACGCTTCTCATCGCTTTCACTGGCAGTTCTGACCGTCGCGCTGGTCGCGGCCGGCTGTGGAGGATCCAGCTCCGTGACCGGACCCGACGAGGCGTCCGGGGCCCTCGGGGCCTCGGTGGTCCAGGGAACCGTTCTGGGCGGCGGCTTCGCCGCACCGAGCGGCGAGGTCACCGCTCTGTCCCGCGGCAGTGGCCTGACCGTCACCGTCGAGGGCACGTCGCTCTCCACCAACGTCGACGAGGAGGGGCAGTTCATCCTCACCCAGGTCCCCGCGGGAACCGTCACCCTGATCTTCGAGGGCCCGGGCATCAGCGCTCGCCTCACGATCTCGGGCCTGGTCGACGGACAGGTCCTGAGCCTCGAGTGCCTGGTCAATGGCTCGAGCATCGAGATCACGACGCCGGCCCACACCACTCCCACGAAGAGAACGAAGATCACCGGGTACCTCGAGTCGAAATCCGGGACCCAGCTCGTCGTTGACGGCCACCTGGTCGATGCGAGCCAGGTCAGCAAGGTCTGGCGCGGCGACCGCCGCACCGAGCTGGAGCACATCAGGGTAGGCGAGAAGATCAAGGTCTGGGGCACCCTGAGGGGTGACGGTGTTCTCGTCGCCCAGGAGATCCAGGCTCGGTCCAACGGGCAGAGCGAGTGGGTCGTTCTCGACGGCCGGGTCACCGCCGTGCTCGGGTCCGGCGCCGACATTCACGCGAACCCCAACACCGGCACCGGGTCGTGCGGCACGGCCTCGATCGGTGACGTCCACGCCAACCCCAATACCAGCTCGTGCCCCACCTTCTACGTCGACAACGTCAAGGTCACCACGAACAACCAGACCAGGTTCGTGAGGGCCGATGGCAGTCCGCTCGATCCGGGGTCGATCCAGGTGGGCCAGCACGCCTACGTCGAAGGCTGGCGGGAGCCGGGCAAGGTCCTCCTCGCCACCACCGTCAGGATCGGGTAGCGAGAGAAGGACGGACGAGTCGTCGGAAAGCGGTCGCGTCCGCGGCGGAGTGGTCTCCACCCCGAGCGGGCGCGGCCGCTGGGCCTCCGACGGAGCGTCTCGCCGACCCCGAGCCCGGACAGGGTCCAGACTCGGGTTCTCGAGGAGCGGGATCTCCGACCGGGCGACCCCCGGGAGCGCCGGGGCGAGGTTCGCCGGGCCACGCTTGCGCTTCTCGACGCGAGGCTGCTAGCCTCGCGTTGTCCCCCCGGGTTTCCCCCGGGTCTCAACCGATCGGCCGAGTCTGCCAAGGCATCCGGCCGCAGGCCGGTTCGGTCCTCGGAGGCACGATGAGAACTCCCACGTCGCTTGCCGCAGCCGCCCTCGTCGGCCTGGCCGCGACGGCCCCCACCGCGTGCGTGACGGAGGGGCCGGCAGGCGTGGAGCCTCAACGCCGACCGAACATCATCTGGCTCATCGCCGAGGACCTCGGTCCCGAGCTCGGCAGCTACGGCCACCCCGAGGCGTACACCCCGAACCTGGATCGCCTGGCCTCGGAGGGCGTCCGCTACACGAGGGCCTACACCGTGGCCCCCGTGTGCTCGGTGAGCCGGTCCGCCTTCATGACCGGGATGCACGCCCTCGCGATCGACGCCCAGAACCATCGGTCCCACCGCGACCCGGGCGACGAGAACCCGCTCCCCGAGGGCGTGAGGCTGCTGACACACTGGCTGCGCGACGCCGGGTACTACAGCGTCAACCTGAAGGACCAGGAGAGCGGGATCGGGGGCAGCGGCAAGGACGACTTCAACTTCAGCGTTGCCGGCCGGAAGTGGGACTCCTCGCGCTGGGCCGACCTCGCCACCCACCAGCCCTTCTATGCCCAGATCAGCTACAACACGACCCACCGCATGGGGCGACGCCCGGACATCGCCTCCCGCATCGCCCGGCCCGCCGACCCGGCGAAGGTGCAGATCCCCCCCTACTACCCCGACCACGAGGTCACCCGACGCGACTGGGCGACCTACCTCGACTCGATCCAGGAGATGGACGGGGAGGTGGGCGTCCTCCTCGATCGCCTGGAGGCCGACGGCCTGGCCGACAGCACGATCGTGGTCTTCATCGGGGACCACGGCCGGACGATGCTGCGGGGCAAGCAGTGGCCCTACGATTCCGGCCTGCACATCCCCATGCTGATCCGCTGGCCCCGGGGCTTTCCCGCTCCGGAGCAGATCGCCCCGGGCCGGGTCGACGACCGGCTGATCAGCGCCCTGGACCTGACCGCCACCACGCTCTGGGCGGCGGGGATCGAGCGCCCCGAGAAGATGCAGGGCCACACCTTCCTGGGCCCGGATGCGAGGGAGAACGAGTACATCTTCGCCTCGCGGGACCGGTGCGACGCCACCGTCATGCGCGTCCGGTCGGTGCGCTCCCGTCGCTACCGGTACATCCGAAACCTCATGCCGCACGTGCCCTTCACCGCGCCCAACCTGTACAAGGAGACGATGTACCCGGTCCTCGGGCTGATGAAGGAGCTCCACGCTGCGGGCCAGCTCACCCCGGCCCAGGAGGCGCTCATGGCCCCTCGCCGACCCGACGAGGAGCTCTACGACCTGGAGACCGACCCGTGGGAGATCCACAACCTCGCGGACTCCACCGACCCCGAGCACCAGCGGGTGAAGAAGGAGCTGGGTGTCGCCCTCGAGCGCTGGATGGAGCTTGTGGGTGACCACGACCGCGCCCCCGAGCCCGAGGCGCTGGTCGAGGAGATCCGCAGGAAGGACGAGGCCTTCTGGGCCACGTGGAGGCCGGCGTCGTAGCATCCCCGAGCCGACACACTACCGGGAATCCCTGATATCGTTCCGCGACTGGAGGACTCACGATGGTTCGACTGAAGCCTACCTGCCGTATCCTTCCGGCCGGCCTGCTCCTCACCGGCGGCCTCTGCCTCCTGCTCGCGGCCCCGGCCGGCGCCGGCGATCTGCCCGCGGCGGAGGACCTGTTCGCGAAGCATGCCGCCGCCATCGGCGGAGACGCGCTGGGCAAGGTGAAGAACATGGCGGCGGAGTTCACGTTCTCCATGCCCACCATGGGCGTCGAGACGAACGGGGAGGCCTACCTGGAGGTCCCCGACAAGACGTACTCGATGATCAGCCTGGCGGCGATGGGAAGCCCCGACTTCGAGTCCGGGGTCAACGGCGACACCGCCTGGCAGAACAACCCCCAGATGGGCCTGCGTCTCCTCGACGGCAACGAGAGACGGATGGCGGTCCGGGGTGGATGGCTCGATCCCTTCTCCGGGTGGAAGGGGCTCTGGGAGAAGGCGGAGACCGTGGCCGAGGAGACACTGGGAGAGGCGGCCTGCTACAAGGTCGTCCTGACGCCGTCTGACGGTGAGCCCCTGACCGCCTGGTTCGACAAGGACACCGGCCTCCTCGCCCAGGAGGAGCTCGCCATTCCCCAGATGGGCACGAGCATCGTGACGAAGTTCAGCGACTACCGCGAGGTCGACGGGGTGAAGACCGCTCACCTGATCGAGCAGGAGGGGCCGATGCCCTTCACCGTCGAGTACACCGTCGTGCGGTACAACGTCAACGACATCCCGGAGGGCACCTTCGACGTCCCCCCGGGGATCAAGGACATGGCCGCCAAGTAGACCGTCGGCGCTGACGGCGTCGCTTCGCCTGGAGGATCTGTGATGATTCGACTGAAGCCCACCCCCGGTCATTCCCGTGCCGGTCTGCTCCTCGGCCTCGGCCTCACCCTCGCCGTCCCGGCCACGGGCGGCGACCTGCCGCCGGCCGAGGAGATCTTCGCGAAGTACACCGCGGCGGTCGGGGGAGATGCTCTCGACAAGGTCAAGAACGTCGCGGCGGAGTACACGTTCTCAATGCCGACCATGGGCGTCGAGACGACGGGCAAGACCTGGATCGAGGCCCCCGACAAGAGCTACACCCGGATCAGCCTGGCGGCCATGGGCGGCGCCGACTGGGAGGACGGGGTCAACGGCGACATCGCCTGGCAGAACAACCCCCAGATGGGCTTCCGGCTCCTCGACGGCATCGAGAAGACGATGGCCCTGCAGAAGACACGCCTCGACGCCTTCGCCAACTGGAAGGACCTCTGGGAGGCCGCCGAGACCGTCGGCGAGGAGACCATCGGCGAGGCGGCCTGCTACAAGGTCGCCCTGACCTCTCCGGGCGGTGAGACCGTGACCGCCTACTTCGACGTGGAGACGGGGCTGCTTCTCCAGCAGGAGGTCCCGGTGCCGCAGATGGGAGCGACCGTCGTGGCCAAGCTCAGCGACTTCCGGGAGGTCGATGGAGTGACGATTCCCCACTTCATCGAACAGGAGGGGCCGATGCCGATCATCATCGAGTACACCAGCCTGCGGATCAACGTCGACGACATCCCGGGGGGAACGTTCGAGGTCCCCCAGGCGATCAAGGACATGGCGGCCGAGTAGGGCTCCGCAATCCGGCCAGGGACCAGATCGCCATGGCGGGATCGTGTCGCTGGCGAAGGCCGCCAGCCAGTTCGGTTCTTCGTGTGTGACGATCGTCTGCTCCTGCGTTTCTCGGGGATTCAGGTCGTCGCCCAACCTTACCGGGTGCTCAGGGCATGCTTTCAGGCGCGCGGCTGGCTGCGTCAGACGATTCGAATCGAGTGGCTCTTCACCGCGAGCCACACATCGCGGCCCGGCGCAAGATCGAGGGCAGCCACGGCGGCGGGAGTGACGCGGGCCATCAGCTCACCGCCGCCGTTCCCGAGGGCGCCGCGGAGGACGACGTCGGGACCGGTGCGCTCGAGGGCGACGATCCGGGCCGGGTAGACGTTTCGGGCGGAGAGCCCTTCGACCGGCGCCCTGCAGACGAGGATGTCCTCCGAGCGGACGGCGAGTGTGACCGCCGCCCCCACCCCTCGATCCGCGGCCAGGGTGATGGAGACATCGAAGCCCGCGTTGGTCCGGACGCGGGTGATGCCGCCGGCGGTGTCGTGGGTGACCACGTGTCCGGGCAGGAGGTTCTCGATGCCGGCTTCGGCCTCCCCCACGACCGCGGGGGACGAGAGCAGCGCGCGCGGCTCGCCTTCCGCCTCCACTCGGCCGCCGTGGAGCACGACCAGGTGGGAGGCCACGGCCAGGGCCTCGCCCACGTTGTGGGTGACGTAGAGACACGGCAGCGTCCACTCGTCGCGGACTCGCAGGAGCCAGGGCAGGATCCGCTCGCGCAACCCGGGATCGAGCGCGGCCAGCGGCTCGTCCAGCAGAAGGAGCCGGGGACGGATGGCGAGGGCGCGGGCCAGGGCCACCCGCTGCCTCTCGCCTCCCGAGAGTAGCCGGGGGCTCCGGGACAGAAGCGGACGGATCTCCAGGGTGTCGATCGCGGCCTCCACGGCTTCGGCGTCCGACCGCGATCCGAAGCGCACGTTCTCGACCACCGAGAGGTGGGGGAACAGACCGGCATCCTGCGGCACGTAGCCCACCCGCCGTCGCTCGGGAGGCAGTGCGACTCCGCCCGCGCTGTCGAGCAGGACGTCGGGCCCGACCACCACCCGTCCGCGAGCCCGGCGCCGCAGGCCCGCGATGGCCTCGAGGAGGGACGTCTTGCCGGCTCCGGAGGGTCCCATGACCGCAGTCACACCGCCCGGGAGCTGCGTCTTCACTCGCAGGGTGAACCCGGGCAGGTCGATGGCGAGGTCGACGTCGAGGGCGCGCGTGCTCATGTCTCGTCCCCGCGCACCCGGCGGCGGACGATCCACTCCGTCGTCCAGAGGGCCACGAAGGACAGGCCCACCGTCACCGCGGCGAGACCCAACGCTCGATCGTCTCGGCCGATCTGCACGTCGTGAAAGATGGCGAGGGCCAGGGTCTGGGTGCGGCCGGGGATGTTCCCCGCGACCATGATCGTCGCCCCGAACTCGCCGAGGGCCCGCGAGAACGCCAGGACGGTTCCGGCCAGAACGCCGCGCCGGGCGAGGGGAAGGGTGATGCGGAAGAAGGCGGCGACCGGTCCCGCTCCGAGGGTGCGGGCCAGTCCGACGAGGCGGGGGTCGACCTCCTCGAACGCGGTCCGGGCCGAGCGGACGAGAAGCGGGAACGCCATGACCGCGGTGGCGAGCACGACCGCCTTCCAGGTGAAGACGATCTCGATGCCCCGCTCCGCCAGCCAGACGCCGAACGGACGGTTCCGGGCGAGAAGCTCGAGGAGAAGAAAGCCGACCACCGTCGGCGGAAGGACGAGGGGCAACGAGAGGAAGGTGTCGAGGGCGCCCTTTCCCGGTCCCTGGTAGCGCGCGAGGAGGAATGCTGCCGCCACCCCGGGAATGAGAATGACGGCGGTGGCGAGGGCCGCCATCTCGACGGTGAAGACGACGATCCGCAGCTCCTCCGCGCCCAAGATCGCTACCGTCCGTCGAGGGGCTCGAAGCCGAGCCGGGTGAAGACGGCCCGCGCGTCCGGGGATTGCAGGTATTCGAGGAAGGGGAGCGCCGAGGAGGATCTCGAGGAGGCGATCACGGCGGCCGGATAGACGATGCGCGGGGCCTGTTCGGCGGGGACCTCGAAGGCAACACGAGCGCGCTGGGCGATGGCCACGTCGCTGCGATAGACAATCCCCGCCTCGGCCGCCCCTGACTCCACCGCGGCCAGGGCCGCCCGCACGTCGAGGGTGGGAACCACGCGGTCGCGCAGGCGCTCCCACAGCCCGCGGCCCTCGAGCCACTGGCGGGCGTATATGCCGGCGGGGACCGCTTCGGGGTCTCCGAGGGCGAGGCGACGCGCGCGCTCCAGGTCCCGGGGTTGCGTCACGACGAGGTCCGAGGCGGCGCCCACGACGACGACGAGGCGGTTCGACAGCAGGCTCAGCCGGTCGGCCGACCGGACCAGGCCCACCTGCTCGAGCTCGTCCATCCGGGCGATGTTGGCGGAGACGAAGACGTCGGCCGGCGCCCCGGCCCGGATCTGGCGGGCGAGGGCGTTGGACCCCGCGAAGCTGAAGAGGACTCGCACTCCGGTGCGCGCCTCGAAGCCGGCTCCGATCTCACCCAGGGCGTCGGTGAGGCTGGCCGCCGCGAACACCAGCAGCTCCGGGCGGGAATGGGTCGCAGGTCCCGGGCTCTCCGCCGCCGTCGCCGCGGTGAGGGCCGTGACCGCGAGGGTGACGATCGGCGCGATTGCTCGCATGTCTCAGGGCTCTCGGACGATCCGCAGGAGGTCGGAGAGGAGGCCGTAGGCGGTCTGGTCGACGGTCGACCCGCGCTCCACGATGCCGATCTCGCCCATGAGATCGGTCTCGACCATGAGGACGTTGTCGGCGCCAGCGCCGACCAGCGGATCGCCCAGCGGCACACGTTCGGGACGGACTCTCACCCGCACCATCCCCCCCCTGCGCTCGCCGCGGACGACGAGCCTGACCCGCGCGCCCTCGCGGAGGGCGCGACGCACCTCTCCGGCGGTCAGCCTCCCCATGCCTCGACGGCTCACGGCGCGGGGCGCCACCGTCGCCCCCATGAGAGCGGCGGCGAGGGCGCACCCCTTGACCGCGGCGTCCCAGCCGTCCACATCGTTCCGGGGATCCGCCTCGGCGATGCCGAGGGCCTGGGCCTCGGCCAGCGCCGCGTCGGCGCTCAGCCCCTCCTCCATCCGGGAGAGGATGAGGTTGGTGGTGCTGTTGAGCGTTCCCCGGAACCCGATCACCTGGCAACCGGCGAGACAGCGCTCGACCAGGTTGAACACCGGCGTCCCGTCCATGACCGCGCTCTCGTGCAGGAAGAACCGGCCCTTCCTCCGGGCCAGGGCCACGAGGGCTCCGCGGGCGAACGCGACCGGCCCCTTGTTCGCGGTGACGACGTGCAGGCCGCGGTTGAGGGCCTGGCGCACGTGGGAGATCGCAGGCTCGCCGTGCCGGGGGTCGAGGGTGCTGATCTCGACCAGCACGTCGGCTGGCACCCGGGCAATGAGCTGGCGCACGCTGCCCGGCTGCCGACCGCGGCCGAGACCCTCGAGAGATCGGCCGGACTCGACGAGGCGCCGCGCCCGGTAGAGGGCGAGCCCGTTCGGATCGATGGCGAGGCCGTGCCGCGCAGTGGCGATTCCGGTGACCCGCACCTTCACGCCGGCCGCGCGAAGGGCTCGGGCGTACGAGCCCCGCAGCTCCTGCGCGAAGCAGCGCCCCACGTTGCCGAAGCCCACCAGGGCGAGACGGATATCCTTCATGGTGGGCTCGATTCTATTCGGTCCCGGGGGACGAGGCGGGGTCCAGCTGCGTTCTCGGCGCTATCGGCCCCAGAGCTCCTTCAGCCGGCGGTCGCGACCACAGCCGGTGCGGTACGAGTGGTAGCGTAGGAAGTTCTTCTTGTAGAAGTTCTGGTGGTACTCCTCGGCCGGATAGAACGCGTCGAGGGGCGTGATCTGGGTGACGACCTTCCCGGGCAGCAAACCTGATTCCTCGAGGCGCTGCTTCGAGGCCTCGGCGGCGGCCTTTTGCTCCGTCCCCTCGTAGAAGATGCCCGTCCGGTACTGGCTTCCCCGGTCGCAGAACTGTCCTCCCCCGTCGAGGGGGTCGACGTTGCGCCAGAACACCTCGAGAAGCTGCTCGTACGTGACCTTCCCGGGGTCGTAGACGACCTGGATGGCCTCGGCGTGCCCGGTCACCCCGGACGACACCTGCTGGTAGCTCGGGTTCTTCACGCTTCCGCCAGCGTAGCCCGAGGTCGTCGAGATCACCCCGGGGACCTCGTCGAAGGGCGCCTCCATGCACCAGAAGCACCCCCCGGCGAAGGTGGCGCGGGCGGTCTGCTCGGGCGGCGCCTCCACGGGTTCCGCCCCCGAATTCGGGTCGGCCAGGAGTGAGAGGGCGCCGAGTCCCAGGCCCACGGCGAGAAACAGCAGTCGCAGCTTCATGTTCGGCTCCGTTTTCGAGTCCTCAATTCACAACGGCCAGTGGGTCCGAAATATTCCCACGGGGGGACCGGGCTACGAGAGCCGTCGGGTGACGGGGAGAGGCACCGCACGGGGATGGATGGAGCCGGCCACGTCGTGCTCGCTGGCGAGGAGGCTCTGCAGGGTGAGCTCCCCGAGAGCGGCATCCACCGCGGCCTGAAGGTGTCGAAGGACCGGACGAATCGAGCAGTCGGAGGTATTGAGGCAGGAGCTCTCGAGTCCGGCGTGCCGATCGCAGAAGCTGGCGTCGAACAGCTTCCCCCCGAGGGCATTCACCACGTCGAGCACCCGTACCTCGGAGGCCGGCCGCGCCAGGCTGTAGCCCCCGGCCTTGCCCCGGGTGGAGCGCACGAGCTCCGCCCGCCGGAGCAGCCGCATGATCTTGGCCACGTTGGGCGCGGAGATCCCCTCGCGGTCGCTCACCTCCGCGATCGTGAGGCTCGCCCCGTCGCCGACGCGGGCGATCTGCAGCAGACAGCGCAGGCCGTACTCCTCCTGTGAGCTCAGCTTCATCTCTACATCAGCCCCAGCTGGAGCCGCGCCCCGTCGGACATCATGCTCTGGTCCCAGGGTGGGTCGAGGACGACCTCGACCTCGGCCTCGGCGACGGAGGGGATGGACAGCAGCTTCTGGCGGACGTCCTCCCGCAGGAAGTCGCCCATCCCGCACCCCGGCGCGGTCAGGGTGAACGCGACGTTGACCTTCTCCTTCCCGTCCTCGAGGGCCTCGACCGCGCACCTGTACACGAGCCCCAGGTCCACGATGTTCACCGGGATCTCCGGGTCGAAGACGGTCTTGAGCTGCTCCCAGGCCACCTCCTCGGTGCTGCGCCCGGCCACGTCCTCGGCGGTCATCGGCTTCGTCGGCTGCTCGCCGATGGCGTCGGCGTCGGTGCCCTCGATCCGGACCAGATAGCCGTGGTCGGTCATGGCGGTGTACGATCCGCCGAGGGCCTGGGTCACGTAGACCGTCGTCCCCATGGTCAGGGTGAGACGATCGCCGTAGGGGATCGCCGCCACCTCGACGTCGCGGGAAAGGGTCCGGGGCTCGCGGGCAACCATGCCGGGCTACTCCGTGCTCGCCCCGGCCTCGCCCTCGAGCGCTGCCTTCATGGTGTGCCAGGACAACGAGGCGCACTTGACTCTCATCGGGAACTCGCACACTCCGGAGAAGACCGCGAGCTTGCCCAGCTCGGAGCCGGCGGGGGCGTTCTCCGCGGCGTGGCTCGGGTCGGACGTGACGAGGCGGTGGAACCGGTCGAAGAGGTCCTTCGCCTCGTCGACGGTCTTGCCCCGGAGGGCGTCGGTCATCATCGAGGCCGAGGCCGTCGAGATCGAGCAGCCCGCCCCCTGGAAGCTGACGTCCTCGATGACGTCTCCCTCCACCTTCAGGTACACGGTGATCCGATCGCCACACAGTGGGTTGTGCCCGTCCGCCTGGTGACTGGCCCCGGGCATCTCGCTGAAGTGGCGGGGACGCTTCGAGTGGTCGAGGATGACCTCCTGGTAGAGCTCGCGGAGATCTTCCATTTCAGCGGCTCCCTCCCCGCTCCCGGTCTTTCGTCGTCACTTGAACATCTCCTGGACCTTGCGGATTCCCCGGGCGAGCACGTCGAGGTCCTCCCGGTTGTTGAAGCAGGCGAGGGAGGCGCGCGCGGTGGCCGGAACGCCGTAGCGGTCCATGACCGGCTGGGCGCAGTGGTGCCCGGTACGGATCGCCACGCCCTCGTAGTCGAGGATCGTCCCGATGTCGTGGGGGTGGATGTCGTCGAGGACGAACGACAGGATCCCCGCCTTCCGGGGGGCCGTGCCGATCAGCCTGAGCCCGGGGATGGCGGAGAGGAGGTCGGTGCCGTAGCGCAGCATCTCGTCCTCGTGAGCCGCGACGGCCTCGAGACCCACATCCTCCAGCCACTCGAGCGCCGCTCCCAGGGCGATGGCCCCGGCGATGTTGGGCGTTCCCGCCTCGAACTTGGCCGGGATCTCCGCCCAGGTCGACTTCTCGAAGGTGACGGTGGTGATCATGTCTCCGCCGCCCTGCCAGGGTGGCATGGCCTCGAGCACTTCGGCCCGCCCGTAGAGCGCGCCGACACCGGAGGGGCCGTACACCTTGTGGCCGGAGAAGGCGTAGAAGTCGCAGCCGATCTTCCGCACGTCCACCGGGGTGTGGGGCACGGCCTGGGCCCCGTCGATCATCACCACCGCGCCGGCGGCGTGGGCCAGCTCCGTCATCCGCTTCACGGGGTTGACGGTCCCGAGGGCGTTGGAGACATGCGAGAGGGAGACGATCCGCGTCTTCGGGCCGAGCAGGCGCTCGAAGGCCCCCATGTCCACCACGCCCGCGTCGTCGATGGGGGCCACCCGCAGGACCGCGCCCTTCTCCTCGCACAGCATCTGCCAGGGGACGATGTTGGAGTGGTGCTCGAGGCCGGTGATGAGAACCTCGTCCCCGGCGGCCACGTGCTTCCGGCCGTAGGTCTGGGCCACGAGGTTGATGGCCTCGGTGGCCCCACGCAGGAGGATGATCTCCCGCACCTCGGGGGCCCCGAGGAAGCGCTGCACCCGGGCCCGCGCCTTCTCGTAGGCGTCGGTGGCCATCACCGACAGCTTGTGCACACCCCGGTGGATGTTCGAGTAGTAGCGCTCGTAGACCTCGCGCTCGGCGTCGATCACCGCCTGCGGCTTCTGGGCGCTGGCGGCGCTGTCGAGGTAGACGAGAGGCTTGTCGTGGACCCTGGTCCGCAACCCCGGGAACTGCCGTCGCACGGCCTCCACGTCCAGGGCCGCGGGGGCCGGAGCGGGACTGGCTGAAGCGTTCATGCGATCGCCTCCTCGACCAGGGCCGCCCCCTTCAGGCGCGTCTGCAGGTGTCGCTGCACGGCCCGGCGCAGCGACGGCACCGGGAGATCGTGGACGAGGTCGCTGGCGAAGGCCCACGTGAGCAGGCCCCGCGCCTCGTCCTCCCCGATGCCGCGGGAGCGCAGGTAGAAGAGCGCTCTGGGGTCGAGCTGGCCGGTGGTCGAGCCGTGGCGGCACTTGACGTCGTCGGCGAGGATCTCGAGCTGGGGCACGGAGTGGACGAGGGCCTCCGGCGAGAGCAGCAGGTTCCGGTTCATCTGCTCGGCATCGGTCCGCTGGGCCCCGGGCCGCACCAGCACGAGCCCGTTGAAGACGCCGCGAGCCCTCTCGCTCAGGACGCCCTTGTAGAGCTCACGGCTCGAGCAGTGTGGCCGGGCATGATCGACTCGCGAGTGCGTGTCAGCGAGGCGGGTCCCGTCGACCAGGAACAGGCCGTCCAGGACACACTCACCCCCCTCCGCCGCGAAACGCACGTCGATGTCGTTGCGGCTGATCGCGGCCCCGAAGGTGAAGGAGTGGTCGGCGAAGCGGGCGTCCCGGCCGAGCCGCGCGGCCAGGGTGGCGACGTGAAACCCCTGCTCGCCTTCCTGCTGCAGCTTGTAGTGATCCACGAAGGCGTTGTCTTCCACCGCCACCTCGGTCACCGCGTTGACGAGGTAGGCGGGGCCCTCGGGACCGGCGAAGGTCTCCAGGATCCGGCCCTCGCTGCCCCGACCGGCCACCACGAGCACACGGGAGTAGGAGACCGGCGCCGAGCCGGTCCCGGTGGCGACGTGGGCCAGGTGCAGCGGCTCCTCCAGGATGGTCCCGGGGGTGAGGAAGACGACCACCCCGTCGGCCGCAAAGGCAGCGTTCAGATCGGCGAAGACGCTCGCGTGCACCCCCTGGACCTCGCCCAGGAGTGGCTCGAGGCGCTCGGGTCGGGAGCCCAGAAGCTCGCGCAGGCTGTGGACCTCCACCGCGGGGTCGTCGGGATCGAGGCTCGACAGCTCCGGCGAGTAGCGACCGTCCACGAGCACGACCTGTCCCGATCCAGACAGGGGCGGGGCCACATCGTCCGGCACGGCCGCGGGGGGCTCGACCGGCTCCCAGAGTGTGCGGGTGATCGGGGCGATCGGTGTCTGGCGCCAGGCCTCGTCCCGGGGGCCGGGGAGGCCCTTCTCGACGAAGCGAGCGAAGGCGGCGGCCCGGCGCTCGCGTTGCCAGTCGGGCTCGGCCACGCTCGCCCCGACGAAACGCTCGAAGCTCTGCCGGTAGGCCTCCTTCTCTTCGACAACTGCGGTCACGGCTGGGCTCCGGGGGCCGCCGGCTCCTTCTCGAGCCAGGAGTACCCCTTCTCCTCGAGCTCGTGAGCCATCTCCTTGCCGCCCGACCGCACGATGCGCCCGTCCACCAGCACGTGGACGAAGTCGGGAACGATGTGGTCGAGCAGGCGTTGGTAGTGCGTGACCACGATCATGGCCCTCTCCGGGCGACGAAGGCGGTTGACACCTGCCGCCACCACCCGCAGGGCGTCGATGTCGAGGCCGGAGTCGGTCTCGTCGAGGATGGCGAGGCTCGGCTCGAGGATCGCCATCTGGAAGATCTCGTTGCGCTTCTTCTCGCCGCCCGAGAAGCCTTCGTTCACCGGCCGCTTCACCAGCTCGTCGTCCATCTCGACGATCTTCGCCCGCTCCTTGACGAGGCCGAGGAACTCGACGGCGTCGAGCTCCTCCTCCCCGCGGTGGCTCCGGATGGCGTTGAGCGCAGCCTTGAGGAAGTAGATGTTGCTGACTCCCGGAATCTCCACCGGGTACTGAAAGGCGAGGAAGACGCCTTCGCGGGCGCGCTCCTCCGGCGACATGGCGAGCAGGTCCCGGCCCCTGTAGAGAACCGTGCCGTCGGTGACCTCGTAGCCTGGCCGACCCGCAAGCACGTGGGAGAGCGTGCTCTTCCCGGATCCATTGGGACCCATGATGGCGTGGACCTCTCCGGCCTGGACGGTCAGGTCGAGGCCGCGCAGGACCTCCCTGTCCCCGGCCCGGGCGTGGAGGTTTCTGATCTCGAGCATCGCTCCGTCTGCCTTCCTGGTGGTGGAGGAGGGTGAGTGACGACCCCTCCGGCGTTGACCTCAACCCGAGAATAGTCAATCAATACGAAAAAGTCAATGTTTCTAACGTATACGGCCGCAAGGAATTAGCCTCCAGTCGGTCTATCAGGGTTTCCGGCGCCTGACCGCGGCCGAGATCGAGGGGAAGGAGCCGGCCCCTCAGGCCGAGGGCGAGACCTGGCGAACGGCGCGCTCGTAGAACTCCTGCAGCCGCTGGAGCTGATCCGGCGTGAGGCCGAGCTCGCCGGCCTTCATGAGCTCGGCCATCTCCCGGTCGAGGGAGGGATCCGTCGTGGCGCTGCGACGCACCTGCTCGATGTAGCGAGCCAGGCGGCCGCGGCTCCGGCGCGGCACGCCCTGATAGGTCGCCCGGGTCAATGCCGAGAGCTCCCGGGACTCGGCGGCCGACAGCGACGGCACCAGCTCGGCCAGCGCCACCACCGAGCGGCGGAAGGCCTGATCGGGCTCGAGGAGGCGCGCCTCGGTCTGGGCCATCAGCAGCTCGGCGACGGGAGGGCTCAGGTGAGGCACCTGCTCCACCGCCGCCTGCACCGCTGCGCTCAGGCGCGGAGCCAGGAGGCCCCGCGCCTTGAGGGCGCCGGCCAGCGGGGTGAGACCGGCCGGCCGGGAGGCGGTGGCCTCCGGCATCCAGGCCACGAGGGCGAAGCTCATCCAGCCGTCCTGGCCGGCGACGGTGAGGTCGCGCTGGCGGTCTCCGGCCTGGGTCCAGACGGCGTCCAGACGTCGCCCGGCGAGGTTGCCGAGGATGGCGTTGGAGCGCCCCTGCTCCTCGATCGACGGTTGCTCGAGCCGGCGCCGGGCCATCAGGTAGTCCAGGTACTGGTCGGAGGTGGCGACTCCCCAGGGCGCGGGCTCCGCCACCACGTAGCCGTACCCGCCGAGACGTGGCTGGGCGATCGTGACCAGCGCCCTTTCGGGGGCGGTCACGAGCGGGTTCCCGGGGCGCAGGGCGACCCAGCCGTCTGGCAGATCCAGGGCCAGGCCGATCGTGTCGTCGGTGAAGCGCCGCTCGGGACTGCTCCACGAGCGCACCAGTTGTGCCGTTTCGCTCTCCGGGGCGCGACCGAAGTACATCATGCCGAAGGCGCCGGCAACCACCGGGAGGGCGGCAAGGACGAGGCCGAGCCACCCGAGAGAGGGCGCGAGCAGGGCCACGAGACCCGAGAGGAGGACCCAGGCCGAGGCCAGAGCGAGGAGCGCGGCGCCGCGCTCCCCCTGGGCCACCAGGATCCCGGCCAGCGGGAAGAGGGCAAAGGCCGCGAGGAGCAGGAGGGCGCGCACGAGCCGCCGCCCCAGCTGCCGGCCGGGCAGGAGAGCGAGGGCCAGCGCCAGCACCCCCAGCGCGATCTGGAGCCAGGGCGCCCCGTCGAAGGCCGGCAGAACGACGTCGGGACGCCAGGCCAGCAGGCCCAGCCCCACGGCCAGGATCCCCAGCAGGCCGCCCGTGACCCGGCTGCGCCAGGGGTCGAGGGCCGTGGGACCGTCACCCCCGGGGGTGGTCTTCGGGCTCTCCGGTCTCGAGACACCCCTCCGTGGCCGGGAGGAGGGGCGTCCGCCACGCTTTGCGCCTTTGAACTCGGGGAGACTGGCCAGGGGGACCCACTTGCGGGAGCCCGGACGCATGACCGGGCTGTCGCCGTCGATGAGGCCCTGAAGCTTCCAGGTCTTCAGCGCCGAGAGGTCCATCGGGCCGATCTCGCTGCCGTCCCCGAGTCGAACCTTGTAGCCCGCCACCTCACCTCCACCCGCCCGGTCGACTCCTCGTGGGCACCGGGGAACGGGGAGTATAGCGCCGATTGCCATGGAACTCCCGGCGACGGCAGTCGTCACATATCATGTGGTACCTGCCATGAGCCAGATCGACTCGGAGGCCCTCCGCCTCGGTCGCTTCCGCCGCCACCCGCGGAAGGGGACCTGGTCCGCCCGGTTCGTCCTCGACGCGGGGCCCAGCGGCGAGGCCGCCCTGGACCACGTCGAGGACCTGGCGGTCGCCATGGGGCGGGCCGGGGGCCTGGAGGGCGACGAGGCCACCTTCGTCGGCGTCGCCTTGCGCGAGGCCGTGGTGAACGCCTTTCGGCACGGGCGGAGCCCCGACGGCGCGCCGTGTCGCATCGGGCTGCACCTGACCCCGGAGGCCCTGGTGATCAACGTGCGGGATCGCGGGCCCGGCTTCGACCCGTCCGATGTCCCGGATCCCTGCGCCGCCGCGAACCTCTCCCGCGGGAGCGGCCGGGGGCTCTTCTACATGAAGTGCTTCACCGACCACCTGGCGTTCGTGTTCCCGCGCACCGGCGGCTCCGTCGTGCGTCTGGCCAAGAGGACCCGGAGCTGAGCCCGGGACGCTGCGTCAGGGAGTCCAGGTCGGGTCGATCGGCTTGCCGCGGTCGGAGAGCAGCTGACGGATGTTGAAGGCCACGCTCTCGGGGCTGTTGGCCATGACCGCGTCTTCCCGAGGGTTCTCCTCGGGCCGGTGGTCGAGGGCGAAGCGCCATCCTGCCTCGGCCTGGAAGAAACGGACGCGGTAGGAGCCCAGCTCTCCGGACAGAGCTTCGCGCAGGACCTCCACCCACTCCGCCTTGTCCTCGGGTCCTCCCCCTTCCCACTTCACGATGAACACCGGTCACCTCGCTGCTGGAGATTGTAGGCTACCGGGGGCCCGAGCGTTGACACCAGAGTGCCCTCCTGCCATGATTTGCTATTCCCTCCCGAAAGGCAGCGGTCGTATGGTCACTGGTAGCCCATGAGAACCAGTCGGATCGTCATCGCTGACGATGACCCCAGGGTCAGACGCCTCCTCGAGCACGCGCTGCACGCTCCGGAGTTCGAGGTCCATGCGTTCGCGACCGGAGCCGCGGCGCTGGAGGCGCTTCCCGACATCCGCCCGCACTGCGTCGTCAGCGACATGCTCATGCCGGACATGGACGGCGAAGGACTCCTGCGCTCCCTGCGAGCCATCCCCGGCCTGGAGGACGTGCCGTTTCTCGTCGTCTCGGCCATCCGCTCGGAGGCCCGCATCGAGTCGGTTCTCGGTGCCGGCGCCACTGCCTTTCTCCTCAAGCCCTTCCCGGTGAAGGAGCTGGTCGGCAGGATCCGCTCGCTCGTCGACCACGGGGACGAGAACGAGGGGGAGACGGCTTCCGAGGAGGCAGACGCGGAGCCTTCGGAACCGACGGAGAACGAGCCCGCCCTCGCCGCCCTCCTGGATCAGCCGGCGGATCCGGCCTCGGTGCCTCGCCGGACCGAGCTGCGGACGGGAAGCTCCTCGAACGGCTTCGGGCGCTTCACGAAGGTCGAGCAGAGCGGACGCTCGTTCATCGTGCTCACCGAGATCGAGAACGCGCCGCAGTTCACCGTCACCACGACCATCACCGAGAAGGGCCTGGGCCGGCGCAAGATCGAGAGTTCGCTCCTGCACCCCCTGACCCGCCAGGAGGATCGGGACACCGTCCGGCGCCAGGTCGACCTCCAGCACGAGAATGCCCTCGATCTCCTCTCCCGCCTCGTGCTGGACGGGGCCTCGCGTCGGATCGTGTGGTCGGATCAGAGCCGCAGCGTGAGCCCGAGCCTGTTGGCCTGGGCCATGTCGGCCCTCGCCCAGGTGGCGGAGGCCGAGGCGGGTGAGGACGAGGTGAAGCGCGCGCTGCGGCGCACGCTGGAGCGTGGGGCGTTGCGCGAGGAGGACCTGCGCGTCTTCGAGGTCACCGACCGGGGGCGGGTCGTGGTGGCGATGGGCCAGGACGAGAGTCTCCCGGTGCGCGCCATCGCGGCGGTGGCCAGCTGGGGATTGACCTTTGCCGCCGAGGTGCTGGAGCTCGACGAGGAGGCCGCGCGGGGGCGTATCCGCCAGGCAACACGGTCCCGGGGTCGTGAGCTGGAGCGCCTCGGCTTCTACGATCGGGTGAGCCATGTCGCGGCATCCTGAAGGGGACAAGACCGAGGCGTCCGGCCGGGAGTTCCACCTGGTCAAGGGCGCTCCGGCCAGCACCGAAGAGTCGGTCATTCCCGTCTTCGAGGAGCTCCCGGTCTTCGAAGAAGAGGACCTCGTCCCGGCTCCCCCGACTCCCGTCACCGAGACGGTCCTGGACGAGAGCTCCCTGCCCGGTGAGCAGTTCCGACTCCTGGGGGCTCGCGTGCGGGCGCTGGGGCGGGATCGACGCCTCCGCCGCATCGGTGTGGTGGCCGCCGCCCAGGGAGAAGGCAAGACCACCGTTGCCCTGGGCCTGGCCCGCTCCCTCGCCGTCGACGGCCAGCACCGCGTGCTCCTGGTCGAGCTCGACCTGCGCCGCCCGGCGATCGACCGGGCCCTGAGGCTACCTGTTCCCGAGGTCGGCCTCCGGCAGTACCTCGAGGGTCAGGCCGGAGCGACGGTGACCGTGCGGCGTCCCGGGGCCGGCGGCTTCTGGGTCCTGTCGGCGGGGGAGGGAACGCTGAGCCGTCCCGAAGTGCTCACGTCACCGCGCATGGTGGCGCTCCTGAAATCCGCCGAGCGCGTCTTCGACTACACGGTGGTCGACTGCCCGCCCCTCATGCCGGTGGCGGACGCGGTCGTCTTCCAGGACCACATCGACGGCTTCGTCTTCGTGGTGCGAGCCCGGCACAGCCCGCGGGAGACGGTCGAACGGGCGGCCGCTCTGCTCAAGCCGGAGCGCATCTGCGGGGTGGTCATGAACGGCCACCGCGACATCCTGCCGTCCTACCGGGAGTACGCCGGGCGCCGGTACGGCGCCGATCGGAAGCGCTGAGGGCCGGAACCGGATCTCCGAGCACTAGCCCACGCTGCCCTCGAGGCTCACACCGAGCAGCTTCTGGGCCTCCACCGCGAACTCCATGGGGAGCTCCTTGAAGACCTCCTTACAGAAGCCGTTCACGATCATGTTGACGGCGTCCTCGGTGCCGATGCCCCGCGCCTGGAAATAGAAGAGCTGATCCTCGCTGATCTTCGAGGTGGTGGCCTCGTGCTCCATCTGGGCACTGGAGTTCAGGACGTCGATGTAGGGGAAGGTGTGGGCCCCGCACTCGTCGCCGATGAGCAGCGAGTCGCACTGAGAGTAGTTGCGGGCGCCCTCCGCGCCGCGGCCGATGCGAACGAGCCCCCGGTAGGCGTTCTGGCCACGGCCGGCCGAGATCCCCTTGGACACGATGGTGCTGCGGGTGTTCTTCCCCACGTGGATCATCTTGGTCCCGGTGTCGGCCTGCTGGCGGTTGTTGGTGACCGCCACCGAGTAGAACTCCCCCACCGAGCCGTCGCCCTGGAGGATGCAGGAGGGGTACTTCCAGGTGATGGCGGAGCCCGTCTCCACCTGGGTCCAGGAGATCTTGGAGTGGACGCCTGCGCACTTGCCCCGCTTGGTGACGAAGTTGTAGATCCCGCCCTTGCCGTCCTTGTCGCCCGGGTACCAGTTCTGCACCGTCGAGTACTTGATCTCCGCGTCGTCGAGAGCGACCAGCTCGACCACCGCCGCGTGAAGCTGGTTCTCGTCGCGCATGGGCGCGGTGCAGCCCTCGAGGTAGCTGACGTAGGCGCCCTCCTCGGCCACGATGAGCGTGCGCTCGAACTGCCCGGTGTTGGAGGCGTTGATGCGGAAGTAGGTCGACAGCTCCATGGGACAACGGACCCCCTTCGGCACGAAGACGAAGGAGCCGTCGGAGAACACCGCGGAGTTGAGAGCCGCGTAGAAGTTGTCGGTCGTGGGCACCACGCTGCCCAGATACTTGCGGACGAGCTCCGGGTGCTCCCTCACCGCCTCGGAGAAGGAGCAGAAGATGACCCCGGCCTCCTGGAGCTTCTCCTTGAACGTCGTGGCCACGGAGACGCTGTCGAAGACGGCGTCGACGGCCACGCCCGCGAGCTTCGCCCGCTCGTGCAGCGGTACCCCGAGCTTCTCGTATGTCTCGAGGAGCTTGGGATCGACATCGTCGAGGCTCCTGGGGGCGTTCTTCTTCGACTTGGGCGCCGCGTAGTACGAGATCGCCTGGTAGTCGATCGGCGCGTAGTCGACCTTCGCCCAGCGAGGCTCCTTCATGGTGAGCCAGTGTCGGTACGCCTTCAGCCGCCACTCGGTGAGCCACTCCGGCTCGTCCTTCCGGGCCGAGATGTTGCGGACCACGTCCTCGTCCAGTCCCGGGGGAAGGCTCTCCTGCTCGATGTCGGTGACGAAGCCGGCCTTGTATTCGGCGCGCGCGATGTCGGCGATGGGATCCTGGGTGCTCATGGGACATTCCCCGGGGCGCGGACTCGGGCGGAATTGCCGCGTGCCAACCGGCCCCCTACGTACACGCTATGTAATCTTCACAAAAAAGTCAACATTCAATCTCGAAGCCCGAGAAGGAAGTCCGGCAACCCAGACCCGTGGGCACTCCCGGTGTCGAGGGTGCGACGAGAAGGAAATCCCCCGGCCCCGGGGGCAGTTCCCCGGACCGGCAGCCGGGCACTAGAAACGCAGACCCACCGTCGCGACGACGGGCGCCGACCACCTTTCGCCCTCGTCGTTGATCCCGGTGAGGCCGGGCGCCGTGTTCGAGGCAGAAGGCTTCGTCTGGTAGCGCAGCTCGGCCTCGAGGCCGATGTAGAAGGTGGACCCCAGGTCATAGGTGAAGCCGATGTCGAGGCCGAACACCGCCACCGTCGAGGCGTCGTAGAGCGGGACGTTGTAGATGGCCGATCCGCGGTCGGGGGCGGAGAGGGCGAAGAGCATGCGATCGAGAAGCCGCACCCCGCCCACCGGGGCGATGTACGACTTGAGGCTCGTGCGGGAGGCCAGGTAGAAGCGGTAGCCGACCTCCACTCCCCACTCCTCGTAGGGGTCCACGAAGGCGAACAGCGGATCGTCGGCCACCGTACCCACCGACACGCCCCCGGGCGACTCCAGCCGGTAGTGGGACGCCCGGGCGAAGATCTCGCCACTCGGCGTGACCCCGTAGCCGATGAACCCCTGAAGGCGGACGTCTGCGTTGAAGATGTCGCGGTACTTCCTCGATTCGACGACCACGGGCAGCTCGAAGAGCTGGCCGCTCACGCCGGCGAGGACATTCCCGGAGACCTCTGAGTCGGTGCCCCCCTGGAAGGCCACCGTAAAGCGACCCTCGAGGTCCTGGGCCGTGGCCGGAGCGACGACCGCGACCGCGAGGGCGACCATCATCAATGAGCGTCGAGCCTTCATCGTTGGACTCCTCCCGGCCCCGCGGGGCGCCAAGCGTGCGCCCCGAGTTTAGCGCACTCGGCCACTCGCCGCGTCGGTTCACGGGCTTTTCCTCCACCGGCGGTGGTTGGGATCTGCTAACCTGCCCCGCCGTGACCTCGAAAGCTCCGGAGAGCGGACCCCGCGGGGTCCTCTGGGATCTCGACGGAACGCTCATCGACTCGGCGGCGCAGCACTACGCCGCCTGGCGCGACACCCTGGCCGAGCGGGGCCGCGAGCACTCCCGGGAGGAGTTCGCACGCTTCTTCGGGCGACGGAACGACGTGATCCTCCGCGAGATGTTCGGCGACGAGCTGTCGTCCGGGGAGGCCGCACGCATCGCCGAGGACAAGGAGGAGCGTTACCGCCGGCTGGTGCGAACCGGAGGCCTGGACCCACTGCCCGGAGTGATGGACTGGCTGAGTCGGCTCAGGGAGCAGGGCTTCCGCCAGGCCCTCGCCACCATGGCTCCCGCCGCGAACGTGGAGGTCGTGGTCGAGGTCCTCGGGCTCCACTCGCTTCTCGACGCCACCGCCGCGGCCGAGGACGTCGCGTGCGGGAAGCCCGCCCCCGACATCTTCCTCGAGGCGGCGCGACGCATTGGCGTGCCCCCGCGACGGTGCGTCGTCGTGGAGGACGCCCCCGCCGGCCTCGAGGGAGCCCGGCGGGCCGGGATGCGGTCGGTGGGGCTTCTCTCGGACCATCACCCCCGACTCGACGCCGATGCCGTCGTGGCGTCGCTGGACACCCTCCCCCCGGACACGTTCCAGCGGCTCGTCGAGTCGTAGTCGTCGAGGGGCGGGTCCGCCTCCAACCTGGCACGGTGTTCGCAGGGTGCTGGCGTGAAGGAGTCGCTCATGAGCACGCCCGAACCCGCTTTCTCCCGCCTGCAGCCCGGTCCCGGAGAGGACAGCGAGGCGTTGAAGGCCGCCCTCGCCGGGGTGTCGTCGGCCTTTGCCTCCCTGGGACGGGTGTTCTTCTGCGTGGACTCGTCCTTCCACGTGCTGCACGCCTCCTCGGAGCTCGACCGGATCGTCGGGGAAGGCGCCGCCCGGCAGGCCGAGGGCCACCCCCTGGGCAACCTGCTCGGGACGGATCTGTTCGGCCCCGAAGGAACGCTGCGACGGCTGCTCCTCGCCGGCGAGAGGCGAGAGGGGTGGCGCTCGACGCTCGAGGTTCCCGGGTCTGCTCCCCGGGCCGTCTCCGTCACCGCGGCTCCCTTCTGCCCGGAGCCGGGAGCGGTCTGCGACCCCCGCGTGGCCTTCGTGGTGGTGCTCCGCCCGGCCGAAGAGGACCAGCACATCGTGGGCTCGCCCTTCCCCGGGCTCATCGGGCGTTCCCCGGCCATGGAGCGCATCTTCCGTCTCATCGAGAACCTCGAGCACAGCGAGGCCACCGTTCTCCTCACCGGTGAGAGCGGTACCGGCAAGGAGGTGGTGGCCCGGGCCATTCACAACCGCTCGCCTCGCCGGGGGGGGCCGCTCGTCGCCGTCAACTGCGGCGCCCTGCCCGGCGAGCTGCTCGAGAGCGAGCTGTTCGGGCACGTCCGGGGCGCCTTCAGTGGCGCTGTCCGTGACCGCGGAGGGCGCTTCGAAGCAGCGGGGGGAGGGACCCTCTTCCTCGACGAGGTCGCTGACCTGCCCCTGCCCCTTCAGGTCAAGCTGCTCCGGGTTCTGCAGGAGAGAACGTTCGAGCGTGTGGGCGAGAGCCGGACGCGCAGGACCGACGCCCGGATCATCGCCGCCACGAACGTCGACATCAGACGGGCGGTCGAGCAGGGCCATTTCCGCGAGGACCTCTACTACCGGCTGCGCGTGGTGCCCCTCGAGATCCCCCCCCTGCGGACGCGGCGGGAGGACGTGGAGCCCCTGGCGACCTTCCTCCTCGCGCGGGTGGGCGCACGGCAGGGCCGCGCGCTGCGCTTCTCGCCCGAGGTGCTCCGACTGCTCCTCGAGCACGACTGGCCCGGGAACGTCCGCGAGCTCGAGAACGTGCTCGAGTTCGCGGTGGCGGTGTGCAAGGGCCAGACGATCCTCCCCGATGACCTGCCGGGAGAGGTCAGCGCCGACTACGTCGAGCCCCACGAGCTGGACAAGGGGGCGCCTGTCGTCCCCCAGAACGGCTCGGACCGCAACCACGCCAGCGACTTCAACGAGATCGACGCGGCGCGCATCAGGGGGGCCCTCGAGGCCTGCCAGTGGCGCCGGCACAAGGCGGCCGAGGTCCTGGGAATCAGCCGGACGACCCTCTGGCGGCGCATGCGCGACATGGGGCTCGGGTAGGCCCTTCGCAACACGATGTCGCCGAAAACGTTTCGTTTCATGAAACTGTTCGATGCAGACTTTTCGTTGCAGAGTCGTCCCCTCGTCACGACAATCGCCAACGCGAAGAGTGGTCGTTTGGGCTGACTCTGCGCCGTTACCAAGAGAATCCTCCGGGTGAGCCACCCAGGACGTTTCATTGGCACGCCCTTCGCCACTGAGTGTCGCAATGCCGTGTTCCATTCAACGGGGTGACGCATGAACAACGTTTCCCGGCGCCGTTTCCTGAAGATCGCCGGCGCCGGTGCCGGAGTGGCCGCAGCCGGCTCTTCCCTGGCTGCTCTCCCGGGCCTCCGGGCCGCGGGCCAGGCCGCTGAGAAGGGGATCCGTGAGGTCCCGACCTTCTGCGACATCTGCTTCTGGAAGTGCAACGCCATCGCGACGGTGCGAGACGGCGCGCTCTGGAAGGTCGAGGGTCATCCGGACGATCCGCTCTCCCAGGGCCGGCTCTGCCCGCGGGGGACCGGAGGCGTGGGAGCCCACTTCGACTCCGACCGCGTCCGGTCGCCCCTGCTGCGGGCCAGCGTGCGGGGCGAGGAGCAGTGGACCGAGGTCACCTGGGACGAGGCCCTCGGCCACATCGCCGAGAAGATGCAGAAGATCAAGGCCGAGTACGGCCCGGAGGCGGTGGCGCTGTTCAGTCACGGCGTCGGCGGCACCTTCCTCAAGCACACGCTCAAGGCGTACGGCTCGCCCAACATCTCCGCTCCCTCCTTCGCCCAGTGCCGGGGGCCTCGTGACGTCGGGTTCGAGCTGACCTTCGGCCATCCCGTGGGCTCCCCCGAGCCCACCGACATCCGCAACTCGAAGTGCCTGGTTCTCATCGGCTCCCACCTGGGCGAGAACATGCACAACACCCAGGTCCAGGAGTTCGCCGACGCCGTCGGAAGCGGGGCGTCCGTCATCGTGGTCGACCCCCGCTTCTCCATCGCCGCGAGCAAGGCGAAGCACTTCCTTCCCATCAAGCCCGGGACGGACATCGCCCTCCTTCTCGCGTGGATGAACGTCATCGTCCGCGAGGGGCTCTACGACAAGGAGTACGTGGAAGCCTACGGCTTCGGCTTCGAGGCCTTCTCCGCGGAGATCCAGCCGTTCACCCCCGAGTGGGCCTACCCCGAGACGGGGATCGAGCCCGCGCTCATCCGGGAGAGCGCCCGGGAGATGGCCCGCCATCGCCCGGCCACCCTGATCCACCCCGGGCGCCACACCACCTGGCACGGCAACGACACCCAGCGCAGCCGGGCCATCGCCCTCCTCAACGCGCTCATGGGCAGCTGGGGCCGCAAGGGCGGCATCTATCGGCCGGGTCGGCCGTCGGTGCCGGCGTACCCGTACCCCCCGTACCCGAAGTCGGTGCGGGGGATGGTCGACAACCCGGTCCGCCCGGAGCTCGAGGGAGCACCTGCGCCGGCGGGTGGCCTCGATCTCCGGCGGCGCTACCCCTTCGCCACCGAGCCCCTCACCACCGGGGTCCGCGACGCCACGCTCACCGGGGAGCCCTACCCGGTGAAAGGCTGGCTCGTCTACGCCACCAACCTCATCAAGACGCTCCCGAACCAGGACGAGACCATCGAGGCCATCCAGAAGCTCGACCTCCTCGTGGTGGTCGACGTGATCGGCAGCGAGATCGCGGGCTGGGCTGATGTCGTCCTCCCCGAATCGACCTACCTGGAACGCTACGACGACCTGAACGTCCAGACCTTCCGCGACCCCTTCGTGGCCCTGCGCCAGCCGGTAGTCGAGGCCCCCCACGACCAGAAGCCCAACTGGTGGATCGCCCGGGAGCTTGCCGTCAAGCTGGGTCTGGAGGAGTACTACCCCTGGGAGGACATCGAGGAGTACCTCTCCCACCGCCTCGATGCCGCGGGGATGAGCCTGGCCACGCTCAAGCAGAAGGGCCTCGTCAAGGCTCCCAGGTCCCCCCTCTACTTCGAAGAAGGTGTCGTTCCCGAGTTCTTCACCCCCTCGGGGAAGATCGAGTTCTACTCCGTCCAGCTGAAGGAGGCGGGCTTCGACCCGGTGCCGAAGCACACGCCCCCGAAACCGGGGCCGCCCGGCTCCTTCCGCCTCCTCTACGGACGCGCTCCCGTTCACTCCTTCAGCCGCACCCAGACCAACCCCGTGCTCGCCCAGGCCATGGGCGAGAACGAGGTCTGGGTGAACGCCGACGTCGCCGAACGCTTCGGGCTGAGGATTGGCGACCGGGTGCGCCTCAAGAACCAGGACGGGGCGGTGAGCGACACCATCAAGGTGCGTCCCACCCAGGCCGTCCGCCCCGACTGCGTGTACATGGTCCACGGCTTCGGCCACAGCTCGAAGATGCTGAAGAAGGCCTACCGGAAGGGGGCGAGCGACTCTCAGCTCATCACTCGCTACGCCACCGACCCGCTCATGGGGGGCACCGGCATGAACGTCAACTTCGTCACCCTCGAGCAGGAGGCCTGAGGCCATGGCACGCCTGGGAATGGTCATCGACACCAAGCGCTGCGTGGGCTGCATGGACTGCGTGGTGGCCTGCAAGACCGAGAACGAGACGCCCGAGGGAATGAACCGGGACTGGATCACCTACGCCACGAGGGGCCGGTACCCGAACCTCTCCCTCACCATCCAGAGCGAGCGGTGCAACCACTGCGACAACCCGCCCTGCGTCCACTGCTGCCCCACCGGGGCCAGCCACGTGCACGACTGGGGGGGGATGGTCCAGATCACGAAGGAGGAGTGCATCGGCTGCAAGGCCTGCGTCGCCTCGTGCCCCTACGACGCCCGCTACATCCACCCCGAGGGGTACGCCGACAAGTGCACCTTCTGCCTCCACCGGGTGGAGAAGGGGCAGGACCCGGCCTGCGTGTCGGTCTGCCCCACCCACTGCATGCACTTCGGCGACCTCGACGACCCCAATTCCGAGGTGAGCAAGCTCCTCGCCTCTCGCAAGCACCACGTGGTCATGCCCGAGGCGGGCACCCGGCCGCGGGTCTTCTTCCTGGAGTAGGCCATGACCGAGCTCATCTCGACCGCGCACTCTCCCTGGGTCGACCCCCACCTCCACGTCTGGGGCTGGGAGATCCCCGTCTATCTCTTCCTCGGAGGCTGGACGGCAGGGATCATGGTGCTCTGCGGCTGGGCCCTGTGGAAGGGCCAGCGCGACGAGCGTCCCCACGCCACCTTCTCCCTGGCCTCGAGCGGCCTCTTCATGCTCGCCTTTCTGGCCATCTCCCTGGGCATGGGGGCCCTCTTCCTCGACCTCGAGCACAAGCTCTACGTGTGGCGGCTGTACCTGACTTTCGAGCCGGCCTCGCCCATGTCGTGGGGCGCCTGGATCCTGATGCTCGTCTACCCGGTCCTCGTGATGGGGATGCTCCTGGACCCTCCCCGGAGCCTCATGAACCGGTTCCCCCGCATCGAGCCGGCCTGGACGAGCCTGACCGACAACCTCACCGTGCGGCGGCTGACCGGCCTCGTGTCGATCTGCACCGGCGTGGCCCTGGGGATCTACACGGGGATCCTGTTGTCCGCGCTGGGAGCCCGCCCCCTGTGGTCGAGCGCGATCCTCGGCCCCCTCTTCCTCTTCTCGGGCCTCTCCGCCGCCGCTGCCTTCGCCCACTGGGCCTCGCCCGATCAGCCCGAGCGGGAGTACCTGGCCAAGATCGACAACCAGTTCCTGGCCAGCGAGCTCGCCATGGTCCTCCTCCTCCTCATCGGCCTCGCCACGTCGACCGAGGCTCACATGCAGGCGGCCCACCTCTTCCTCGGCGGCCCCTACACCGCGGTCTTCTGGGTGGGCGTCGTCGGCCTGGGCATCGTGCTACCCCTCGTCATCCAGTCCCTCGCGGTCACTCACCGCGTGCCCCACACGCCGCTGGCCCCCGTCCTCGTGCTGCTCGGGGGGCTGGCCCTGCGCTTCGTGATCGTCTCCGCCGGCCAGGTCAGCCACTGGCCGCGGCTCTAGGAGAAGACATTGGCTTCAACGACCCACGACGTCTCGCCTCCGGCCGGGGCCGCCCACGAGCGGACCCATGAGCCGAGGCCCTACGCGAACCCCTACCTCGCGGGAATCGGCCTCGGCCTGGTTCTCCTCGCCGCCTTCGTCTTCATGGGACGTGGGCTGGGAGCCTCCGGCGCCTTCAACTCGACCATCGCCTGGCTCGTCTCGCTGGTCGCACCGGGCTACGCCGCGTCCAACGAGTTCCTCGCCCGCTACCTGGACGTCCCCGGGCACCCCCTGAAGGCCTGGCTCGTGTTCGAGGTTCTCGGCGTCTTCACCGGTGCCCTCCTCTCGGGTGTCCTCGCCCACCGGATGTCCCGCACGGTCGAGAAGGGGCCGGGGGCCTCGGTAGCGCTCCGGCTCGGCCTGGCCTTCCTCGGCGGTTTCCTCATGGCGTTCGGGGCGGCCCTCGGCCGGGGGTGCACCAGCGGGCAAGCGCTCACCGGCGGGGCCATCCTCAACGCCGGGAGCTGGATCTTCATGACGTGCTTCTTCGGCGGGGCCTACGGCGCCGCCTGGTTCGTGCGGAGGCAGTGGCGATGAACCTACCGCTCTACAAGTTCGGCGCCTTCGGTGACGAGGCGAGCCTCGTCGTCGCCTTCGTCATCGGGATCGGCTTCGGCTGGTTCCTGGAGCGGGCCGGCTTCGGCAACGCTCGGAAGCTGATGGCCCAGTTCTATCTGACCGACATGGCCGTCTTCAAGGTGATGTTCTCCGCGGTGGTCACCGCCCTGCTCGGCGTCACCTACCTGGCCTGGGCCGGCTGGCTGGACCTCTCGCTCGTCTACTACGTCCCGACCTACTGGATCACCGCGATCCTGGGTGGTCTGCTGATGGGCGTGGGCTTCGTGATCGGGGGCTACTGCCCCGGGACGTCGGTGGCCTCCATGGCCACGGGCCGGATCGACGGCCTCGTGTACGTCGCAGGCTTCGCCGCCGGCACCCTCGGCTTCGTCCTGGGCTACCCGCTCTTCAAGGAGCTGCTCGCCATGGGCGACCTCGGGGTTCTGACCCTTCCGGAGGTCGCGGGCGTGCGGTGGGGCATCGTCGTCTTCGGGGTGGTCCTCCTGGCCATCGGGGGGTTCGCCGGGGCGACGTGGGTCGAGAAGTGGATGGCCGCCCGGGCCGAGCCCGGCGCGAGCGCGGAGTAGGAGGACGACATGTACGGCTGGCTCTGCAAGCTGGGCCTCAACCGGGCCCTCGCCCTCCTGGCCTTCGTCCTGGGGGCAGGGGCGCTCTTCGCCCAGGTCTACCCCGACCGCACCCTCAGCGTGCACGAGACGGAGCTCCTCACCGCGAGCGCCCGGGCGGAAGACCACGTCCCCCCGGCTGAGCTCGCGGCCTGGATCGTCGCGGGCCGGGCCGACTACCGCCTCCTCGACCTGCGCGACGAGACGGCGTTCGCCGAATACCACATTCCGACCGCCGAGAACGTGCCGCTCACCGATCTGTTCGCCCACGGCCTCCTGCGCAACGAGAAGATCGTCCTGTACGCCGACGGGGACCTCCCCGCGGCTCAGGCCTGGCTGCTTCTGCGGGGCCGTGGCTACCAGGGCGTCTACACCCTCCAGGGCGGTCTCGACGCCTGGAAGGACCAGGTGCTCTTCCCCATGATGCCGGAGAGCCCGAGCCCCGAGGAGCAGCTCCGCTTCGAAGAGGCAGCCCACCTCGCGAAGCTGTTCGGCGGCCAGCCCCGGGCCGCCGCCTCGGGCGGCGACGCGCAGCTCATGGACATGTCGGCGCTCCAGGCCTCCACGCCGGCCGTGGCCGCTCCATCGCTTCCCGCCGCCGGTGGGGGCAAGAGCCGGCGCGGACCGCGCGAGGGCTGCTGAGGACCGACCCGGCGTCCAGTCCCGAAGTCCGAAGTCTGATTCACGGGCCCCCGAACGCCCAGCCCAGGTTCACGCCGAAGGTGCCCTGGGGGCTGTAGCCGTAGCGGGCGAAGGAGCCGCCGTGGACGCCGATGACGAAGCGCTCGTCGATCCAGTGGAGAAAGACCAGCGAGGCCGCCCCCCCGGTGACGTCGACGGTCTCGACACGGTGGGTCTCGTTGACCCACACGTCCGAGGCGCCGAGGCGCATCTCGAACCGCGATCGCCCATCGAGGGCGTAGGTCGTGGGTTGCTCCTCGGACTCCGGCACGAGCGCCTGGGCTCCTTCGTCGACCGCGTCATCCTGGGCGTGGGCCAGAGGCGCCCCGGCCACCGAGCCACACACAAGCAGCAAGGTGACGAGATGCGGGAGCAATCTGGCCGGCAACGGATTCCGGCTGGATGGAGCGAGGGCCACGGAGGTCGGTCGTGTCATGACGCTCCTCCTTTCCGATGTGCCCCCTGATACGAGCCCCGTCACCCGACCCGGGCTATCCGGTCGGGTCGCGGAGGTCGGGGCTCTCACTGAGGTGGGACACCCGAGAGGAGCCGACGTGTCACCCCGCTCCCCCCCACGTAGGATGAGGTGCCCGTCGTGTGTCAGTGCCCCCGCAGCGACTCGAGCACTTCGGGCGTGAACGGGTTCTCGTCGCGGCGCAGGGCCTGGATCCACTCGTCGCGGCGGGCGCGGTTCGAGGTCCCCTCCCTGGCCTGGACCGACTCCAGGTCAGCCCGGGCTCCGGCGAGGTCGCCGGTGAGCGCTCGGGCCAGGGCCCGCGAGCTCTGCAGTCCGGGGTACCCGGGAGCGAGTACCATGCCATGATCGCACGCATCGAGGACCTCGGCCGGATGCCCCTGGAGGGCGCCGCTCGAGCACAGGGTGGCCCAGGCCGCCGCCGAGGGACTCAGTGAGGGGTCCAGCTCCTCTGCCTTCGCGTAGGCGACGACTGCTTCCGGGATCCGTCCCGCTGGGACGCGAAGCCCCGGGAGACGTCGTTCTGCCCGTACATGACCGCGATCGCCTTCTCCGGGACCGGCCCCGCCGAGCCGTCGCCGTCAGTGAGACGCACCCGCACCGGCTTGGCCCGACCGTTCGGGTCGAGAACCGTCACGGTCAGTCGGGCCCTCGGCCCGGATCCGGCGAGGGACCGCCCGGTCGGGTCGAGGAGGAGCCCGAGCCCCACCGGGATGAGGATGGCGGCGAGCATGTGCCGGCGACGGTGCATGGACTCCTCCTCTCGTCCGGGGCGTCCGACCCGGGCGGTCAGACGGGCCGGCGGGCCGGCCGGAGCAGCTCGACGACGGCGCCCACCACCCCGGTCTCGCCGCGGGTGCGGCCGAAGACGATCTCGGTTCCGGAGTAGTAGTCCCCGGGCATCCCCGCGAAGGTCCGGTGGTACTCACCCACCAGCTCCTCCCAGCGCTCCCGGACCGCGTCCAGGAGAACGGGGCCGGCCTCGGCGGTGCCGCCGGTGAGCGCCATCCGGTCCGGCAGGTAGATGACGGACAACGAGGCCAGGGTCTCCCCCACGTAGCGGCCGATCTGCCGGATGACGGCAATCGCCTTCTCGTCGGTGCCCTCCCGGGCGGCGGTGATCACGTCCCGCGCGGTCACGGAGCGTCCGTACTCCTGCCGCGCCAGGCGCTCGATCCCCTCCACGCCGCAGAGGGCCTCGGCACAACCCCGGCAGCCCGTGGTGCAGGCCGGGCCCCCGGGCTCGAGGATGACGTGGCCGGTGTCCCCGGCGCACCCGCCGACGTACCGCAGGGGCTCGCCACCCACGACCACTCCCGCCCCGAGGCCGGTGCCGAGGGCCAGGCAGAGAAAACGGGCGGCTCCCTTGCCGACTCCATAGGCGTACTCGGCCAGCACGTGGGCGGTCAGATCGTTGTTCACCACCACCGGCAGACCGAACCACTCGCCGAGGGGCGTCTTCATGTCGACCCCGTGCAGAGCGGGGGTGTTGAGACAGAGGATGGGCCCCTTGCGGTCGTCGTCCGTCCACCCGTGCACCGACAGGCCCACTCCCTTCACCTCGACGGGGGCCCTCTCGAGCAGGCCACCCACGCACTCCTTAAGGCGCCCCATGAAGGGCTCCGGCGAGTGGTGGCCCTCGGTGGGGAAGCGGGTGAAGGCGTGGACGTTGCCCCCCACGTCGACCAGGCCGGCCTTGGTGCTCGTCCCGCCCACGTCGACGCCCAGCGCGAGCGGGGGCTGGATCCCGTCGAGATCGCTTTCGTCTTCGTCCAAGGACATCGAGTCGCGCCTCCTCATCATCCGGCCCCGTGACGTCGGGACCACCGAAAGCCGCCGGCTACCGGCGGTGGATCTCGAAGTCCGACACCACGCGGGTGATGATCCCGTCGTCCGAGGGCGAGTCGGGTCGGAACCCGGAGCCGAGGCAGTGGAAGAACGCCAGGAGCTGGCCCACGACCGCGTCGACGAGGGAGAGGTCCTCGTCCCCGAGGGGGGCGTCGGCCCCGACGTCCACGACCACGTCGTCGGGCCGGGTCTCCACCTCGTGCGGGACGCCGGCGCCCACGATCACCCGCCGGCCGCCGATGTTCTTCCGGCGGAGCTCGTGGAGGAGGTCCATCTCGTAGGCCCGGGCCACCGCCTCGCTCGAGAGGAAGGCCACCACGAGGGTGTCGTCCTTGACGATGGACATGGGCCCATGCCTCAGGCCCAGGAAGGACTCGGCCAGGGTGGCGACCTTGCCCGCGTTCATCTCCATCATCTTCAGCGCCGCCTCGCGGGCGGCGCCGAGGCGGTACCCGCTGCCCAGGTAGATCGCCGATCCGAAGCCGCTGCGAGCCACGGAGGCCAGGGCATCGGAGCGATGCACCAGGACGTGGGTCGCCACCTGCGAAAGGGCCCGAGCGCGTGCTTCGTACGCATCGAGCGCGTCCAGGACGCCGAGCACCAGGCCGGCGAGCACCAGGCTGGTGAAGCTGCTCGTCATCACCAGGCTCTCGTCGTTCGTCTCGTCGGGGAGAACCACGGAGCTGGCGCCCTGGACGCCTTTGTAGGACGTGGCGAGAGCCCCGTCCTTGTTGCAGGTGACGAAGAGGTGGCGGACTCCCGGGCGAGCCTCGAGGAGCCAGTCCACCACCGCACGACTCTCCGGGCTGTTCCCGGAGCGGGCCACGGAGACGAGGAGGGCCGCGTCCGACGGGGGGAGGCAGATCTCGGGATGAGTGAGGATCGTCCCCGCCGGCTGCGCCGCCACCGGGAGACCCAGCCGCGCGTGAAGTGCGGGGGCGATGCACTCGCTCGCGTACTGAGAGCTCCCCGAGCCGGTCAGGACCACTGCCTCGACCCCGGCGAGACACGCTGTGAGATCATGGGCCCGCTGGACCATCCGGGAGGCCGTCTCCGGCCAGACCACCGGTTGCTGGGCGATCTCCTCCAGCGTGAGACCGTAACCTCGGGCGAGCTGCTGCTGTCGGGGAACCCCGAGAAGTGCTCCGAGCTCCTTCGTGTCCGTCAGCGGCTCGAGAGCGCTGTTCTTCGCAACGTCGTCTGAGGTCGATGACATCGAGGGATCCTGCCCACGAGGGCACGTTGACAGACCTGTTCGGATCGGCTAGAAAACGAAAGATATCGCAATGAAACGTAAGAATCAAGGCCTGAATGGCCCTCCTTCTCTCCGGCATCTTTCCCTGCCCCACGGGAAGCGGGTCCGCCTCTGGCGGATGCTCCACGGGCACGGACCGGGGAACGGAACCCTGATGGTGCTGCCCCTCGACCAGGGTCTCGAGCACGGCCCCACGGACTTCTTCCCCAACCCTCCGGCGCTCGACCCCGACTACCAGTTCCGCCTCGCGGCGGACGGCGACTACTCGGCCATCGCCCTCGGGGTGGGTCTCGCCGAGAAGTACATGCGGGACTACTGCGGCCAGGTGCCGCTCATCCTCAAGCTGAACGGCAAGACGAACATCCCCGACGACGACGAGGCGGTCTCGGCCGCGTTCGCGAGCGTGGAGGATGCGGTCCGGCTCGGCGCCGACGCCGTGGGCTACACCATCTACGTGGGTTCCCCCCGCCAGGACGTCGAGCTGCGCGAGTACCGGCGTGTCCGCCAGGACTGCGAGCGGCTGGGCATGCCCCTGGTGATGTGGGCCTACCCGAGGGGCCGGGCCATCGACGCCCGCGGGGGCCGGGGCACGCTCTACGCCCAGGACTACGCGGCGCGGGTGGCCGAGGAGCTGGGGGCGGACATCGTCAAGCTCCACGAGCCGACCGCGGACACCTCCGACGTGCCCGAGCCCTACCGCTCGCTGAAGGAGGACGCGGCGGCGCGAGTGCGGCGTGTCGTCCGCTCGGCGGGGCGGGTGCTGGTGTTGTTCTCCGGAGGCGAGAAGGACGACCGCGACGACCGCGTCGTGGCCAAGGTGCGCCTGTACAGGGGGGCGAGGGCCACCGGGGTGATGTTCGGGCGAAACATGTGGCTGCGCCGGTTCGACGAGGCGCTGGCCCTGACCAGGCGGGTCCACCGGATTCTCTCGCGCCCGCCCCGGCAGTAGGAGGAGAAGCACCATGGAGTTCCAACGACGTCAGTGGTTGAAGAGCGCGGGGCTGGGTGCTCTGGGCGCCGCGGGTCTGGCCGGCGGCGCGGAGCCGACGAAGGAGGCGCCCGAGGAGTCGGCGCCGAGGAGCTCGTGCCCCACCGCCGGCGAGGACCTTCTGCTTCAGGACTTCCGCCCGAAGAGCATGCTTCACGTGCCCGAGACCCGGGTCGCGCAGCCGCGCTTCCCGGTGATAGACATCCACACCCACATGACCTTCGTCACGAAGTCGGAGAAGGGCGTCGCCATGGGGGAGGAGATGACTCCCCTGACCACCCCGGAGAAGGCGCTCGAGGTGATGGACCGCAAGGGCATCCGCGCCATGCTCAACCTCACCGGGGGCATCGGGAAGGGCCTGGAGCAGACGATCGACACCTGGGATCGCGCCCACCCGGGGCGCTTCTACACGTGCGTGCAGCCACGCTTCGAGGATCTCCGGGACCCGGGCTACCCCCAGATGCAGGCAGACGCCATCGAGGCGGCGGCAAAGGCCGGGGCGAAGGGTCTCAAGATCCTCAAGACCCTCGGCCTCTACCTCCGGGAGCAGGTCACCGAGGGTCCCCTGGTGAAGGTCGACGACCCCCGTTTCGACCCCATGTGGGAGGCGTGCGCCGCCCACGACCTGCCCGTTGCCATCCACGTGGCCGACCCCGAGGCCTTCTTCCTGCCCATCGACTGCACGAACGAGAGGTGGGACGAGCTGGGACATCACCCCGACTGGTCCTTCCACGGCCGTGACTTCCCGAGCTTCCAGGAGGTGATGGAGGCGCGCGACCGGCTCTACGCGCGCCACCCGAAGACCCAGTTCCTGTCCCTCCACCTCGGGCACGATGCCGAGAACCTGGGCTTCGTGTCGGAGTCGCTGGACCGCTTCCCCAACATGACGGTGGAGCTGGGGGCCCGCATCGGCGAGCTGGGGCGCCAGCCGCGCGCCTCGGCGAAGTTCTTCGACCGGTACCAGGATCGCATCCTGTTCGGCACCGACGCGGTGCCCCCGCCGGCCGGGGAGGCGACCCCCCAGCAGGTCTTCAAGGACGAGCTCTACGAGATCTACTATCGGTTCCTCGAGACCGAGGACGAGTACTTCGACTACGCACCGGCCCCGGTCCCGCCGCAGGGGCGCTGGCGGATCTACGGAATCGGCCTGCCGGAGGGCATCCTGAAGAAGGTCTACCAGGACAACGCCGTGCGCCTCCTGGGGCTGGACGCGTGAGCGCGCCGGCGATGCTCGCCTTCGCCCTCGTGCTCGTCGCCCCGCTCCTGGCGGTGGCGGGTGCGCCCGAGTACCAGGTGGCCCGGACCACGGCCTCCCGGGAGGGGCTCCTGGGCGCGACCGACGACGCGTGGGCGGGTGGGAAGGCCATCGAGTGGGGCCCCAGCCAGTACGCGACGACGTTCCGGGCCCTCTGGGACGACGAGGGTCTCTACCTCCGCTGGGATGCGGTCGATCCCAACCCCTGGCACACCATGACGAAGCGCGACGAGCACATCTGGGACGAGGAGGTGGTGGAGATCTTCATCGACCTCGACCACACCGGGCGCGACTACTACGAGCTCGAGATCAACCCCGCCAACGTGGTGTGCGACCTGCGGATGATCTCACCCTGGCCCGACATCGAGGGTGACATCGACTGGGATCTCGACGGGCTGCAGACGCGCGTCCACGCCCGGACCGACGTCCAGGGAGCGACGACGGGTTGGACGGCCACCGCCTTTCTCCCGTGGAGCGGCTTCCGATCGCTGCCCTCCGCCCGGGAGGTCACGCTCCCGCCGGAGCCCGGGGACACCTGGCGCTTCAACGTGTTCCGGATCAAGAGGCCGGCAGGGCCGACCGAGCCCGAGAAGGACGCGGTGTTCGCGGCCTGGTCTCCCCCCGCCGGCCGGAGCTTCCACGACGCCGGCGCCTTCCGACCCTTCCGCTTCGAGGCCGTGCATTGAGGGGCGGTGGGAGCGCGACCACGAATGGCTGAGACCACCGCGGCGCGAGCGGCCGGGCTCGGGGGCCCGGGCGCCCTCGTCGACGTGGTCGCGGCCCAGAAGCGGGGCGAGCCGCGAGGGATCTGGTCCTGCTGCTCGGTCCACCCCGACGTCGTCGACGCCGCCCTCCGGACCGCGCGGGAGCTCGACACGCCGGTCCTCGTCGAGGCCACCTCCAACCAGGTCAACCAGGAGGGGGGCTACACCGGGGCGACTCCCGCCGAGTTCGCCGCCGCCCTCTCCGAGGCGGCGGAGGCGGCGGGCCTCTCCCCCGGGCGGCTCCTCTTCGGCGGTGACCATCTCGGTCCGCACCCCTGGCAGGCCGAGCCGGCCGAGAGGGCCATGGCGAAGGCGCGGGAGCTCGTCGCCGGATACGCCCGGGCGGGCGCGGTGAAGATCCACCTCGACGCGAGCATGCGCCTGGCCGACGACCCCCCCGGCGCCCTCGACGGCCAGCTGGCGGCCGACCGCGTGTCCGAGCTGGCGGAGGCCGCCGAGAGGGCTCGACCGGAGGGAGCCGAGCCTCCGGTCTTTGTCATCGGGACCGAGGTCCCGGTGCCCGGCGGCGAAGCCGACGAAGACGCCGGCCCGGTGGTCACGCGGCCCGAGGACGCGGCCCGGACGATCTCCGCGACGCGAGCCACCTTCCGGGCCCGGAACCTGGAGGCGGCATGGGAGCGGGTGGTGGGGCTCGTGGTCCAGCCCGGCGTCGAGTTCGGCCAGTGGCGCGTCCACGAGTACGATCCCGCCACCGCCCGGGCGCTCTCCACCTTCATCGAGGACGTGCCCGGGATCGTCTACGAGGCCCACTCCACGGACTACCAGAGGAGCGAGGCCCTCCACTCGCTCGTGCACGATCACTTCGCGATCCTGAAGGTGGGGCCCGCCCTGACCTTCTCCTGGCGGGAGGCGGTGTTCGCCCTGGCCGCCATCGAGCAGGAGTGGCTGGGGGGACGCGCCGACGTTACGCTCTCCCGGCTTCCGGAGACGGTGGACGAGGTGATGCGGCGCGACCCCGCCCACTGGCAGAGCTACTATCGGGGCGACGAGGCCGAGCTCCGCTTCGCCCGCCGGTTCAGCCTCAGCGACCGGATCCGCTACTACTGGCCCCATCCCCAGGTGAAGGCCGCGCTCACCCGCCTCATGGCGAACCTGGAAGCCCATCCGGCTCCGCTGCCCCTGGTGAGCCAGCACCTTCCCGGCCCGCACCGCGCGGTGCGCGAGGGTCGTATCGCCCGGAACCCACGGGAGCTCGTTCGCTTCCACGTCCGGGAGGCGATCGAGCGCTACACTCGCGCCTGCGGAACGCAGGCAAGCCCCATGGAATCCAATGGAGCGGAACAGTGAGTCCAGACAACGAGAAGGAAACGCAGGCGCGGCCAGGCCGGCTCCTCGTCGAGGAGAGACGCCGCCGGATCCTGGAGATCCTCGACAGCCAGGAGCGGGTCACGGTGGAGGAGCTGGTCCAGCGCTTCGGGGTCTCCGCGGTCACGATCCGCAGCGACCTGGACACCCTGGCCGAGGACGGAGCCCTCGTCCGGTCCCACGGAGGAGCCCTCCGGCCCGCCGACGCCCCCGAGGACCTCCCCATCGCCGTCAAGCAGACGCGCCGCCACGCGGAGAAGGTCCGGATCGCCCGGGCGGCGGTCAAGATGATCAGCGACGGCGAGACCATCATTCTCGACTCCGGGTCCACCACCCTCGAGATCGCCCGTCAGCTCCGGACTCTCGAGGTGGAGTCGCTGAGCGTCATCACCAACGCCCTCAACATCGCCATGGAGATCGCGGCGTTGTCGCGCGTCCGCTTGATCATGACGGGAGGGATCCTCCGGCAGATGTCCTACTCCCTGGCCGGCCCCCCCGCCGAGCAGGTCCTGGACCGGCTCCGCGCGGATCGTCTGTTCCTCGGGGTGGACGGGTTCGATCCCGACATCGGCTTTATGACCCCCGACGTGTTCGAGGCCCGGCTCAACGCCCACATGATCAAGGTCTCTCGCGAGGTCGTGGTGGTCGCGGACTCCACCAAGTTCGGGCGCCGCAGCCTCTCCGTCATCGCCGACCTCGCAAGCGTGAACAAGCTGATCACCGACTCGGGAGCGCCTCCGGAGCGAGTGGCGGAGCTGCAGGCTCGCGGGCTGGAGGTCATCATCGTCTGAGCTCGCGGCCAGCGCCCCCACCGCGCCCCGTGAACAGAGGAGGCACACGTGGAATCGAGCATCTGGCTGGTCTACGCCATCGTCACGACCCTCTTCTGGGGGGTGTGGGGCGCCTTCATCGAGGCCCCGGAGAAGCGCGGGTTCCCCGCCACCCTGGGCTACGTGGTCTGGTCCCTGACCATGATCCCGTGCGCCATCGTGGCCCTCGCCCTCGTCGGGTGGGAGCTCGAGACCGATCTCCGCTCGGTCCTCCTCGGGTGCACGGCGGGGCTCCTGGGCGCCGCCGGTCAGCTCGTCCTCTTCCAGACGCTCCGCAAGGGGCCGGCCTACCTGGTGTTCCCGGTCGTGGCCCTCTCCCCGGTGGTGAGCGTGGCCCTGTCGGTCCTGCTCCTGGGCGAGACCGCGAGCGCCCGGGCCTGGGCGGGAATCGTCCTCGCCCTCGTGGCCATTCCCCTGCTGGCCTACCAGCCGCCGGACCGTTCGAGCCCGGTGAAGGGCTACCTGTGGCTGGCGATGGCCATCGGCGTCATGTTCGCCTGGGGCCTCCAGGCCATCGTCCTCCGCTTCGCCAACCAGACGATGAGCAGCGAGGGCATCTTCTTCTACATGATGGCCACCGGGGTCGCGCTCGCCCCCTTCGCCGTCCTCATGACGGACTTCAAGCAGGACATCAACTGGGGTCCCAGCGGTCCCTGGCTGGCCGCCGGCATCCAGATCCTGAACTCCGTCGGGGCCCTGATGATGGTCTACGCCTTCCGCTACGGGAAGGTGATCATCGTGAGCCCGATGATCAACGCCCTGGCCCCCGTCATCACCATCGTGCTCTCGTTGCTGCTCTACCGGGTCATCCCCAACAAGGTGGTGACGGCGGGCATGGTGCTGGCCGCGGCGGCCTTCTACCTCCTGTCCTGACCGCCGCAGGTTGCCCAGGTCGTTGTCGAGGTCCGCGGCCAGGGGCGTCCCGGTCGAGGCGGAAGGGACGCGGCTTCCATGGCCCGCGGCAGTGGCTCTATACTTCGAGGTCGTGCCCGGTACGTCGGTCGCCACCAGACGTGAGGTCTCTCGCCTCCCCGCCGCCGGTCTCGTCAGTGGGTCCCTCGGTCGGGCCCTGGCCAGCGCGTGGCTCGTGCTTCTGCTCGTCCCCGCGGGCTCCGGCCTGGAGCTGCCGGTGGACCAGGGGACGCTCTTCGACCAGGGGGTCCTCGCCCTCAAGGCCGGGAACCTGGACGAGGCGGAGTCCGCCTTTCGAGCGGTCATCGAGCAGGGAGGCGAGCTCGCCCAGGTCCACAACAACCTCGGCATCGTCTACCAGATGCGCGGGCAGCACGAGCGGGCCGTCGTGGAGTTTCGCGAGGCCGCCCGCCTCGACAGCGACTATCCGGCGCCGCGGATCCTCCTGGGAGCCAGCCTGCTCGCCCTCGGCCGGGTGGAGGAGGCGAAGGTCTCCCTCGAGGCGGCGGTGCGGCTGGCCCCCGGGGAGGCGCTGGCCCACCGCGAGCTTGCCAAGGCCTACGAGCGGAGCGGGGAGTGGGCCGGCGTCGTCGACGAGTACCGGACCCTGCGGAGGCTCGCCCCCGACGAGCCGGAGCATCTGTACGGGCTGGGCCAGGGGTATCTCCGCCTCTCGGAGACGTGCCTGCGCCGGCTGCACGACCTCTACCCCGACTCGGCCCGCTCGCACCAGGCCCAGGCTCACAGCTATCGCCTGCAGGAACGTCCGGACCTCGCCCTGGAGGCCTTCGAGCGGGCCGCGCAGGCGGATCCGACGCTTCCGGAGATCCACCTCGCGATCGCCCAGATCTACGTGGAGCAGAAGCGGTGGGCCGACGCCCGGCGGGAGCTGGCGCTCGAGCTGGACGTGGTGCCGGAGAGCGCCGGGGCGCGGGCTCTCGAGCGTCACCTCCGGGCCCTGGAGGGGGCCTCGCGGTGAGACGAGCCGGCGGGGGCTGGGCCCTCGTGGCCCTCTTCGCTGGTTACGCCGGGGCGAGCCAGATGGACGCGCCGGCGACACCGGGTCCCCCGGACTCCGCGCTCGTTGACTCGGACGTCGTGGTGGACGGCACCCTGTCCCCGGCCGGAATCGACCCTGCGCTCCGCGCCTCGATCGACGCGGCGCTGCAGGCGCGTGACTACACGCGGGCCGAGACGCTCCTCCTCGAGGCCGTGCAGGCGCAGCCGCAGTCGGCGGAAGCGCTGCGCCTGCTGGGCGGCGTCTTCTTCCTCCGGGGCCGACCGCTGAACGCGGCCGTGGCCTACAAGAAGGCCGAGGCCCTGGCCCCCCTCGACGAGCGCAGCCGCTTCACCCTCACCATGTCCTACGTGGCCCTCGGCCGTCGTGACTGGGCGCGTCCCGAGCTCGAGACGTTGCTCGAGACCTCTCCCCGGAACCCGCTCTACATCTACTGGATTGCCCGCCTCGACTACGACGACGGGCAGTTCGAGGCTGCGGTCGAGCGGCTGCTCCGAGTGGTCGCCCTGGATCCCGGCTTCATGAGGGCCTGGGACAACCTGGGCCTCAACTACGACGCCCTCGGGCGGTTCGACGACGCGGTCCGAAGCTACGAGGAGGCCCTCCGGCTGAACCGCCTATCAGAAACACCGTCGCCCTGGCCCGCCCTCAACCTCGGCATCCTCCTGGTCAAGCTCGACCGTCTCGCCGAGGCCGAGGCCCGCTTCCGCGAGTCGGTGGCGGCCGACCCGGGCTTCCCACCGGCCCACTACCAGCTCGGACTGCTGCTGGACAACACCGGGCGGCCCGAGGAGGCCATTCCCGAGCTCGAGGAGGCGGCACGGCTCGACGCCGAGTACGCGGAGCCCCACTTCGCCCTGGCCCGTCTCTACCGGCGTGCCGGCGACAAGGACCGGGCCCGCCAGGCCCTGGAGCGGTTCCAGGAGATCAAGAAGAGGGAGGAGCAGCAACCCCGTCCACCGTCGTCCTGAGGACCGCACCGGCCGGCGGCCTTGGCCAAGGGATTCCGCCATGGCGATCGTGTCCTTGGCAGGGGCCCTGGTGTCTGACCGATGGAGGGACAACCCCCGTGCTACCATTCGCCCACCATGCACGCGATTGCCCTGCTTCCCCTCCTCGCCCTCCTCGCCGCCGGGAGTGACCCGGCGGTCGTTCCCGAGCAGGTCACCCCGCTCTTCAACGGCACGGACCTCTCCGGGTGGAAGGCCGACGTGCCCGCCCGCGACAAGGACGCGAACGCCCCGGACAGCTTCGTGGTGCGTGACGGACTCCTCGTCAGCCTCGGGAAGCCTCCCGGACACCTGGTGACGACGAAGGCCTACCGAGACTACCGCCTCGAGGTGGAGTACCGCTTCCCGGGCAAGGGCGGCAACTGCGGGGTGCTGGTGCACGCCTCCCGGCCCCGCGCGCTCTACGAGATGTTCCCCCAGTCCATCGAGGTTCAGATGAACAGCGGGGACGCCGGGGATTTCTGGTGCATCCAGGAGGACATCAAGGTCCCGGACATGGAGACACGCCGGCCCCGCAAGGACGGAGAGAAGTGGGGCGGCGCCGAGGGCGACGCGCGGCGCATCCTCAATCTCACCGACGGCTCCGAGAAGCCCCTCGGGGAGTGGAACACGATGGTGATCGAGGCCCGGGGCCGATCCCTCACCGTCTGGGTCAACGGCGACCTCGTCAACGACGGATTCGACGCCACCGCCGACCAGGGAAGGATCGCGATCCAGGCCGAAGGCACCGAGGTCGAGTTCCGCAAGGTCGAGATCGGTCCGCTGCCTGCTCCGGCGAAGTAGCCGTTCTGGTGCGATGAGGCCCGGCGGACCGCTCCTCCTCGCACCGGTGCTCGGGATTTTCGCGAGCGTGGGCACCCCGTCCGCCGCCGCCCCTGGCGTCCACTACGAAGACGTCACCGAGAGCGTGGGGATCGACTTCCGCCACGCCGCCTCCCCCACCTCGCAGAAGTACCTCCCGGAGACCATGGGCGGAGGGGTGGCGCTCCTGGACTACGACGGGGACGGGCGTCTCGACGTCTTCTTCGTCAACGGCGCCCGCCTCGACGACCCCATGCCCCCCGGGGCGCCGCTGCTCAAGGACGGGCCACGCTACTGGAACCGCCTGTACCGCCAGAAGGCCGACGGCCGCTTCGAGGACGTGACCGCCACCGCGGGCCTGGCCGGCGAGGGTTACGGCCAGGGGGTCGCCGTCGGCGACTACGACAACGACGGTGACCCGGACCTCTACGTCACCGGCGTGGGCTCCAACCACCTCTACCGCAACGAGGGCGACGGACGCTTCACCGACGTGACCACCGAGGCGGGTGTGCAGGGCGGCCACTGGTCCACCAGCGCCGCCTTCGTGGACTTCGACCGCGACGGGCGGCTGGACATCTTCGTGGGCCGCTACATGCAGTGGTCGACGGACCTCAATCCCCGCTGCGCTGCCGACTACAACCCCTTCCCCGAGGAATCGCCCAGCGGTCCCCGGGCCTACTGCCACCCCAATCTCTTCGAGGGCGCGTCCGCGCTCCTCTACCGCAACGAGGGTGGCGGACGATTTCGAGACGTCTCCGAGTCGGCGGGGGTGGCCGACCCCGAGGGCAAGTCCCTGGGGGTGGCCCTGGCCGACTTCGACCGGGACGGCCTCACCGACATCTTCGTGGCCAACGACGCCATCCGGCAGTTCCTCTACCGCAACCGGGGAGACGCCACGTTCGAGGAGGTGGCTCTCCTGGCCTTTGCCGCATTCGACGAGGACGGGCGCGCCTTCTCGGGCATGGGGGTCGATTTCGCCGACTACGACAACGACGGCTGGCCCGACGTGGTGGTGACCAACCTCGCCAACCAGTGCTGGGCGCTCTACCGCAACACCGAGGACGGGACGTTTTCCTACGACACCCACGCCTCGGGCATCGGACGGATCAGCCTGCTCTCCTCCGGCTGGGGCGTCCGGTTCCTGGACTACGACAACGACGGGTGGAAGGACCTGTTCCTGGCGCGGGGCCACGTCCTCGACACGATCGAGCTGACCTCGCCCCACCTCAAGTATCGGGAGACCCCGCTCCTGGCCCGCAACGAGGAAGGGCGGTTCCGCGACGTCTCCGCCGACGCCGGCGAGGTCTTCCAGACTCCGATGGTGGCGCGGGGGGTGGCGATTGGCGACCTCGACGACGACGGCGACCTCGACATCGTGGTGAGCACCCTCGACGACCGAGCGCGGGTTCTCCGCAACGAAGGCGGCCACCGCGGCCACTGGATCCAGCTTCGCCTCGTCGGCGGTCGCAGCAACCGCGACGGTATCGGCGCGGACATTCGGCTGGTCACCGGCTCGGGAGGGGTCCGCCAGGCCACCGCCACCACGACCGGAGGCTACCTCTCCGCCGGCGACGGTCGTGTCCACCTCGGCCTGGGGAACGAGACTGCCATCGCCTCGATCGAGATCCGCTGGCCCAGCGGGGTCCTCCAGCGTCTCACCGGTGTCGAGGCCGACCAGATCCTCACCGTCACCGAGCCCGAGGCGGCCCGCGGGGAGCCTCCGGCGCGATAGGGCGCGACGGTGGTACGTTCTTGATCATGCGACCGGGCCTTCCCACCCTCGTCGTCGGGCTCTGCATCCTGGCCGCCTGGTCCAGCCACGGCGAGGACGGTGGGCGCGCGAGCCACCCGGTCACCTTCGTGAACGTGTCCGAGGGGGCGGGGCTCGCGATCCCCCACGTCTGGGGATCGAAGGACACCCAGCGCTACATCATCGAGGTCAAGGGAAGCGGTCTGGGGTTCATCGACTTCGACCGCGACGGCTGGCTGGACGTCTACCTCACCAACGGCGTGCGCTTCGGGGAAAGCTACACCCCCGAGGCCGCACCGACCAGCCACCTCCTGAGGAACAACCGCGACGGGACCTTCTCCGACGTGACCGCGCGGGCCGGTGTCGGGCGCACCGGCTGGGGCACCGGTGTCGCCGTCGGCGACTACGACAACGACGGCTGGGACGACCTCTTCTGCACCTACTGGGGCCACAACGTCCTCTTCCGCAACAATGGCGACGGCACGTTCCAGGACGTCTCGAAGAAGGCCGGGCTGCACGGGGAGCGCGTGCGCTGGGGGTCGGGCTCGACCTTCCTCGACCACGACCGCGACGGAGACCTGGACCTCTTCGTGGCCAACTTCATCGAGCTCGACATCGAGAAGGTGAAGACCCCCCTGGACCCGGACCCGTGCCTCTGGAAGGGCCTGCCCATCGTCTGCGGACCGCGTGGCCTGCCCGCCGGGAGCAACCTCTTCTACCGCAACGAGGGCGACGGGACCTTCACCGACGTCTCCCAGGAGGCCGGAGTGCTCGCCCCCGGCCCCCGCTACTCGATCACCCCGGTCTCCTACGACTTCGACAACGACGGCTGGCCCGACGTCTACGTGGCAGTGGACTCCCTGCCCAGCCTGCTGTTCCGCAACAACCACGACGGGACCTTCACCGACGTCGCGGTCCCGGCCTGGGCCGCCTACAACGAGGACGCCCGTCCCCAGGCGGGGATGGGCCTGGCCGTGGGCGACTACAACGCGGACGGGTGGCTGGACATCTTCAAGACCCACTTCCAGGACGACACGCCGGTGCTGTTCCGCGCCATGGGCGACGGGACCTTCGCCGACGAGACCGGCCCGGCGGGGATGGGTGAGCTGAGCCAGTACGTCTCGTGGGGCACGGCCTTCATGGACTACGACAACGACGGGTGGAAGGATCTTTTCTATGTCACCGGGCACGTGTATCAGGACCCCCGCAAGGACGACGTCGAGGCCCTGTACTCACCCCGGGTGGTCCTCCGGAACCTCGGCAACGGGAAGTTCCGGGACGTGTCGTCGGAGCTCGGCCCGGGAGTGAGCGAGCGGTTCTGCAGCCGGGGAAGCGCCTACGGGGACTACGACAACGACGGCGACGTGGACGTCCTGGTCCTGAACGTGAACGACCCCCCGTCGCTTCTCCGCAACGACGGGGGCAACGCGGGCCACTGGATCCTGATCAAGCTGGTCGGCACGAGGTGCAATCGCTCGGCCATCGGGGCCCGGGTCCGGGTCGTGACCGACGGCCACGCCCAGATCGACGAGGTGCACAGCGGGGGCAGCGTCATGTCCCAGAGCGACCTGCGCCTCCACTTCGGGCTGGGTGAAGCCGATGTGGTGGACAGGATCGAGGTCCGCTGGCCCACGACGCAGGAGGTCGAGACCTTCGAGCGCGTGCCGGCCGACCAGACGCTGACCATCCGGGAGGGGTCGGGAATCGTCGACCGACGAGGACCGGCCGGCGTCGGAGACCCGGATCCGTCACCGACGGGGAACCAGGAGACGGACCGGGCCGCGGATCCCTCCCCCTGAAGAGCCGGCCTGCGGCCGGATCCCTGGCCCGGGACTCGATCCTGCCGTTGCGATCGTGTCCCGGGCGGGCCGTCTACTTTCCGAGCGCCTGGAGAAGCTGGCGGGCGGGCGCCACGTTCTGAGCGTCCGTCGGCGCGAGGCTCAGGTACTTCTCGAGGTGCGCGATCGCCTCCGGGATGCGGTTCTCGCCGACCAGCGCCGCTCCCAGGCGGAAGTGGGCCTCGGCCATCTCCGGGTCGGCGGCGATCGCCGCCTCGAGCGCCTCGATCGCCCGCTCGTTCTCGTTGGCCGCGAGGAGGTAGATGCCCTTGTTGAGCTGGGCCCGGGCGTCACCCGGGTTCTCGTCCGCCGTCCTCTCCACGAGGTCCAGCGCCTCCTGCTGCCGGCCCGTCTCGCGGTAGACGGTCGCCAGCGCGGCCGTTGCGTCGGCGGCGCCGGGCCGCAGCTCGAGCGCCTTCAAGTAGCTGGCCTCGGCGCTGGCCCAGTCCTTCCTCGCGGCGTAGATGAACCCGAGGTTCACGTGGACCTCCGGGACGTCCGGGGCCTTCTCGAGGAGGGACTTGTAGATGGCCTCCGCCTCCTCGAGCTTTCCGGCGTTCTGGAGCCGCACGGCCTCCGCGAACTGCTTCTCGAGCTCCTCGGCCGCGCTGTCCACCGCCTTCGCCTCCGGGGCGAGCCGGAAGGGTTCGATGCGAATGGCCTCTCCCAGTGGAACCTTGACATCGCTCGCGGCGGGCGCGAAGCCCTCCTTGCTCACGGTCACGCGGTACGGGCCCGGCCGCAGGCCCACCCGGGTGAACTCGCCCTTGTCGTTGGTCTTCGTCTCGTAATCCCGGGCGATGCCGCCCAGGGACTCCAACCGCACTGTGGCGTCGGCGACGGGCTGGCCCTCCTCGTCCAGGACCATGCCACGGGCGGCGCCGGTTTGCGCGTGGGCGGGAGCGGCCAGGAGCCCGAGGCCGAGCAGAACGAGGATCGACAGGACGGCTCGCTTCATGATGTCTCCCTCCTGAACGAAGCTTCTATTGTCGCACCAGGCAGAGCCTCGGGAAACCGCTTGACGCGGTCGCCGCGAGCTCAGTAGGGACGGATCTCGACCGGTCGCAGCAGGTCGGCCGCCTGCTCCGCGCGCCGCTTCCTCAGCTCGTCGAACCGCTCCTGCTGCGCGGCCTTCCGCGGGTCCCTCGTCCGCGAGTAGAGCAGCAGCAGGTGCAGGTTGCCGAGGTAGTGGTCCGGATCGATCTCCAGGCACCGCTTCAGGGCCTCCTCGGCCCGCTCCACCTGGCCAGCACGCTGGTAGAGGAGGCCGAGCTCGGAGTACCCGTCGGCACTCAGCGGGTCCGCCTCCACCGCGCGCCGGGCGAGGCGCAGCGCCTCCCCTTCCTCGTTCAGCGCGCGGGCGATCCGCGCGAGGAGGTAGTCCGCCCCGGCCGCGGTCTCCTCGCGCTCGGCGAACGGCAGCAGCTGCCTCCGGGCCGCCTCGTAGTCCTTGGCGAGGAAGAGCGCGACGCCGACCGCGTAGGGCCCGCGGTAGTCGTCCGGCCTCAGCTCGGAGTAGCGCCGGAAGTAGGGCACCGCCTCCGTCGGGTCCTTGCGGTGCATGGCCACCGAGCCGAACGCGTAGTTCGCCTCGGGGTTGTCGGGATCGAGGCGGACGGCCTCGCCGAGCGCGACGTACGCCTCGGCGCCGAGGTCCAGCTCCACGCACACCATGCCGAGGAAGAAGTGGACGCCGGGGTCCTGGGGAGCCACCGCCCGCGCGTGACCGAGGTAGCCGAGGGCGCCCTTCAGGTCCCCCTGCTCGTACGCAACGCGCGCCAGGGAGAGGAGGAGGGCCGGGTCGTCCGGCCGCGACGCGGTCGCCGCCTCCAGCGATTCGCGCGACAGCGCGAGCTGGCCCTGCCTCGCGTAGGCCGCGCCGAGAGCCTCCAGGTCGACGGAGGCCGCCAGCCCCTTCTGCCGGAGGGTCTCCACGATCCGGACCACGAGGTCGTCCCGGCCGTGCGACGCCAGCACGGGCACGATGGGCCGCACGTCGGCTGGGGCGAGGTCCCTGTGCGCGAGGAGCGCCTCGCCCGCGGCATCGGCCTCCGCCCTCTCCCCCCGCGCGGCGTGGTTGGCGCACGCGACCGCCAGCGCCGCGGGCCGATCCCGGTCCTCGGGGGGCAGGCGCGACAGCTCGGTCTGGGAGCGCTCGAACTCGCCGAGCGCCTGGCGGAGCGCCGCCACCTGGAAACGCGCCTCGCGGTGCGCCGGCTCGTAGCGGAGGATCGCCTCGTAGGCCGCCAGCGCCTCGCGCGGCGCGCCCGGGTCCTTCGCCGCGTTCTCCTGGAGGAGTCGTCCGAGGTTGAGCCATGCGTCCGTGTACCGCGGATCGCGCTCGACCGCCTCGCGGAAGCGCCGCTCCGCTTCCTCGTACCCGCCCGCCGAGGCCGCGAGGACGCCGAGGAAGTTCCGGACCGCCGGGCTGGTCGGGTGGAGACGCAGGGCCTCGTCGAGGTCGCCGCGCGCGGCCGCCTCGTCGCCGGCCTCGATGTGGTCGCGCGCGCGCGTCAGGAGGTCGGCGAGCGGCGTCCCGCCCTGGGGCGCCGCGAGAAGTATCAGGAGGGCGAGGATCATGGTGGGTGCCGGGCGGACACGTGACGGGCCCGCTCTGCCTATTATCAACCCATCCTGGCCGGCCTCGGCTCGCTCGAGGCCGAGAGGCTCCACGCGGCCGAGCGGGAGCGCGAACGAGAAACAGGCCGGCCCGGGAGAGCCCGAGCCGGCCTGGTCACGACCGGCGGAGGAAGCCGGCCGGGCCGGCGCGGAGCCGGCCCGGCGCGGTCAGCCCGTCAGAACTCGATGCGTGCCGCGAGCTGGATGACCCGCGGCGACGTGACGGCCCCGTTCCAGAGCCCGAAGTCGGGGCTGTTGACGTCGGTGTTGAACGCGTTGCTGCCCCACTCGGTGTCGTTCCCGTTCCAGTTGTGCCAGTTCCACACGTTGAAGGCCTCGAACCGGAGCTGCAGGTTGACGTCCCTGAACAGCCGGGTGTTCTTGATGAGAGAGAGGTCCATGTTGCGGTAGCCGGACTTGCGGTAGCTGGTGACTCGTTCCCCGTTGCCATAGTAGTAGTTGAAGGCGTCCGGCGACTCGAACGCGGACCTGTTGAAGATCGAGCTGGTCACGTCGAGGTTCTTGAAGTCCTGCGCGAAGATGTCCCCGCTGATGGACGGGATGCAGGCCGCCCGGAACTGGCCGGGGACGTTGCAATAGCCCGAGCGGAAGAAGAACGGGATGCCCGACGAGTAGCGGAAGATCGACGAGAGCTGCCACCCGCCGAGAATCGCGTTCGCGACACCGTCCGTGTCCATGTACCTCTTGCCCTGGCCGATGGGGAGGTCCCAGACGAGGGCGGCCGACAGCACGTGCGTCACGTCGTCGACTGCAAGGGCGCGGTTGCGCTCCTGCTCGTAGGGCGAGATCGAGCCGCTCGCGCCGCTCCAAGTGGTGGCGTCGCTCTGGGTGTTGTCGGAGCCGCTCGTGTAGATGCGGCCCAGGGTGTAGGAGACGAGGAAGTACGTGCCGCGCGAGAAGCGCTTCTCGACCTTGGCCTGCAGCGAGTGGTAGCTGGACTTGCCGTGGTTCTCGTTGAGACCCTGCAGGTTCGAGCAGTACTGCGGGTAGGGCAGGAGGGCCTGCGCCACCGTCGGCGCGCAGCTCGTCATCTGCTCGACCCATCCCTCGTACGGGAGGGGCACGCCGTTGAGCGACGTCATGCCCGGCTCGAACTCGGCGTCGAGCGCGGCGCCGAGGGAGAGGTACGCAGGGTCGAGCGCGTTCAGCGGCTGGTTGCTGGACGGCACGCGGGTGCCGCGGGAGCCGACGTACGCGAGACCGACGGTGAAGCCCGGGGAGATCTCGCGGTCGATGGTCAGGTTCCACTGCTGCGAGCGCGGTCGCTCGTTCCCGTCGAGGGTGCGGTACATCAGGCCCGAGCCGTTGCGGAAGTCCGCGGTGATGAACGGCGGCCGGACGTAGTCCTGGGGGAAGCCGTTGTCGATGTAGAACGCGGGCTGGACGCCGTTGAGGCTGCTGCTGAAGCTCACGTTGCTGTTGAAGCCGTCCTGGCTCATGCCGCCGCCCCAGCCGGGGATGAAAGCCCGGTCGTAGAAGAGGCCCCACCCGGCGCGGACGAGGGTCTGGGGGTTGAGCGCGTAGGTGAGGCCGAGGCGCGGGGCGAAGCCCCCGTACCAGTCCTTCTCCGGGTAGCGGGCGCCGTAGCTCGCCGCGCCCCACTCGGTGCCCGCGTAGGCGAGGCTGCCAGCGTAGCCGGGGGCCGACGGGTTGGTGCCAGTGGGGTCGAGGAACGCCAGGCGATCGTACTTCTCGCTCGAGGGCGAGTAGTAGTCCCAGCGCAGGCCGTAGTTCACCGTCAGCTTGCTGGTGGCGTTCCAGGTGTCGCCGGCGTGGAAGATCCAGGCGTGCTGCCGCGGGTAGGAATTCGACGCCGTGCGCACGTCCAGGTTGGCGTTGTCCACCGCGCCGAGGAGGAAGCTCGCGATCGGGTTGCCGCTGTTGACGCCGGCGATCCCGGTGGCCCCGCGGCCGAAGTTGAACGTGCCTTGCTCGTTTCCCCGGCTGTGGAGGTTGCCGCCGATGTTGCGGTACTCGCCGCCGATCTTGATCGTGTGGTTGCCCTTGATCCAGGTGACGAGGTCGTTGAGCACGTACGTCGGCCGGGTGGTGATGCTGTCGGACTCGAGGCTGCCGCCGCAGCCGAAGCCGTTGTAGCCGTCGCTGAAGTTCATCGGCGACGGGACGAGATTGGAGACGACGCCCTGGATCTTGGGCAGGTCGTTGACGTAGGGGGTGTTGACGCAGCCGTAGCCCTCGTTGCGGTTGAGGTAGCCGAACGTCAGGTGGTTGAGCAGGTTGGCCCCGAAGGTGTGGTCCCAGTTCAAGCGGTTGACCGAGGAGTTCTGGGGGTCCGAGGTGTCCTCAGTGGCCAGCTGGGACGGCAGGAGAGAGTTGTACTTGATGGCGGCGCGCTGGTGCCACAGCGAGACGGAGATGTGGTCGTTCTGGCCGATGTAGGAGTCGAAGCGGCCGAAGAAGTAGTTGCTGTCGCCGAGGATGGAGTCGGGGACCGCGCTGGGCACGAGGTAGTTGTTGAGCTCGTCGCCGTTGGTGGGCGTCGGCAGGTACTGCAGGTACCCTAGCGCGACGGGGCTGAACCGGTCGGCCGGGATGATGTTGCCCGGGAACTGCTGCTTGCTGCCGTCGGGCTGGAGCGTGGCCGGGTCGTAGATCGGGATGAGGTTGCCGCTGGCGTCACGCCAGTTGCTGAAGTCGCCGTTCCTCGCCGCCATCGAGGGGATCGACAGCGTGGGACGGTTCGAGCCGCCCTCCTGGCGGTAGCCCTCCACGTCGGCGTAGAAGTAGGTCTTGACCGAGTTCGACCACAGTCCGGGGATCTTCATCGGGCCGCCGAGGGCGCCGCCGAAATTGTTCTTCTTGAGGGGCGATTTCTCCGTGGCGCCCCACTGGTTGGCGTTCCACCCGTCCCGCTGGGCGTACCAGAAGAGCGCGCCGTGGAGGTTCTCCTGGCCCGACTTGGTGACCGCAACGATCTGGCCACCGGTGGTCGAGCCGTACTGGGCGTCGTAGCTCGAGCTGACGACCTTGATCTCGCTCACCATGTCCGGCGAGTAGGGGAAGTCCTGGAAGATCGAGACCATGCCGCTCTGGCTCATGAAGCCCTGCTGCATGGAGGCTCCGTCGAGGACCGCCTCGTCTCCCGACTGCAGGCCGCCGTTGATGCGCGCGTCGAACGCGTTCGCGCTGCCGCCGGACGAGACGCCCGGCATGAGGAGCACGAACGTGGCCGACGAGCGGGGGCCGGAGTTGAAGACGAGGGGCAGGTCGTTGAGCGTCTCGGGGGCGATGCCGTCCTCCTTGGAGCCGCTGTCGTAGTTCATGGCCGAGGCGCCCACGACCTCGATGGTCTCGGTCTGGCCGGCGAGGGCCAGGCCGACGTCGAGGCGCACCTTGCCGTTCGGGGCCACCGCGATGCCCCGGCGCACGAAGGGCTCGAATCCCGCGAACTCCGCCGTGAGCTCGTAGGTGCCGGGCACCAGGTTGGGGAAGGCGTAGCTGCCGTCGGCTTCGGAACTCCGGGTCAGCTCGACGCCGGTCCCGGTGTTCCTGAGGACCATGGTGGCGTCGGCGACCGGCGATCCGGACGGGTCCACCACCGTGCCACTCAGGTAGCCGTTGAAGCTCTGCGCAGGACTCGCGACGGGCAGCAGTAGCAGCGTCGCCGCGAGGAGGAGCGTTAAGGGTACGATTCTTCTACTGTGCATTGGCGACTCCCAATAGGTAGGCACGCAACCCGCCAGGCTCGAAGA
>JAJDNS010000066.1 GCA_022340585.1 Acidobacteriota bacterium
CTGGTCGGTGAAGCCGCTCGGGGCCACCCGGATGACGGTGTAGGTCTCCAGGGTGCCTTCGCGGGCGAGGGTCGTCTTCTCGAACTCCCGCCCGCGGCACTTCCGGCAGACGGTGCGTGGGGGGAAGTGCACGTGGCCGCACCCGGTGCAGCGGGCCGCCTCGTAGCGGTAGCGCTGCGGGGTCTCGCGCCAGTTGCGTGCCGAGCCGATCATGACTCCCTCCCTGCCTACGGGCGCTCGAAGATGTGCACCACCGTGCTCGCCCCGGTGCCGCCCATGTTCTGCGTCAGTCCCCAGCGAGCGTCCCTCACCTGCCGGTCCCCGGCCTGACCCCGCAGCTGGAGGACGGCCTCCCGGACCTGGGCGATCCCGGTCGCCCCCACCGGGTGGCCCTTCGACTTGAGCCCGCCGGAGGGGTTCACCGGCACCTTCCCGCCCAGCGCCGTTACCCCCGACTCCGCTCCCGACCCGCCGCACCCCCGGGGGGCGATGCCCAGGGCCTCGATCACCATGATCTCGGCGATGGTGAAGCAGTCGTGGACCTCGCAGAAGGACAGGTTCTCGGGAGTGATGCCAGCCTGGGCGTAGGCCTCGCTCGCCGCCCGCTCGGTGGAGCCCAGCCAGGCCAGGTCGTCCCGGTCGTGCAACGCGAGGGAGTCGGTGGCGTGGGCCGAGGCCGCGATCCGGACCGGGGGGTGTTTCGTCAGGGAGCTCGCCTGCTCGAGGGGCACCAGCACCACCGCCGCCGCGCCGTCGGTGATGGGGGAGCAGTCCAGGATGCGTAGCGGGTCGGCCACCAGCACCGACTCCTCGACCTGCTCCGCCGTCACCTCCATGGGGAACTGGGCCAGGGGGTTCAGCGTGCCGTGGCGGTGGTTCTTGACCGCCACCGCCGAGAGCTGGCGGCGTGTGGTCCCGTGCTCGTGCATGTGGGCGTGGGCCATCATTCCGTACAGGCCCGGGAAGGTGACCCCGTGGTAGCTCTCGTACTCCTGGTCGGCGGCGGTGGCGAGCGCGTCGGTGGCCGCCCCGCCGTCCACGTCCGTCATCTTCTCGACCCCGGTGGCGAGGACGATGTCGTGCAACCCCGAGGCCACGTCCATCCAGGCCTGCCGGAACGCCAGCCCCCCCGACGCGCACGCCGACTCTACCCGTGTGCCGGGGATGGGCCCCATGGAGAGCTGGTCGGCCAGGAGCGCCCCCAGGTGCTCCTGCCCCACGAAGAGGCCGCTGCTCATGCAGCCGACGTACATCGCGTCGACGTGGTCGACGCCGGCGTCGTCCACCGCCTCGAGGGCGGCCTCGGTCCAGATCGCGCGGAGCGACTTCTTCCACAGCTCGCCCCAGCGGTTCATGCCCACTCCGATCACGGCCACATCGCGCATGCAGCTGCTCCTGTCTACTCGGCGGCGCGGAGGATCTTGCCGCGGAACTTGGCGTACGTCCCGTAGTCCAGATAGAGAGGGTGGTCCTCGATCTGGTCGCGGGTCTTCGGGGCCAGGTCCTGGACCTCGCGGATCCGCTCCTCGACGCGCCAGATGAACCCGTCGCTGCCCGCCCCCGACCCGTAGCTCACCATCAGGATCCGGTCGCCGGGCGCGGCCACGTCGAGGACCGCGGTGAGTCCCATGGGCGAGGAGCCCGAGTAGGTGTTCCCGATCATCGGGCACAGGAGGCCCTGGTCGACCTTCTCCCGCGGGAAGCCCAGCTCCTTCGCCGCCCGCAGGGGGAACTTCCCGTTGGGCTGGTGGAAGACGGCCCAGCGGAAGTCGTCGGGCGTGGTGCCGCTTTTCTCCATGAGCCCGCGGGCGCACGACAGGACGTGGTTGAAGTAGGCCGGCTCGCCGGTGAAGCGCCCGGCGTGGCGCGGGTAGTGCTGGTACTCGCGCCGCCAGAAGTCCGGGGTGTCGGTCATGTAGGCATGGGTGTGCTCGCAGACCGCGACGAGGTTCTCGCGGGCCATCACGAAAGCGGCCGCCCCCGCCGACGCCGAGTACTCGAGGGCGTCACCGGGGGCGCCCTGGGAGGTGTCGGCTCCGATGGCCAGCGCGGACTCGACATCGCCCGAGCGCACGAGAGAGAGCCCCACGAACATCCCCTCGGTTCCCGCCTTGCAGGCGAACTCGAAGTCGGCACAGTGCACCTCGGGCGTCGCCCCCACCGCCTCGGCCACCACCGTCCCGCTGGGCTTGACCGCGTAGGGGTGGGACTCGGAGCCCACGTAGACCGCGCCGAGCCGTCCGGGATCGGTCCCCGAGCGGGCGAGGGCGTGGCGGGCCGCCTCCACGGACATGGTGATCGTGTCCTGGTCCGGCGAAGGAACGGACTTCTCCTGCAGTCGCAGGCCCCTCTTGTAGGAGGGTGCGTCGGTGCCCCAGACCTTCGCGATCTCCTCGACCTTGATCCGGTGGCGGGGAACGTAGGCGCCGTACCCGGCGATTCCGACCTCCATCGCTCCTCCTCCCCGGGTGGTCCCGGGTGCTAGTCCGGCACCACGACCGGCTCGCGCCTCTCCGGCAACGCGCCGCGCTCGAGAATGCCGCGGGCCCGGAAGACCAGGTACGGGTGGACGTGGAAGCCCTCGGCGACCTCCTCCGGGGGGCCCTGCCGGAAGAACTCCAGGCCTCCCGGGCCCTCGCGCGCCCTTTCGATCAACGCCTGCGCGCGCTCCTCGCACTCGTGCAGCGTGCGCAGGTTCGGTGCGCGGGGCAGCGGCCGTTCGTGGGGCCGTTCCCGCTCGCGCCGCGCCGCCTCGAGGATCTCCTCGCGTCCCCGGGGCGTCTCGAGCAGGGCGCGGGTGGCGTCCACGGCGAACGGGTGAACGCCCAGCGTCACCGCCACGCTGTCGATCCAGCCCTGGTGCAGGAAGCCCAGCCCGTGCGGGTAGTGGGCAGCACGCCGAACCACGTCGGCCAGCTCCGCCGGGAGACGTCGAATGACCATCCCAGCCCTCTCTTGGTTTCGAGTCTACGTAAGCTCCTCGATCGAGGCCTGATGCTTTTGGTTCATGTCGCCGGCTCGCGATGAACCCTCCTGTACACTCGGGTCGTGCTCGATCCGGCCTTCATCGCCGACTGTCCCTACGCTCCCGAAGCGATCCTGTTCGACGAGATCCTCGAGATCGACCGCGAGGCCAGCCGCGTTGTCGCGCGCATGCCGACCCACGAGGATCTTCCCCTCACCGCGCTCCAGCGGGTGCACCCCGCACGGCACCCGCGCCACGTCTCCGGCGGCCTCATGGTCCACGTCACGGGGATGCTGGGTTTCGCCCACGCGTACTTCGTCCTCGACCTCCGCCACGCCGATGGCTGGATCGGGTTCGGCACGAACATCGAGGAGGCTCGCTACGGCCGCCTCGCCACCATCGGGCCGCCGCTCCTCCTGGAGTGCCGGGTCCCGCAGGTTCGCCGGATCCGGGGCAGCCTCTACGTGAAATACGCCTTCCGCTTCGAGCAGGAGGGCGCAGTCGTCTACGAGAGCCGCCAGGCCGCGGTGTGGCGTCGGGTGGGGCCAGAAACCCGCTGAGGCCGTTCCCTAGAGCTCCCAGCCCTCCCGGTACTCCCTCGCCATGAGGGCGTCGGCCTCCGGGACGTCGACGAAGTGACCCTCGTCGGCCTTCCAGTGCAGCTTCTTCGGAACCCGGAGAGCGATGTTGCCGAGAAGGATCGTCTCGGCGAAGGGGGCGACCGCCGTGAAGCTGGCGTCGGACGGATCTCCCCCGCGGCAGGCCCGGACCCACTGGTCGAGTTCCTCGATGGGCCGCTCGAGGGTCTGAGGCGGAGCCTTGAACATCTCCATCCGCTTCTTCGGAATGAGGCGAGGCTCCTGCAGGGTGAACCCGGCGAGGATCGTCCCGGTGTCGCCCACGAAGAGCATCCCCTCGGCCGGCATTTCCTCCCCGTCCTCCTCGAGCTCGCTCGGAATCGGTGGGCGCAGCCCCCCGTCGTACCAGTGCAGGGCCAGAGGCGGCATCCCTTCCCGGGCCGGGAACTCCCAGCGGATCTTCGACGCCCGGGGGTAGGAGAGCATGTTCTCCTGGAGCTGCCACGTGAAGTCCACGATCTCGTACTTCTGGCTGCGGCTGGCCTCGACGGTGAGGGGGGCGCCCAGCTTCAGGATCTCGAATATCTGGTGGAAGGCGTAGTGCCCCATGTCGCCGAGGGCGCCGGTCCCGAAGTCGTACCAGCCCCGGAAGACGGCGTGGGTGAGGTGGTGGCTGTACGGCCGGGGTGGCACCGGCCCGAGCCAGAGGTCCCAGTCGAGGCCCTTCGGGACCTTCTCCTCGGCGGGCAAGGTCGTCATCCCCTGGGGCCAGAAGGGCCGCGACGACCAGTTGTGAACCTCGCGAACGGGTCCGATGGCCCCGTTCCAGATCCACTCGGAGACGTCCGCCGCCGCCTTGTTCCCGGCCGCGCAGAACATGTGGGTGGCGACGCCGCTCTCGCCCGCCGCGGCGCTCACGAGCCGGGCCTCCCGCAGCACGTTGCCCAGGGGCTTGTGCACGATCACGTGCTTCCCGGCCTTCATGCCCGCCAGGGCCACCGTCGCGTGCAGGTGATCCGGGGTCATGATGTAGATGGCGTCGAGGTCCTTCTCTTTCGCCAGCATCTCGCGGAAGTCCGCGTAGGTCGCGCAGCCGCCGCCGGGCGAGGCGCCGTAGTGCCGGTCGATGATCTCCTGTCCGACCTCGCGCCCGGCGAGAGCGCCCCGGGCACCCTTGCCCCACGAGGGGTCGTCCAGGAAGGCCCGCACCTTGTCTCCCAGCTCGGTCTTGGACCACCCGATGTAGTCGTCGCTCTTCCGGTTGGGGTCGCACACCGCGGTGATCCTCAGGGCGTCGTGCTTCAGCGCGGCCATGAGCTGCCGGAGGCCCTGGGTCCCGGTGCCCACGTAGCCGACGTTGATCTTGTCGGAAGGCGGGACGAACCTCGGTCCACCCAGCACGTGGCGGGCGGCCAGGGTCACGGCGGCGGTGGTGGCGCCCGTCTCGAGGAACGACCGGCGACTGATGGGACCCGGCATGATCACCTCCCGTCGACTGTCACGGCGACGGGCGCATCCTACCTCGGGGCTCGGAGTGAGGGAATGGTGCATTCGTCGGACGCCGGAGTCGGATACGATCCCGACGTGCGACGGCAACCCAAGGGAGGACGGAGATGAGACTGAGCCTGCAAACCGTTCTGGTGCTCGGCCTGGCCGTGGCCCCCACCGCGGCCACGGCGCAGGCCCTCGGCGGCGACCTGGCCGACCTCGCCCGCATTCGCGAGAACGTGACCTCGAGGCGCGTGAGCAGCTACGACCGCTCCGGCGGCAACAACGACCGCATCGAGGACATCGGGGTCGGAGAGACGCGGGAGATCTTCAATGTCGAGGGGGCGGGGATCATCAACCACATCTGGATCACCATCGCCCCGCCGCCCCCGGAGTTGAGCCGAAACGACATCGTCCTCCGGATGTATTGGGACGGAAGCGACTTCCCGTCCGTCGAGTCGCCCATCGGGCCCTTCTTCGGCCAGGGCTGGGACGAGTCCTACCCATTCTCCAGCCTTCCCCTCGCGGCCGGACCCGTCGAGGGGCGCGGCCTCGTCTCGTACTGGGAGATGCCCTTCGCCACCGGGGCACGCATCGAGATCGAGAACCAGTCGGAGCGGACCGTCGATGCCTTCTACTACTACGTGGATTACGTCGAGGTGCCCGAGCTGTCCGAGGGGACCGGGCGCTTCCGTGCCTGGTACAACCACGAGCTGACCGCGGCGCTGCCCGACGGCGAGAACGAGTGGGGGGCCCTCGGCGAGACCGGCAAGAACCCGAGCGGGGACGACAACTACCTCTTCCTCGACGTGCGGGGCAAGGGCCACTTCGTCGGCGTCAACTACTACGTCCACTCCCCGGGGCCGATGTGGTACGGGGAGGGGGACGACATGATCTTCATCGACGGGGAGGCCCAGCCCCGGCTCCACGGCACCGGGACCGAGGACTACTTCAACACCTCGTGGTGCCCGAAGACGCTCTTCTCCCACCCCTACTACGGCTACTCCCGCGTCAACGACAGCCTGGGCTGGATGGGCCGGACCCACGTCTACCGCTTCCACATCTCCGACCCTTTGTACTTCGACGAGGCCTTCCGCTTCACCATCGAGCACGGGCACGCCGACAACCTCACGCTGGACCTGGCCAGCGTGGCCTACTGGTACCAGGCTCCGCCCCTGTCCGCGCTGCCGCCGATCCCGGAACGGGCCTCCCGCCAGCCTCGGCCGTTCACCGACGTCATGGACATCCACCGCTGGCGCCACGAGTGGCGAAAGAGCAAGGGCGGCCATCCTCGGCTGTGGGGAAACGAGACGGCGCCCGAGTAGACCCGGCCGCTCAGGGCTCGTCGAAGGCCAGCCAGAGGACCGCGCCGTCCGCGTCCGGGTCGGTGGCGGCGCCGGGCTCGTAGCGAACCACGACCGCCCGGTCCTGCTCCCCGCAGAGGAGCTCGGCCTGAGCCCCCTCCTCGCCGTGCACAAGGAAGCTTCGGGTCGACGCCGCCTCGAGCCTGACGGTTCGGGGGTCGGCGACGATGGTGAAGCGGAGGCTCCCGTCGGCGCGGCAGGCGACAAACGTGAGATCTCCCCGGACCTCCCGGGTGACGACGCTGAAGCCCTGGAGGCGCGCGAGCTGATGGGTGGCCAGGTAGCGATGGGTGGAGTCTCGAGCGCCGTCCCGGACCCGCTCGAGCACCCGTCGGGCGGCGGCGATGTTTCCATCCTTCAAGTACAACCCGGAGAGCATCTGCCCGATCTCGGAGCGGTGGGGCTGCTGGTCGAACAGGGGCTCGAGGAGCGCGATTCGTTCCTCGGTTGGCTCGGGCCGGAGGTGGGTGAGTAGCAAAGCCGCGTCGCCGAGCTGCGGAGCGCGGGACAGTGCGGTCTCGAGGTGGGCGACGACCTGCTCCTCGGCTTCCGGAGAGAGCGCCACTCCCTGCTCCCGTGCCCTCCCGACGCGGAGGCGCGCGTCGCCCAGGAGAGCCAGCGAGTCGTCGGGCCGGGCGGCGAGGACCGCCTCCAGGTGCTCGCGGGCGGCGTCCCACTCCCCCTGTCGGACCAGCAGGCCTCCGAAGCTGTTCCGTGTCGGGACGTGATCCGGGTCGGCCTCCAGGGCGCGCTCGAAGTGTCGCCGAGCCGCCTTCGCCCGTCCCTCGTGAAGAAGCAGGTCCCCGAGGCGCTGCTCGACGTCCGCGGCCGTCGGCACATCCACCTCCAGCGAGGGCTCGGGGTGCCCGTCCACGGACACTCGGAGGAGCGGCCCGAGCGGGACGTCGGACAGCGTGGCCTCGGCCTCCGTGAGGCTGCCGAAACGCTCCGAAAAGGCGACCACCGGCTCCGCACCCTCGACCAGCGCGTCCAGGAACGAGCGGAGCCCCGGGAGGCCCTGCCGGTGGATCACCCATCGCACCAGGGCCCAGGACCGAGCGTAGAGAGCCTCCGTTCCAGCGCGACCCTGGTATTCGGGCGAATCGTAGCCGACGACGAGGAGCCTCTCGAGGGAGAGGCTCGACCGCTCGCTCGCGAGCGCTTCGTACTCGGGTCGTCCGGCCCCGAGCCGGGCCTCCCGTTGGTCGAGCACGGCATCGCTGAGCACGTCGGCGAGCCCCTCCGCCACCCAGACGGGCTGGGCGGGCAGGGAGACGTTCAGGACGAGATGGGCGTACTCGTGCTCCGCCGCCTCGAACGGTCGGGGCCGGTCCGGGGAGAGGTGGAGGACGGCGTAGTCCCGCTCGCTGCCCCCCTGGAAGAAGCCGGCCAGGACCGCCTCCCCAGCACTCGGGCGGGGGGCCAGGTCGGAGAAGCGGGTGTGGCTCCCGAGCACGAGCAGGGTGATGGGACGCTCGACGGCCTCCCGGGGAGGGAAGAGCTGCAGGAGAACGCCGCGCAGACGTTCGAGACGCCGAGCCGCCTCCCGTGCCGGCGCCTCGCCCGCGTCGCTCAGGACCTCGAAGCGAGGCGAGCGCACCCGCACCCAGCCGTCGGCGGCGCCCGTCGACCCTGAGAGCGCTGCCACGACTCCGAGGAGAGAGATGAGGCTCGGCCTGAGCATGGGAACGTCCCCATTCCATCATAGCGGGCCAGGTGAGGGGCCTGGGGGCTTTCGGACTAAGATGGTCGGGAGAGAGCCGAAAGGAGAATCGATCGTGATCGGTTCGATCAGTGACCTCGCGCGCGGTGCCGCGGGGGAACCCGGATGAGACGTCTGCTCGCCGTGGCGGCACTCGTGCTGGCCCTCGCCACCCTGGCCTCCGCCCAGGAGCAGCGCTGGGACTTCCAGCTCGGTGGTGGTGTCACCCTGCCGGCGGGGTCGATCAGCCAGCGATTCGAGACGGGCTGGCACTTCACCGGGGGTGCGGGCTGGAGGTTCGGCGAGCACCTCGGTCTCCGACTGGACTTCACCCACACCCGCGAGCGGCTCGTGGGGACCGCATTGCCCCAGGCGTTCATTGGCGGTCAGCACCGCGTGGAGAGCCTCGAGGTCGACGCGCGGTGGACCATCGATCCCACGGCCGCGGTCCCGGTCGAGCTCCGGGCCGGCCCCGGCCTCTACCGGCGGCGAACCGAGATCACCAGCGTCTCGGACGACACACCGGGGCCTTCGGTCTGCGATCCGTGGCTGCAGGTGTGCGCGGAAGGCCCCGTCTCGCCCGACGACATCCTCGGCTCACGATCTTCGACGGATCCGGGCTTCAACGTCGGAGCGGCCGTCGCCATCCCGATCTGGCGCTCCCTCCGGGTCTTCATCGAGCTGCGCTGGCGCTTCGTCTGGGGCGACACCTACGGCCTGCCCGGCGAGCCGTCCCAGCGCTCCACCGCGAGCTACTTCCCCCTGAGCTTCGGGCTCCGCTTCTGAGATTGGCCCCGCCCGGCGAACGGCAGCTGGCCCGCCGGGGTCGGCGTCGGCGGGGGGCGGCGGCGTGCCGGCGGGTCAGGACGCGCGGTACACCTCGAGGAGCACCGTGAGCGAGCGCCGGGCGACGGGCAGCACCTTGTTGACCGGCGGCTCGAGGCGGACCTCCCACCCGGAGCCGCCGTTGTCGGGGCGGATCTCCCGGACCCGGGCTGGGTTCACCGCGTGATTGCGGTGGATCCTCACGAAGCCCAGCGGGGCGAGCTCCTACAGCACCTCGCCGAGGGAGCGGACGTCACGGAGTCGCCGTGCGCCTCTCAGGCGGACGTCCGTCTCGTCGCCCTGGGCTTCGAGGTAGAAGATGTCCTCGGCGTCCAGGACCCGCCGACGGCGTCCCGTCAGGTGCAGCACCGCCTTGCCCCGCCCGAGCGTCATGGCACGCCATACCTACCACACCAGAATGCAGCTTTGGGAATGAGCGGTCGATCCAGGGAATGAGCGGTCGATCTGGGGAATGAACCGCAACGGCGGGGGAACGCCCCTGCCGGGGCGACCCGGGGACCGGCCGCGCGGCCCCAAATCCAAGAAATTTCTAATTTGCCTTCCGTGGTCCCCGGGCGTACTAGTCTGACGAGTCGAGTCCGCGAGCCCGGCGGCGCCGCCGCAGCGCGCCTCGAGGCGCGACGACCAGGAGGCCTGAGGTGCTCCCGCTCGCGGGACCGGCTCGACGCAGACTCAACCGCGAAACGATGGCGGGCTCCCGGTGGCGTGGAATGGGCCGCCGGGCCGCCAGCCTCCGGGGGGTGGGCTTGAGCCTCCTGCCCTCCGGAGGTCTCTTCCCGCGGCGGCCCTAGTCGAGGGGGATGGGTCGGGCCCGTCCTTGCAGGTAGGCGAGGAGCCGGTCGGCCGACGCCGGCACCGTGGCGTCGTCGAAGCGGACGACGACTAGACTCTGCTCGTCCTCGATCACGATCTCGTAGCCGGTGAGATCGCGCGCTCCGTCGGGCCCCTCGCTGCGGGTCTCCTTCAGGGCGGCCCGCTCGACCAGCTCCACGACCTCGCGGGCCTCGTCCTCCGGGAGGGACGTGGTGTCGATGTCGCACCCGCGAGAAAGGCCGGTGACGCCACCCGCTTCGCGATAGCGG
>JAJDNS010000085.1 GCA_022340585.1 Acidobacteriota bacterium
AACTGGCGCGAGTACCTGAACGAGTTCGCGCCGCAGCTCTTCCGGTAGCACGAGGTCATCGAAGGAGGAAGCGATGGATTCCATGCAGCCGAGAAACCTGTTGGAGATGCTGATGATGCTCGCGCTCGGGGTCTCCGTGGCCCACGCCGGTGAGCTGCCGCAGCTGGGCAAGAGCCCCACCCGGGACGTGGTCGCGGCCCTGACGAGGGAGGAGAAGGTCAACCTCGTGCTGGGCACTGGCATGAACCTGCCTTTCCTGCCCGAGGAGATGCGGGGGCCCGCGGTCGGGGAGATGAGCGAGGCCGTTCCCGGGGCCGCCGGGAACACCGTCGCGGTCCCGCGGCTGGGCATCCCCTCCATCGTCCTGGCCGACGGGCCCGCCGGCCTTCGCATCGAGCCTGAGCGCGAGGGCGACTCCTCGCGCACGTTCTACTGCACGGCCTTTCCCATCGAGACCCTGCTGGCGTCGTCCTGGGACGTGGACCTGCTCGAGCGCGTCGGCCAGGCGATGGGGAACGAGCTTCGGGCGTACGGCGTCGACGTGCTCCTGGCGCCCGCCCTCAACATCCACCGCAACCCCCTGGGGGGTCGCAACTTCGAGTACTACTCGGAAGATCCCGTGATCACCGGCCGCATGGCGGCCGCCTTCACGAAAGGCGTCCAGTCCCAGGGGGTCGGCGTCTCCCTCAAGCACTTCGTGGCCAACAATCACGAGTGGAACCGCAACGTCATCAACGTGATCGTGAGCCAGCGGGCGCTGCGTGAGATCTACCTCCGGGGTTTCGAGATCGCAACGCGGGAGGCCGAGCCCTGGACGATCATGTCCTCCTACAACAAGGTCAACGGCACCTACACCTCGGAGAGCCCCTGGCTGCTCCAGGGCGTGCTGCGTGACGACTGGCACTTCGACGGCGTGGTGATGACCGACTGGTTCGGCGGGCGAGACGCCGTGGCGCAGATGAAGGCCGGCAACGAGCTCCTGATGCCGGGGACCGGACGCCAGCAGGAGGCACTGCTGGCCGCCCTGGAGAGCGGTGCGCTCAGCGAGGACGTCCTCGACCGCAACGTCGAGAAGATCCTGGAGCTCGTTCGCCGCACCCCCACGTTCAAGGGAGTCGCGCCCTCGAATGCCCCTGACCTGAAGGCCCACGCGGCTCAGGCCCGCGAGGCCGCGGCCCAGGGCATGGTGCTGCTGGAGAACGCGGATGCGTTGCCGCTGGAGTCGGGGGCGAAGGTGGCGTTGTTCGGAAACGCCTCCTACGACATGATCACCGGAGGCACGGGCAGCGGCGACGTGAACGAGGCCTACTCCGTTTCGCTCCGGGAGGGACTGAAGGGCCCCGGCCTCGCTGTCGACGAGGCGCTCGCCGGCGACTACGCTCGCTATCTCGAGGAGCAGGCCGCCGCCCGCCCCCGGCCACCCATGCCCTTCATGCTGCCGCCGCCGATTCCGGAGAGGACGGTGTCGGCCGACGAGATCGCCCGGCTGTCCCGGGAGACGGACGTGGCCCTGGTGACCGTCGGCCGTCGGTCGGGGGAGTTCACCGACCGGGAGCTCGAGGACGACTTCGGGCTGTCCGATGTCGAGAAGGCCCTGCTCAACGCCGTGAGCCGAGCGTTCCGCTCGGAGGGCAAGAAGGTCGTCGTGGTCCTGAACATCGGCGGGGTGATCGAGACCGCGAGTTGGCGGGATCATGCCGACGCGATCCTGCTCGCCTGGCAGGCGGGCCAGGAGTCGGGACACGCCATCGCCGACGTCCTCACCGGGCGGACGCCGCCTTCCGGGAAGCTGGCCACCACCTTCCCCCTGAGCTGGGACGACGTTCCCTCGTCCGCCAACTTCCCCGGCAAGACGCTGCTGGGCCCCGACCCCGACGCCCCCGGCTTCATGCGGGGGGATCGCGACGCCGAGGTCGAGTACGAGGACGACATCTGGGTGGGGTACCGCCACTTCGCCACGAAGGGCCAGGAGGTGGCCTATCCGTTCGGCTACGGCCTGTCTTACACCACGTTCGAGTACGGTGACGTGAAGCTGAACGACGCCGGTCCGGGGAATGAGGTCACCGTTTCCGTCGAGATCACGAACAAGGGAGCCGCTGCCGGACGCGAGGTCGTCCAGCTCTACGTGTCGGCTCCGGGGAAGGCCGCCCCCAAGCCCGCGCTGGAGTTGAAAGCGTTTGCCAAGACGAGAACGCTGCAGCCGGGAGAGTCCGAGACCGTGTCGTTCTCCCTGCCCCCCCGCGACCTGGCCTCCTTCGACGAGGCCTCGTCCGCGTGGCTGGCCGAGGCCGGGACCTACACCGTCAAGGTTGGAGCCTCCTCGGCGGACATTCGCGGGACGGCGACCTTCACCCGGGCGAGCGGGGAAACGGTCGCCACGGTTTCGAAGGCGGTGGACACAGCCAGGCCCTCGACCCCGTAGGGCGGCGTCTTCTTCCGGGTCCCGGTCCGGGCTAAGCTGGTGACAGGGCTGTCTTCCCGGGTGAGGTGCGCGGTTCGGTCCTCGCGGAAGCAGCTCTCGAGGAGGGTTCCATGAAGCTCGGCGCCGGTCTGCTCGTCGTCCCCACCGTCTTGACGATCGCCCTGGTTTCGATCCCGGCCACGGCAGAGGAGGCGTCCGCTCAGGCCTCCCTCGACGACCAGGTGGAGGCCTTCCTCCGGGCGAGACAGTCGACCTGGCGTGACATGAACGTCCCCCGGCGGGACGGGCAGTTCCTCCACGACATGATCGTCGAGAAGGGATACACCCGGGCCCTGGAGATCGGGACGTCGAGCGGGCACTCGTCGATCTGGATCGCCTGGGCCCTCAGCAAGACGGGGGGCAAGCTGATCACCCTCGAGATCGACGAGAGCCGGCACCGGGAGGCGCTCGAGAACTTCGAGAAGGCCGGGGTCGCGCAGTTCATCGACGCCCGGCTCGTCGACGCCCACGAGGCGGTGAAGACGATCGAGGGGCCGTTCGACTTCGTCTTCAGCGACGCGGACAAGGGCTGGTACAAGCAGTACTTCATCGACCTGGCCCCAAAGATGGCACCGGGGGGATGCTACACCTCGCACAACATCCACATGCGGGGAATGGCGGCGTACGTCGACTACCAGAGGAGCCGCCCCGGGTTCGAGACCACGATCGAGGATGACCTCACCAGTGGCATCGGCGTGACCTGCCGGGTCGAGTGAGCAGTGCGCCGGGCGGCGGCGGCAGCCGTCGCCAGCTCGACGGGGTGGCCCCGCCCTCCCCCTGAAAGCCGGCAAACAGCCCTACACTCGTACCAGGATGTCCAGCCGATTCCTTCCCTGGGTGGCAGTGTCGTCACTCTCGGGCTAGACACAGTTCAGGGTGCTCGCAGGGCTCCGGGTCCAACTGCTGAACGGGCCGGTGGCACCAAGGCAACGCCGACCTCGTTCCCCGCGCACCGCGTCAAGATACCTACTCCGCCCCGTACCTCGCCACCCCCGATTCATCCGTTGGGACGGTCCTACCGATGGAAGCTACTGAGTGGACGACGCTTCCCGCCCACAGGGGGAGAGCGGAGAGCTTCCGGAGGTGGTCGATCTCCTACGACAGAAAGAGAACGGGGGCCGGCGCCCTGGAGGCGCCGACCCCCGCGGAACGAGGTCAGCAAAGGCTAGAAGGTCAGCCTCGTGACCAGCTGCAACGTCCGCGGCGGCGCGACACCGGTGATGGTGCCGAAGCCGTTGTTCCGCACGAAGTTCCCGTTCGCATCGTAGGGCAGGTTCGTGATGGTCGGGTCGTTCAGGCCGGCGAAGCTGACGGTGCTGTTCACGCCCGTGAACTGGGTGTGGTTGAGGGCGTTGAAGGCGTCGAGGCGCACCTCGAGCCGCACCC
>JAJDNS010000095.1 GCA_022340585.1 Acidobacteriota bacterium
CCCGCGTGTCACTACTGCGGGCAGTGCGGGCGAGGATGCACCACCCACTCCAACTTCTCGGTGCCGTCGGTCCTGCTGCCCCCGGCCCTGGAGACGGGCCGGCTGAACGTCGTCACCGGCGCCATGGCTCGCGAGGTCACGACGGACGACGAAGGCCTGGCCACCGGCGTGTCGTACGTCGAGACCGCGACCGGTCGTGAGGTCGAGGTGAATGCGCGGGTGGTGGTCCTGGCCGCGAGCGCCTGCGAGTCGGCGCGGCTTCTCCTGAACTCGCGCTCGAGCCGGCACCCCGCCGGCCTCGCCAACTCGAGCGGCGCGGTGGGGCGGTACCTGACGGACACGCCCGGGATGAGGGTGGCGGGCTTCATCCCCGCCCTGCTCGACACCCCCGCGCACAACGAGGACGGCGTGGGGGGGATGCACCTCTACATCCCCTGGTGGCTGGACAACCGCCAGCTGGACTTCCCCCGGGGGTATCACTTCGAGCTCTGGGGCGGGCGGGGCATGCCGTCGTACGGCTTCGCCCGGGACTTCCACGCGCTGAACGGTGGCGGGTACGGGGAGGCGCTCAAGGCGGACTACCGCCGCTACTACGGATCCATCGTCGGCTTCTCCGGTCGGGGCGAGATGGTTCCCAACGCGAGGAGCTTCTGCGAGATCGACCCGGAGAAGGTCGACCGCTTCGGGATTCCGGTGCTGCGCTTCCACTGGGGGTGGGGGGAGACCGAGGTGGCCCAGGTCCGCCACATGCACGAGACGGCGCGAACCATCGTGGAGGAGATGGGAGGCACTCCCCTCGCCCCGATGCCCACGAAGGACGCGGGCTACGGGATCTCCGTCGGCGGAGAGATCATCCACGAGGCGGGGACCACGCGCATGGGCGCCGACCCACGCACGTCGGTCCTGAACGCGTTCGGCCAGGCCCACGACGCGCGGAACGTCTTCGTGGCCGACGCCGGGCCGTTCGTCTCGAACGCGCACAAGAACGCGACCTGGACGATCCTGGCCCTGGCCTGGCGCGCTGCCGACTACATCGCCGACGAGCGCCGGAAGGGGAACCTGTGAAGGGGGGTGGCATGAGGGGAATCCAGCGACGGGAGGTCCTGAAGCGGCTCGGGGCGGCGCCGGTGGCGGCCGGCTTCGCCCTGTCGGAGGCCCGGGCCCAGCGGGCCCACGAGCACGTTCACCGGGCGGCGGGAGGGGGGACCGACGCGCCACCGTGGGAGCGGCGCTTCTTCAGCGACGGCGAATGGGCGGTGGTCGCACTGCTGTGCGACCTGATTCTTCCTGCGGACGACCGCTCGGGGAGCGCCACCGAGGCGAAGGTGCCGGAGTTCATCGACTTCACGCTGACCGACGAGCTGGTCGAAGCCCGCGAGCGCGAGGAGATGCAGACCGCGGTGCGGGGAGGACTGGCCTGGCTGGAGAGGGAGTGCCGGGGACGCTTCACGCGTTCCTTCGCGGAGTGCACGGACGGGGAGCGCCGGGAGGTGCTGGACGAGATCGCGTGGCCGGAGCGGGCGGTCCCGGAGGGGAGCCAGGGGGTGGCGTTCTTCAATCTCTTCCGCGACCTGGTGGCGTCAGGGTTCTGGACGAGCCGTATCGGCATGGACGACATCGGCTACCGGGGCAACACCTTCGTGGCCGAGTGGACCGGCTGCCCCCCGGAGGTGCTCGACAAGCTCGGCCTCAAAACAGCTCGAGGATCAGGTAGTCGGCGTCGCGGTACAGCTCGCGGTGGTGGAGACCGGAGGGGGACGGTGCCCCCTCGGGCCAGCCGGAGAACCTGAGGTCCTCGCGGCTCATGATGGCGTAGCGGGCGCCCCGGGCTCGGGCGTCGCCGAACAGCACGTCCGGGGGGATCGGGGCCTGGCCATAGCCCGATTTCACCCAATAGTACTCCAGGCCGTGAACGGTGCGGTTCTCGATCTCATCGAAGACGAAGGGGAGGGTGGCGACCACGGTGGCCCCGGGGGCCATGTGGCCGGCGAGGGCCCGGTTGCGGGCGGCCGTGTCTTCCCGGGCGGCAATCATCTGGCCGAAGTGGAGGGCTCCGTGGCCGACGTGCACCCACAGGAGCGCCACCACGATCGCTCGACCCGCGCGCCCGGCGCGGGGCAGGCCGCGGACAATGCTCACGGCCACGATCAGGGCCAGGTACGGGAGGAGGGGGATCGCGTAGTGGGCGTGCCGCTCCGGGGAGAGGAGGGCGAGGCTCACGGCCAGGGCGACGGTGAAGGGAACGAGCGGGTCCGTTCGGAGCCTCGTGAAGCGGGCGGTGACGACGACCGTCGCGAGGACGAGGAGCGAGAAGAGGATCTCTCCGAGGCTGTGGAAGTAGCGCTGGTGCTCGGACAGCAGTTCGGTGAGGCGTGAGCCGGCATCCGGGATGCGCTGCACGAGCATTGGGTCGGTCAAGAGCTGGCGCCAGAGGGTCGGGACCTCGCCGGCGAAGACGGCGTCGGCGAAGTAGAGGGCCGCGACGGAGGTGGCGAGGACGGCGAAGACGGCGGCGGGCCCCGGGCGGCGGCGCAGCAGGAGAAGAAGCGTCCCGGCGGCGATGAACATGAGCCCGTTGAGGTGGGCGAGGGCGCCGAGGCCGGCGAGGACCGCGCCCCCGGCGAGGGTGGCCCGGGGCCACCCCGTTCCCTCGAGGAAGGAGCGCAGGAGGAAGAAGCACCCGAAGCCCAGGGCCATGAGCATGACCTCCGGGCGGTACACGAAGATGCGGGAGCCGACGAGGCCGTGGCCGAGGAGGACCAGGACGGTGAGGACGAAGACGTCCCTCGACTCGAAGCGTCGGCAGTAGCGCCACAGGAGCGCGAGGAAGGCGAGGAAGGAGAAGAGGCTGACGGACTTGAGAACGTAGAGCGACCAGCCGAACAGCCGGATGAACGTCGCCCCGGTCAGAGCGAAGAGCTTGTGGAAGACGAACATCCGCTCGCCGTAGTCGAGCTCTCCCCGGAAGAGCTCGGAGCGCACGACACCCTCGCGGGCCAGCCAGTACGCGCGCTCGCCCAGCCAGGCGTCGTCGATGTAGCAGGAGCGGTGGTACAGGCTCGTCAGGGCCAGGCCGGCCAGGACGAGGAGGCCGGCCGGGACCAGGCGACGAGAGAGGCCACGGGGCAGCTCAGACGGCATCGAGGCTTACGCGTCGTAGGCCGGAGTCGTGCGGGTGGCGGCGCCGGAGCGAGGGCGGTGGCCGGTGAGCGTCGATCTCCACGGCGTCCCGGAGGTGGCCTGAATGCAGTCCCTCCAGCATTCAGGCCACTAGAGAGCCGGGGTCACCACGATGTTGCGGAAGCGGACCTTGCCGTGGTCGCCCTGCAGCATCAGGGGACCGGGCTGACCCTCGAAGGGGTTGATGGCCCCGCCGGTGATGCCCTCCACCTTGCCAGAGATGATCTCCTTGTCGTTCAGGACCACGGTGAGGTCCCGGCCGACCAGGGTGATGTCGAAGGTGTTCCACTCCCCGGCGGGCTTCGTGGCGTCCTGGCTCGGGGCGATGCGGCTGTAGAGGGCCCCGCAGCCGTGGCTGTCGGCGACCATCTCCGGGTCGTCGATGATCTGGATCTCGTATCGCCCGCGCAGGTAGACACCGCTGTTGCTGTGAGGCTCCACCTTGAACTCCAGGTGGAGCTTCATGTCCTGGAACACCGCGTCGGACACCAGGTCGGCGTTGCCCTTCGGCTCGACGACGGCCAGCTCGCCGTCGACCACGGCCCATCCCATCTTCGCGTCGGGATCGCGGAGGCTCCAGCCGTCGAGGGTCTTCCCGTCGAACAGGGTGACGGGCTCGCCCCACTCCGGCTCGCCGGTGGAGGCGAGCTCGGGGGCGGGCCGACCCTCGAAGTGGTGAACGGTCCCGTCGGGATAGCGGGCCGTTCCCTTCAGGGCCCCGTCGACGAGGCGGGCCTCGAAGACCTCCTCTCCCTCCTTCTCCTCCTCTCCCTCCTTCTCCTCGATCTTCACAGTGCGCGTGACGCGGAGGACGCCGTCCTGGACCGTGGCGCTGGTGGCGGGCCCGTAGCTGGCCCAGCGCCAGACGAGGCCGGCGGCCAGCCCGTCGCCCTCCTTGTTCACGTCGATCTGGGCGCCGGCAAAGGTGTCGTCGACATCGGTGATGCGGATGTTCCACTTCCCGACGAAGTCGTCCGCCACCGGTTGGGGCGGGGGGGCCGGCTCCGGCTCCGGGGCCGAGGTGCAGGCGACGAGGGGCACCGCCAGGACCGCGGCGGCGAGCAGGGATCGGATCGAGGGCATGGGTTTCTACTCCTGTTGATGGGGGTCGCCGGCGAGGCAGCGACCGTCGAGTGCAAGCTACCGCCCGTCCCCGCGAGGTGTCAATCGGGCACTGCTGAAGCATCTGCATCAGGCCGGGGAGAGGTCGCGGCAGCACATAATGGGACTGACCGCCAGGGACGCACTTGCCGACACTGAGCTCGTGTCCTTGGCCAGAGAGCCGGCCGCGGGCCGGTTCGGTCCTCGGGAGGTCACATGCGAAAGGCGTTTCCCGTCCTCACGGCCCTGCTGGTGCTGGCCGGCCTCACCCCCGTCGTGGCCCAGGAGGGGTACCGGCCGCCGCCGGAGAACCTGGAGGCCCGGGCCTGGTTCCAGGAGGCCCGCTTCGGCCTGTTCATCCACTGGGGCGTCTACAGCGTCCTCGGCCGGGGCGAGTGGGTGATGCACAACGAGAAGATCCCCATCGCCGAGTACGAGAAGCTCCCGCCGCGCTTCAATCCAACGGACTTCGATCCCGCGGCCTGGGTGGCCATGGCCAAGGCGGCGGGCATGAGGTACATCACCATCACCTCCAAGCACCACGACGGCTTCGCGATGTACGACTCGAAGACCAGTGACTACGACATCGTAGACCGCACGCCCTACGAGAGAGACGTCCTGAAGATGCTGGCCGAGGAGTGTCGGAAGGAGGGGTTGAAGCTCTTCTTCTACTACTCCCAGCTCGACTGGCACCACCCCGACTACTTCCCCCGGGGCCGCACCGGTCAGTGGTCGGGACGCCCCGAGAGCGGGGAGTGGGGCCGGTATCTGGACTACATGGACGCTCAGCTCGAGGAGCTGCTCACCGGCTACGGACCCCTCGGGGGCATCTGGTTCGACGGCTGGTGGGACCGTCCGGACGCGGACTGGCGGCTCGGCCAGACGTACTCCCTGATCCACCGCCTCCAGCCGGCCGCCCTCGTCGGCTCCAACCATCACCGCAAGCCCTTCCCGGGAGAGGACTTCCAGATGTTCGAGCGGGACTTCCCGGGTCACGACACCACCGGCTGGAACGACAAGGCGGAGATCGGCACCCTGCCCCTGGAGATGTGCACCACCATCAACAACTCGTGGGGCTTCAACGAGAGCGACACCCGCTACAAGAGCCTCGAGGAGATCGTGCACCTGCTGGTGAGGGCAGGGGGGTACGACGCCAACCTGCTCCTGAACGTCGGCCCGAAGCCCGACGGGACGATCCAGCCGGAGTTCGTCGAGCGCCTCGCCGAGGTGGGGGAGTGGCTCGAGAAGAACGGGGAGTCCATCTACGGGGCTCGGGGTGGGCCGATCACGCCGCGACCCTGGGGCGTCACGACCCACAAGGGCAACGAGGTCTTCGTCCACGTCCTGGACTGGCCGGACAGGGTGCTCGCCCTCCCGCTGCCGCCGCGGCCGGTGAAGTCCGCTCACTACATGGCCGACGGGAGCGAGGTGCCTCTCGGCAGGGACGCGGACGCGCTGCTCCTCCGACTGGATCCGGAGAAGGCGGATCCCCTCGACACCATCGTCGTCCTGGAGCTGGCCGAGGCGATCATGCCCACCGCACCCGGAACCCCGCGGTGAAGCCGGGAGGCGTGGCCCTCGTAGTGGCCCTCGTCGTCACCGTGGGGGCGTGCGGGGGGGGCGACGACGGATCGCCGACGACGCCCACGAACCCGCCGCCGGTGCCGACGACCGACCCGGACCCGTTGCGGAACGCGGCAGCGGTAGCCGGCAAGTGGGTAGGGGCGGCGGTGCAGTCGAGCCTTCTCCGGAACGACGCGACCTACGCCGCGACCTTCAGGAAGCACTTCGACTACGTGACCGCGGAGTGGGAGATGAAGTGGGACCCCCTCCAGCGGGAGCCAGGGGTCTTCGACTTCTCGGGCGGCGACCGGATCGTTCGCTTCGCCGAGAGCAGCGGCATGAACGTCAAGGGGCACGCCCTCCTCTGGCACCAGGCCACCCCGGCATGGGTGGAGGAGCTCAGCCCACCGGAGCTCCGGATCGCCATGGAGGACCACATCCGGACCGTGGTCCAGCACTACCGCGGCCGGGTTGCGGTGTGGGACGTGGTGAACGAGGCCATCGACGACTCGAACGGAGGCCTGCGGGACACGGTGTTCCTGCGGGGTCTTGGACCCGGCTACATCGCCGAGGCCTTCCGTCTCGCCCGGCAGGCCGACCCCGACGCGCTCCTGGTCTACAACGACTACGGCGGCGAGGGCCTGAACCAGAAGTCGAACGCCATCTACAACCTCGTCAGGGGTCTCAAGGAGTCGGGGGTCCCCATCGACGGGGTGGGTCTGCAGATGCACCTCTCGGCCGCGGGGTACCCTCCGGCCGGCCAGATCGCCGCCAACGTGGCGCGTCTGGCCGACCTGGGCCTCCTCGTGAACATCTCGGAGATGGACGTGCAGATCCGCGACCTGGCCGGCGACGCCGCCAGCCGGCTGCAGCGGCAACGTGAGGTCTACCGGGAGGCGGTGGGGGTATGTGCCGCCCAGCCCAGGTGCGACGCGGTGACGTTCTGGGGCTTCACCGACGCCCATTCCTGGATCGACGAGTTCTTCGGCGAGGACGATCCTCTTCTCTTCGACGAGCAGTACCAGGCCAAGCCCGCCTTCTTCGGGGTGGAGGACGCGTTCCTCGGCCGCTGAGGGCGGTGGGAGCGGGGAGCCCTCGTGGGGGCAGGACGCTCGGCGCCGAATGTGGGAGAATCACTCCGATTGCTCGACTGTGACCGGACAAACCAAGGGAGTTCGCAATGATCCGAGTACCCGTACTCATCCTGACGCTCGCCGTTGTGGCCCTGGGACTCAGTGCTCCGACCCTCGTCGAGGCCCAGGTGGGCTCGACCATCCGGGCCCAGGTCGTGGACCCGGACGGTGAGGGCGTCCCCGACGTGAAAATCGAGTTCCAGTACGAGGGCGAGACGCGCGTGCCGATCACCAAGGAGGCCAAGACCGACAAGAACGGATACTTTGTCCGGGTCGGTCTCAAGTCGGGCCCCTGGAAGATCATCCTGACCAAGGAGGGCTTCAAGCCCCGGACCACCAACACGTACGTGTCGGGAGACGCCCGCAGCGACTGGGAGCCGATCGTGATGGCGCCCGCTCCGAAGGAGACCCAGACGGCAACGTCGGCCGCCGAGGTCCAGGCGATGCAGGCGGCGCAGGAGGAAGCAAAGGCCCTCGGTGAGACCTATGGCAAGGGGCTGGAGGCGATGCAGGCGAACCAGTACGACGAGGCAATCGCGCTCTTCAAGGAGGTGGTGGCCGAAAACCCCGCGGTGGCCCCCGCCTACCACAACCTCGGTTACCTGTACATGCTGAAGGACGACGCGCCCTCGGCGGAGGAGGCGTTCCGCCAGGCGATTGCGGCGCAACCGGGGGCGCCGGACTCGTACGTGGCCCTGTCGACGCTCATGACCGCCGGTGGCCGGCCCCAGGAGGCCTACGACCTCCTCCAGGGCGCCGCGCTGCTGCTTCCCGACAGCGGCAACTTCGAGTTCGCCCTGGGGGTGGCCGCCTCCAATCTCGGCAAGGACGAGGAGGCCCAGGCGGCGTTCGAGAAGGCCGCGACCATGGAGCCCCCGAACATCGAGGCCCACTACTACCTGGCCACCCTCGCGGTGGGCCGGAACGACACCGCTGCCGCCGTCGAGCACCTCGAGAAGTACGTGGCCGGCACCACCGAGGCGGCACCGAACCACGCCACTGCCCAGGCTCTCCTGGAGGCCCTGAAGAAGTAGGTCAGCGGCGCGCGCTCGCCGTCGGCGCGACCGAGAACGGCTCCACCCGCTCCCGGGATTCGCCGGTGACATCGTCGCGTGCGGTCAGCACGAGCTCGTACTCGCCCGGCGCGAGTCCGTTGAGAGGGATCTCCAGCAGGCGGGCCAGGGCCCCGAGGGAGGTGGGCTCGATCCGGCTGGGGAGGGCGATGTCCACGGCGTCGCCTCCTCCCTTCCGACGGAGGGTGTACCCGGCCTCGACCCGGGGCATGCCGTCGGGGGCCGTTGCCGCCCCGTAGACGTCGAAGCGGCAATAGAGCGGGGCGCCGCTCCGGAACGTCCGGCGGGTGATCAGGGCCGGGATCCCGCCGACTCCTCCGGGGGGGTAGTTGAGTATGTCGGTGAGGATGGGGGTCGAGAACCGGAGCTGGTCGCGGGGCGGGGCCGAGAGCTCGAGGACGACGCTCCCGACCCGATCGGTCGCGGTGTCCCGCACCACGAGCTTGGCCTGGTGCTCTCCGGGCAGGATCTCGAAGTCGCGGACGAACGAGTACCACGTCGGGCTCTCCAGCTCACCGGGACGGCGTCGGATGTCGACGGTCTGGTCCTTCCGCTGGACGTCGTCGCTGTCCCGGTGGGCCACGACTGCCAGGGTCTCCAGGCTCGCCACCGGAGAGCCCTCGACGTCGGCGAACGCCACGGCCGAGATGTCGACGTCGGCCACGACGAAGGCCCGGCTCCGCTCCAGTCCGGTCGGCTCCATGACGAAGGCGGTCATGCGCAGCGGAATGGCGTCGGCGAAGCTCGCGGCGTCCAGGGCGCCCTGGAGGGTGGGGTCCACACCCTCCTTGTACGCCCGCTGGGGCTGCGGCGTGTCGCTGGGGGCGTAGTACCCGCCTCGTGCGCGGATCTCGTAGTCGCCGTTGATCTTCACCTTGATCTTCCGGAACCGGCCGTCGCGGGGGATGTCACCCGGGACGTAGCCGAGGAGGTAGTAGCTCTGCGACTCGCGGCCGATCCGGACCGCCCCCTCGTCGAAGGCATTGGTATTGCGAATGCTGAAACCACCGGTGTCATCGGCCAGAGCCGCCGAGCCCTCCCCCTCGGCGCTGAGATCGGCGATCGCGGACATCGTGTCCCGCGAGTCGGGCAGCACCCCGAACTCGGCGCTGTACATCTGGCTGAGTGCCCGCAGCCCGCCGGAGTCGATGAAGTAGAGCGTGGCGTTGACCCGCCGGGCGGCCTCGATCACGCGCTTCAGGGCCGGCTGGGTCTTGTCTTCGATGAATCCGTCGGAGACGAGCAGCAGGGCCTTCTTGTCCCGGCCCTCGGTCAGGGACTCGACCACGCGCTCGATGGCCTCGAGGCTCTTCCGGAGCCGGGTCTTGGCCTGCAGATAGGTTCTCGAGGCCATGCTCTCGACGTAGGGATCGACCACGCCGCGCTGGAAGAGCTCCCAGGCCTCCTCCCGGTTGGCCGCGTCTCGCTCGTCGAAGGGCTGCTGGAGAGCGGTGCCGTACGTCTCCATGCGGCGTTGGACGCGGCGGGCGACCAGGACGTTCCGGTACTCGACGATCTGCATCGCCTCGTAGTCGGTGATGCGCTCGGTGGCGGGCTCGAGGAAGCGCCTCCCGTCCAGCCGCTGCAGGACCGCGATCAGGTCGTCCCGACCCCGTTTCATGCGGGTGCTCCACCAGGCGCTCCCCGATGTCGCGACCAGGGTGACCCGGTCACCCTCGACCACGCCACGATCGAGGAAGGCGGCCACCGCCGCCTTGGCCGGCTGGGCGTTGAGGGGGGCGATGTGGATGTCGTCGAACAGGATCACGAACGTGCGTCCCGGCTTCTCGGTGGCCACCTCGAGGTTGGTGACCACCCGGGGACGGGCCTCGGGCAGGGCGTCGGTGGCGCCGGGCTGACGATCGATGAGCTCGAAGCTGACGATCTCCTGGGGCTCTCCCTCGTCGAGGACGGTGAAGTCCCCCTGGGTCAGGCCGGTCACGGGGCGGCCCTTCTTGTCGAGAACGACGACGTCGACGGTGACCTGCTCGATCTCGCCGCCGGCGATCTCCGGAACCGCCTCCGGAACCGCGCTCTCCGGTTCGGCCTCGCTCTGCGAGCGGCCGCCCGGCGGCGCGGCGAGGACCGCCGCCAGAACGGCGACGGCCGACAGCAGTCTTCTCAGATGTGCTGGGCTCACCCGTCTTCCCCCGCTCATTCGGCCACGACGAAGCGGGCCTGGCGTGCGTACGAGGCCGACCCGCTGTCGAGAACGATCCTCAGCCCGTACTCGCCCGGCGGCAGGTTCTGCAGGGGCAGCGACGCCGCGTGCTGGAGCCGTCCGCTGCCATCCGCGTGGGGAAGTGGTGTGGGCAGCTTCGCGAGGACCTGCTCCCCCTGGAGCAGCTCGATGGTCGCCTGACCGGGGATCTCGTCCCCGGCGCCGTATGCCGTGAAGTAGAACCCGAGGGTCGGCGTGACCGACTTGTGGTAGGGCTCTCCCATGTTGGGATACAGGATCGTCTCGCCGTAGTAGAGGGGGTTGTCGCCCCCGACCTCCGACGGGCTCAGCTTCTCGACCTTCTCCAGAAGCACGAGGCTCGAGAGGCGCATCGCCCCTTCGGGCGAGGGGGGGACCTCGACGCTGGTACGGCGAACGCTCGCGTGGTCGCCCACGGCATCGTGGGCGGCGGCCTCGAGGGTGTAGCGCCCGGGAGGCAGGTCGGTCTCCTGGAAGAAGAGGATGCTCCCCTGCCGCACCTTGTCGAGGCTGTCCTTGGGGACAGTCAGGGGGTACCGGCGGCTCAGGCGGTCGACCTCTTGCCCCTGGTCGTTCCGGAGACGTGCCACGATGGTGAAGTCCGCCGTGTACTCCCCCTTGTCCTCGTCGAGGGTGTAGGTCAGCGCGTCTCCCTTCAGCTCGACCAGCACCGGCACGCGCCCCGGTCTCTGGGGCTGGGGAAAGCTCAGGGCCGAGGCGTAGAGAGCGAAATCGTCAGGGGCGGGATCGCGGTCGAGCTGGGCGATGGCGGGAGCCTCGTGGGCGCGGACCGGCACCACGGTGTCGGGTGGAACCGCCAGGTACCCTTTGCGGGTGTAGATCTCGACTCCGGGGCGTGCAGTCTTCACCGAGATCGTGCGGAAGCGCCCGTCGTAGCGCCCGTCGGTCGGGACGTAGGAGAGGAGGTAGTAGAACCGCATCTCCTCCTGGATCCTCCGGAAGCCCTTGGTGGCGTCGTTCGTGTTGGCCACGAGGAAGCCCCCGGTCTCATCCGCGAGCCGGCCCAGCATGATCTGGGGGTTGAGCCTTATCATGTCCTCAGTCCTCTCCACGCCCTGCATCATGGCGCCGTCGGAAAGCTGGGTGAAGCCCTGGGACTCCTGGCGGAACCGTTGCTGGGCGTTGGACACGAGCTCGGCCCGGGCCTCCCTCGTCCCGCTCTCGGTACGCAAGCCGCCAGCGTCGATGGCGTACATGGTGACGTTGGCCCGGTTGGCGGCGGCGATCACCGAGCGAAACTGGTCGAGCACGCTGGAGCCGATCGTGAGCCCCTCGGAGAAGAACACGATCGTCTTCCGACCGGGAAGGGCCCTGAGGCCGTTCACCACCGCCATGAGCCCGTTGGTGCTGGCGAAGCCCTGCTGGTCGCGCTCGAGGCGGTCGAAGGAGTTCAGCATGTTCGCCTCGATGAGAGCGAACGTGCGCTGCACCGCGACGTTCGCGGCCGCAGCCTGGGCCGATGCGTCTCCGGCGCCGGCGCCGGTCCCGCCCATCGCGCTGAGAGCCGCCTCGGCCGCCCGGGCGTCCGCCTGGTGCTCGCGCGCCTCGTCGCGTGTCGAGGCGAATTGCGTCTGGCCCTGGGCCGCTGCGCGGTCGAAGGCGGCCCCGACCGCCTCGATGTCGGTGGTGAAGGTCTGGAGGGTGTGGAGAGTCTGGTCGAGCATGAAGACGCCGACGACGTCCCCTTCCATGTGGCCCTGGGTGGTGTAGGCGCGGGCCGCCTGGTGGGCCATGTCCCTTCCTCGCGTGGACATTCGGTCGAAGATGAAGGCAATCACCCCCGGCTCGGCCTGGGGCGCGGCCGCCGGCTCGGCCGCGCCGGGGCCGGTCGCCGCCGTGGTCGATGGGGCCGGTGTGGCCGAGGCTGCCTCGGGAGAAGACGAGGGTGAGAAGTGCAGCGGGCCCCGGTCGACGACCTGGAAGTCGGCGATCGTCTGGGGCTCGCCGTTCTCGAAGACCTCGAAGTCGGAGGCCTGCAGGTCCTTGACGAGACGACCCTTCTTGTCGCGGACCACCACATCGAGGAGGACCACCGTCGACTCCACGCCGAAGACGGGGATCGCCTCGTCGTCCGCCGACGGTGGGGGGGCCTGGGCCACCGCTCCCGGCGAGACGGCGAGCGACCAGGCAACGGCCAGGAAGGCGAGGAGGGCGGTGTGACGTTTCATCATCATGACTACTTCCCTTCGTGGGGCCCGGGCGATGCCGAGCCCTCGGTCCCGCCGGGGGCGCCGGCGGACGAGGCCTTCTCCAGCCTCAGAAACTCCTGCTTCTCGTGGCGGGCGTCGTCCGTCCGGCCCGCCTGCTGGTAGGCCTGGGCGAGGGCGAAGTGCAGCCTCGGGTTCTCGGGGGCCAGCCGCACCGCGACCTCCACCGCCGCCACCCCCCCCTCGACGTCGTTCGTCGCGAGCAGGGCCCGACCCAGGGCCAGGTGCGCGGCGGGGACGTTCGGGGCGAGCTCGGCGGCCCGCCGGGCCATGGGCAGAGCCTCCGCGCCCCGCCCCCGCTTGAGCTCGGCGAAGGCGATCTGGATCATCGCCACGTGGTGGTCGGGGGACACCTCGAGCTCGCGCCGGAGGGCGGCGAGGGCGGCGGCGGGATCGTCGTGGAGGAGGTACATGCCCAGGGCGAAGTGGACGTTGGGCTCGGCCGGGTAGCGGGAGACCAGCTCCTCCACCGCGAGGCGACCGATGGCCGTACGCCGGGACCGGGACATGTGGTAGCCGGCCCGCCCGGCGAGCAGGATCATCTCCCTCTTCTCGGCCGGGATCTCTCCGGGGAGCAGGGGGAGGCGCAGCACGACCAGCCCGAAGGCCTCGATCAAGGACGGGCTGTCGTTGCCGTCCTTCGCGAACCGGCGCAGGATCTCGAGGGCCCCGTCGGGGTCGCCGGCCTTGTTGAGCAGGAGGGCAGCCTGATAGTCGGCGACAGAGGCCACTTCCTCATTCGGGATGCCCAGGGATCGGGCCTGCATGAGGGCGGCCAGGGCGTCGTCGTGGTCCCCGGTCTGGGCCGAGCAGAGCCCCAGGAGGGCCAGGGCCAGGCCGTTGTCGGGGTGGGCCTCGACGACGCGGGCGAAGTGCTCGGAGGCCTCGGCGAAGCGGTCGGTGTCGTAGAGGAGCGTGGCGAGGGCCCATCGGCCTTCCAGCCACGCCGGCTTCTGCTCCAGCGCCTGCTCGTACAGGCCAATCGCCTCGTCGAATCGCTCCTCGTCCCGG
>JAJDNS010000100.1 GCA_022340585.1 Acidobacteriota bacterium
GCGGGACCTGTTCTCGACAGGCTGGGCCTCCATCATCCAGCACGGAACGACGCATCAGTGGGACGACGCCCCGAACCCCTACAACCGGGTGACGGGCGACGACTTCGAGTTCTACCGCGTCACCCAGAACGAAGACGGCTCGCTGACCTTCGCCGGTCCGGTTCCCGGAGACTCGGCGTCCTGGGCGCTGAGCCGTATCGGCACGGGCTCGACGGAGCTGGCTGCCACCGGCCTCCAGGCCTTTGCCTGGGAGGCGCCCCACTACACCGCCAGCGCAGTTGACTTCAGCGCAATCCGCCAGACCTACCCGGTCTACTACGGGAGGCTCCTCTATTCCGCTCCCGGGTCCCCGGCGGGCCGCCTCCTCGGGCAGTTCTATCCGTTCCTCATAGAGAAGGACCACTACGGGTACCAGGTGCTGCCCGAGAACATCGGCTACATCGAGCCCGCACCCTTCCCGGGCTACCGGCCACTCCTACCCGAAGACCTCGTGCGCCACGCCGAGAAGGCCCTGGTGGTGCGGGACGGCTTTGCGTCCTTCTACTACCACGCGTACCTCGGCACGACCTACCTGCGCCAGACCGTCAGGGGCATCGCCGGCCTCGGCTACACCTTCGTGGCGCCGTGCTCGGTGAGCGACTCCTGCCCGGTCGCGCCGGCGACCGCGCCCTAATCCGTCATCGACGGACGCTACAGCCAGTGTGGCCCTCCGCCGTGAGGCGGCGGAGGGTCGTCAGGAACCATCACGAGCGGGGCGAGGGCTTTCGCCCCGCCCCCGGAGGAATCATGCAGCGAGAGCGTGTCGCAGTCGTCGTCGGAACGCGCCCCGAGGCGATCAAGCTGGCGCCGGTGGTGCGGGCGCTTCGTGACGAGGGAGACGTGGAGGCGGTGGTGGTGTCCACCGGACAGCACCGTCAGATGCTCGATCAGGTGTTCTCCCGCTTCGGGCTCCAGCCCGACGTGGAGCTGAGCCTCATGCAGCCCAACCAGACGCTGGCCGGGCTGACGTCGCGGGCGCTCTCGACCATGGACGAAGCCCTGGCCGAGATGTCGCCGCGGCTGTTGATCGTCCAGGGCGACACGACGACGGCCTTCGCCGCGGCCTTGAGTGCTTTCTACCGGAGGGTCCCGGTGGCCCACGTGGAGGCGGGGCTGCGCAGCGGCGACCTGCGGAACCCGTACCCCGAGGAGGCCAACCGGCGACTGGCCTCGGTCCTGACCGAGCTCCACTTCGCCCCCACCTGGCTCTCCCAGCAGAACCTGCTGGACGAGGGTGTCTCTCCGGACCGCGTTCTGGTCACCGGCAACACGGTGGTGGACGCCCTCCACACCCTCCTCGAGGTCCCCTGCTCCTTCGAAGGGACGCCGATCGAAGGTGTCCCCCTGGACGGGTCACGTCTCATGGTCGTGACCTCCCACCGCCGTGAGTCCTGGGGAGAGGACCTGCAGAACATCTGTCTGGCCCTCCTCGACATCGTCGAGCGTCACCCGGACGTCCGGGTGGTCTATCCGGTGCACCTCAACCCCAACGTGGGGGGAACGGTGCGGCGGCTCCTCGAGGGAGTCGACCGGATCCACCTCACCGAGCCCCTCGACTACCTCACCTTCGTCAATCTCCTGCGCCGCTCCGACTTCATCCTCACCGACTCCGGAGGCGTGCAGGAGGAGGCGCCCACCCTGGGAAAGCCCCTGCTCCTCCTGAGGGCGGTGACGGAGCGTCCCGAGGCCTTCGCCCTCGGCCTGGCCCGGATCGTCGGCACCCATCGCGAGGACATCGTCCAGGAGGCGGAGCGGCTCCTCTCCGATTCCCGGGCCTACAACCGCATGGCGGGCACCCCGAACCCCTACGGCGACGGACGCGCCTCGGAGCGCATCGCCCTCGCCCTGGGCCGATGGATCCGGGGTGAGAGCCCATTGCTCCATCCCTCCGAGCAGCTTGGTCCTGCCGCCCAGCCGCCAGTGGTGGGACGCTCCCCCCAGATCCCGGCATGAGCGGCTCCGACCTCGTCGCGCTCTATCTCGTCGGCACCAAGGTCCTGCTGATGGTGACCGGTGTCGTCTTCCTGGTGAGCGGGCTGGACGACCTCTTCGTGGACATCTGCTACTGGGGACGGAGCCTCTACCGCCGTCTGTTCGTCCTCCCGAAGCATCCGAAGCTCACGGAGGAGCGGCTGCGGGCAGCGGAGGAGCAGGCCATCGCGGTCATGATCCCGGCCTGGGACGAGTCCGCGGTCATTCGGCGCATGCTGGAAACCACCCTCCGCACCCTGGACTACTCGAACTACCACGTCTTCGTGGGGACCTACCCCAACGACCCCGCCACCCACCGCGAGGTCGAGATCGTGCGGGAACAGCACCCCAACGTGCACCGGATCGTCTGCCCGAAGGACGGGCCCACCAGCAAGTCCGACTGCCTCAACTGGGTGTTCCAGGGCATCCGGGTCTTCGAGAAGGAGAACGGGATCCGCTTCGAGGCGGTCGTCATGAATGACTCGGAGGACATCGTCCACCCCCTCTGCCTGAGGCTGTTCAACTATCTGATCCCGCGGAAGGACATGGTCCAGCTCCCGGTCATCCCCCTGGAGCCGAAGTGGTCCAACTTCACCTCCGGGCACTACCTCGACGAGTTTGCCGAGGGCCACACCAAGGACCTGGCGGTTCGTGAGCACCTGAGCGGCATCGTCCCCGCCGCCGGGGTCGGCTGCGGATTCAGCCGCCGGGCGCTGGAGGCGGTGGCCGCCCAGAACGACAACCAGCTCTTCAACCTCGATTCCCTCACCGAGGACTACGACCTCGCCTTCCGCCTGGGCCGCGCTGGCCACAAGGGCATCTTCGTGCGGCACGCGGTGGAGCGGGAGGTGACCCGCCCATCCCGGCTCAGCGGTCTCCCCCGAAAGGTGAAGGTCAAGGAGTACGTCGCCATCCGCGAGTACTTCCCGGGCAAGTTCCGGGCGGCCATGCGCCAGAAGGCCCGCTGGATCGTCGGGATCGCCTTCCAGGGCTGGGCCCAGCTGGGCTGGGGGGGGAACGTCTGGACGAAGTACATGCTCATCCGCGACCGCAAGGGCTTCTTGACCAACTTCGTGGGCCTGGCCGCCTATCCGGTGGTGCTGACGGTCCTGGCCGTGTGGGGCGTCCAGTGGGCCTTTCCCGACGCCTACCGCTACCCGCCCATCGTGGAACAGGGAACCTGGCTGTGGTCACTGGTGCTGGCGAATGGCGCCCTCCTTCTCTGGAGGCTCTCGCACCGCGCGCTCTACGTGGGCCGGATCCATGGCCTGCAGCAGGCGATGCTTGCCGTCCCGCGGCAGGTCTGGAGCAACGCCGTCAACTTCGCCGCCGCCAGCCGTGCGCTCTACCTCTTCGTGAGCCACCTGCTCACGGGCAAGGTGATCGGCTGGGACAAGACGGACCACGTCTATCCCTCGGAGGAGGAGCTGACCGGGTTCCGCCGGAGGCTGGGCGACCTCCTGCTCGAGAAGCGTCTCCTGGCGGTCGAACAGCTGGAGGAGGCCCTCCGGCTCCAGACCGAGCACCACCGCCCTCTGGGCGACATCCTGGTCGGGATGCGGGTGGTGGACGAGGACGCCCTCCTGGCGGTGCTGGCGGGACAGCATCGGCTGCCGGCGCGGGAGATCGACCCCGCGGCAACCCCGCTGGAGCTGCTCCGCCGCCTTCCACAGGTGTTTGCGGTGCGCTTCTCCGTCTACCCCGTGGGCTCCCGGGGCGACCGGCTTCAGCTCGCCGCCGTCCATCCTCTGAGCACCGAGGCCCGGGGCGTCCTGGAGGAGGGCGTCGGGGGGCCGGTCGACGTCTGCCTCACCACGCGGAGCGACCTGGCCTTCGCCATCCGACGCGGGTACCAGCGCCTCCAGGACCCGGCGGAGCGTCCCCTCCTCGGAGCCTCCCTCGTGGACCAGGGGCTGCTCACCGACGACGAGCTCTCGCGGGCCCTGAAGGCCCAGCGCCGCGCCTACGCTCGCCTCGGTGATCTCCTGGTCGAGCTCAGGCTGCTCACCTCCGAGCAGCTGGCCGCCGCCCTCGAGCGGTACGACCCCGGAGCCCAGCTGTTCGGCGAGTATCTGGTCGAGAGCGGCTATCTCACCCGAGAGTCCCTGCTCGAGACCCTCGAACGTCAACGGACGCGGCTGCGTCCCCTGGGACGGGTGCTGACCGAGGATGGGATCCTGCCGGAGCACGCTCTCAGCGCAACTCTCGAGTCGATGTCCGATGGCCCTCTCCTCGCCGCGTCCTAGCCGGCGCATCTCCTCGGCCCGCGCGCGGGTCGCCGTGGCCCTCGCCTGCTGGGCCATTCCGATCGGCGTCCTCGCCTCGTCCCCGGACGAGGGCAATCTCCGGGGCGGATGGTTCGATCGGGAGCTCCGCCGGTTCCGCACCTATCCCCACCTCGACCGCGCCCATCGCCTGATCGACGCCGGTCGCCTCGATGAGGCCCGGGCCGAGCTGGAGGAGGGCCTTCGGGTGGATCCCGGAAACCGAGCTACGCGAAGTGCGTACGTGATTCTCCTCCATCGTCTCGGGGACCACGAGGGCGTGGTCGAGCAGGCCGGACTCCTCCTCCGTGACGACCCCGATTCCTCGACGGCCTGGCTGTACCGGGGGCTGGCGCATCAGGGACTGGGTGAGCCAGCGGCCGCTCTGGAGGACCTGCAGACCGCGAGCGCGCTGTCCGACCTGTCGGCCACGGAGCGCCATGTGGCGCTGGCCGCCCTGGCCGACCTCGCCCTGCGCCTCGGGCGGTCGGAGCAGGCCCTCGGCTTCCTCGAGCAACTGCCGCGCTCCCGCTGGACGTTCGGCGAGCACGTCGTGCGCGGCTCCGCCCTCGAGCGCCTGGGCCGTCTCCCGGAAGCTGCCTCCGCCTACCGGGAGGCGGCAGGCACGGCATCCGAACGCCAGGAGCGCCTGTTCGCGCGCCGAGAGGAGATGGCGGTCCTCGACGCGCTGGGCGACGTCGCGGGCGCCCGGAAGGCCGCCCGGGCCGCCCTCGACCTGGCCCCCGGCGACGCAGGTCTCCTCGTCACCCTCGGTGGGTACTCCTCCCGCCTGGGGGAAGACGCCGAAGCCGTCCGCTGGTGGAGGGCGGCTCTCGCCTCTTCGGCGCTGTCCTCGCCGCAGGAACGCGCGGAGGTGCTCCTTTCCCTGGGCTATGCGTACCTGCGCCGGGGGCAGACGGCCCAGGCGGAGAAGGCCTTCCTGGACTCCGCCGGGCTCGGCAGCGCCTTCCGCTCCCGCGCGCTGGTCGAGGCGGCCGAGGTCGTTCTGAAAGAAGGTGACTCCGGTCGAGCGCTGCGCCATCTCGAGGAGGCGACGGCCGCCACGTCCGGGACCAGGGCGCAGGTCCGCCTCTACGAGCGTCAGGCCTATCTCCTCCAGTCCCTCGGTCGGTTCGGAGAAGCGGCGACCGCCTTCGAGAGCGCCCTCGCCCTCGAGCCGCGCCGACCCGATCTCCTGCGGGGGCTGGGTCACCTGCTCATGTCCTCGGGCAGGGCGGCGGATTCGGTGGCGCCGTTCGAGCGCAGCCTCGAGCTCGAGGACGACCCCGAGGTCTGGGACGCCCTCGGCCTGGCGCAGGCCGCGTCCGGCCAGGCCGAGAACGCGCTCGCTTCCTACCGGCGGGCCCTCGAAGGGGTCGCTCACCCGGAGGAGCGGCAGGAGCGGATCCTGATGCAGATGGCGGAGCTGGAGGCAGAGCGCCACCGTAACCCGCAGGCCGGAGACCTCTTCATCGAGGCCTTCGCGCAGAGGCGCTCGCCGGCTGCCCTCGTCGGGGCGGCGGAGAGCTACGCCCGGGCCGGGCTCTGGCGCGAGGCGGCGAGCGTCAACGAGAGCCTGGTCCAGCTCGAGGAGCTGCCCTCGTCCGCCCGCGCCGAGGCGTGGCAGCGACTCGCCTATGCCCGGGCGGGCACCGGGGAGCTTCAAGCGGCAGCGGAGGCCTTCACGAATGCGATCGCCACCGGGATGGACGACGGACGGACGCATCGCGAGCTGGGCATCCTGCTCCAGCGCCAGGGTCGCTGCGACGAGGCCATCCCCCACTTCACGCGGGCCCAGGAGCTGCGGCCGGCGCCCCTCAACCTGGTCTACCTCGGACACTGTGAGAATGCCCGGGGCAAGCCCGGGCTGGCCATACGGCACTTCCAGGAGGCGATCGCCTCCGGAGAGGATCTGGACGCCGAAACGCGCCGATCGGTGCTCGGCGCGCTTGGATTTCTGTGCGCGCGGATCCACGACTACGAGCGGGCGGCTCGCAACTTCGAGGCGTCCCTCGGTCTGCGGCCCGATCCCCTGATCGGGGCCCATCTGGGACGAATGCAGCGGCTGCTAGGGCATCACGAGGAGGCGCGCCGCACCCTCGAGGGGGTTGCCCTGGGTGCGCTGCCACCGAACGAGGCCGCGGTCGTGCTGGACGAGCTGGCGGAGCTGAGCGAGACGGAGCAGGACCTCGCGGCCGCCTCGGAGGCCTGGTCCCGGGCGCGGACCCTGACTCCCTCCGCCGAGCGCGACTACCGCCTGGCGTTGCTCGAGCAGGAGCGGGGCCACCTCCCCGATGCCATCGCGCTTCTGGAGTCCGCGGTGGCGGGAGCGCCAGACCAGTCGCGGTATCGCGTCGCCCTCGCCTACGCATCCGAACGTGCCGGCCGCCCCGCCGAGGCCGCTCGTCTGTTCGAGGATGTGGTGGCCCGCGAGCCCCACTACCCGGGTCTCTACCAAGAGCTGGCCTACAACCGCATGAGGGCGGCTCGGAACGAGGAGGCCGCGCGCTGGTTCCAGCGTGCCATCGACGACGTCTCCTTCTCCCCGGCGCCGGCCGGAGAGCGCACCGAGCAGACACGCATGGCGTACCGTCTGCGACGGGAGGTCTCGACCCTCGAGAACCACTGGGACGCGACCGCCTACCTGGGGTTTGCCTCCCAGGCTCTTCTCGGTGTGTCCGAGGGCTTCGGCGGTGCCCTGGCGACCTCACAGGGAGGTGTGGAGCTGGCGTTTCGGCCTCCCGGGATCGGCCTCCGCGAGAACAGGGTCTTCCACGTCTTCGGGCGTCTCCTCGGAGCCAACCTCGCTGGAGCCTCCGACCCCCACGCCTACCAGGCCGGGTTGGGGCTGCGGTACAAGCCGCTGGGCGGACACAACCTCTACCTCTGGGTGGAGCGTCTGCTCGGCCTCAGCGAAGAGGTACCCGACTCGTGGCTTCTTCGTGGCCTCTTCTCCTGGGATCGCGGTCACGAGTTGCGGCCGGCTCAACCGCGTTGGCCCTACAGCTACTTCTTCGCGGACGTCGCGCGCTTCAGCGGCGGTGCGGGAACGCTGATCTACGGGGAGGCGCGGCAGGGGATGAGCTGGAAGCTCGCGGATCGCATCCTCCTGACGCCCCACCTCGTCGTGGAAGGCCGGCACCGCGCGACGGACCAGGCGGACAGCACACTCGCCGCCGGCGCCGGGGCGTCCGTACGCCTGCTCTTCGACGACGACCGCTACCACGCGTATCGCTCGAGCGTGGAGCTGCGTGCCTACTACAAGCTCGGTCGCTCCTGGTCGGCGGGAGAAGCCAAGGACCAGAGCGGGTTCCAGCTCGTCTTGTCGGTGGGCCTGTGAGCCGTCGGAAGGTCGGTTGCCGGCTTCGGAAGATCGGTGGCATCCTCCTGATGCTGTCCCTGGGGATGGTGGCAACGCCTCCGGCCGGCTCCGCTGAGACGTCCCCCCGGCTGGACGGGACCGTCATCCAGCTCTCGGCCGCGCACGGGAGCTGGACGGAGACCCAGTGGGAGGACCTCTTCCGCGACCTTCGTCGGCTCCGCCTGACCCGGATCGTGGTCCAGTGGAGCATGGCCGGCGACACGGCTTTCTACGAGTCGGCGGTGTACGCCACGGTACCGAAGCCGCCTCTGGAGACGATCCTCCGCCTTGCGGAGGAATCGGGGATGGGT
>JAJDNS010000104.1 GCA_022340585.1 Acidobacteriota bacterium
GAAGCACGACACCCTCCCCCCCCAGGAGGAGCAGGACGCCCTCATCCGGCGGGTCGTCCACACCGGCCTGGTGAGCGACTGGCGCGAGAGCGAGATGGGCTCTCGGCGCTTCCGGCTCTTCGAGCACGAGTACGACCAGCCGGTCGAGCAGGAGGACAAGCGCCTCGTCGTCAACATCGTGATGCGCTCCCTCCAGCACTTCTTCAAGAGCGAGACCCTGGGCGAGGCCCTGGCGGTCGGCCGCGACCGGTGGCTCGCCCTCGAGGACCTGGTGAGCTTCCACGTCGGGGACGTGGAGGTGTACCTGCGCATGGACCTGGCCTACCGGGATGGCGACGGGCGGGTGGTCATCGTGGACTGGAAGACCGGCCGGCGCGAGGGACGCTTCAACGAGATCCAGGTGGCGGGCTACGCGCTCTACGCCACCGAGAAGGGATGGGTGTCGTCTCCGGAGGAGATCGCGACCGAGCTGAACTACCTGGTCATCCCGAGGGCGAGGCGGCGGCGCGTCGACGCGAAGCGGGTCGAACACGCCCGCCGCTTCATCGCGAAGAGCGCGAGCGCCATGAAGGAGCTTCTCGTGGACCCCCTCGCCAACGAGGCGCGGCTCGAGGACTTCCCGATGATCGACCGCCCCCGCGTCTGCCGTCGCTGCAACTTCCGAAGGCTCTGCTTCCCGAGGGCCGGGGAGGAGGGCAGGGTCCAACCGGAGGCGGTCGGGACCCGAGAGCTCGACGAGCCCTCCTGACCCCCATCGAGCCCCGCCGAGGGGGAGCTCGACGCCCCCGGGGAGAATTCCGCGCCACCGGGTGTCGATCTGTGGTAGAAGTGCGCCTTCAATTGAGGGTCGGCGCACGCGGCGGTGTCCGCTCGCTGGCCGTACTGGTAGATCTAACAGGGAGCGGAGTATGAAGGCAAAGATCGCGATCGTGGCCGTCCTGGGCCTGGGCCTGGGCCTCGTGGCCTGTGGCGGGGGCAAGGCGGAGGAGCGCGGCAGGAAGATGGACGCCGCCGCCGACAAGACCGGCGAGGCGATGGAGAAGGCGGCCGCGGACGTGAAGGAAGGCGCCGAGCAGGCCGGAGAGGCCATGAAGGAAGGGGCCCAGAAGACCGGTGAGGTGGTGAAGGATGCCGCCGAGGCCACCGGTGACGCGGTGGTGGACGCCGCCCAGGCCACCGGCGAGGCGGCGATGAAGGCCGCCGACAAGACCGGTGAGGTCGCGAAGGACGCGGCCCACGCCACCGGCGAGGCCATGGAGAAGGCCGGCGAGAAGATCCAGGAGAAGACCGAGGACGACGACGGCGGCCGCTAGGCCGACCCTAGCTGCTGCGATACCCGTAGAGCCAGCGTGAAGTCGTGCGGCCGACGTTGCGGGCCGCATGGACCGCGCCGGCGGGGATCAAGAGCTCCTCGCCGGCGCGGGGTCGGTGGACCGCCCCCTCCACCTCGAACTCCTGGTCGCCCTCGAGCACCATCACCACCTCGTCGGTCGGGTGGACGAAGCCCTCCCAGGCCCGGCCCGGCGGGTCCACCCAGAGGTCGCAGCCGAAGCCCCGGGCCTCCCAATCCTCGGCCACGCGCCGGCGGTCGACCACCGGGGGCTTCACTCCCGGCGGTCAGCGGGCCGGCTCGGGCGAAAGCTGCTTGTGCAGCTCCGCCCGCCGGCGCAGCAGTGCGGCCACGATTACTGCGGCCTCGAAGGCCACGAAGCCGCCGATGTAGGTGTAGCCGCCGGAGCCGAACCCGTACGAGTGCAGCCCGGTCCCGAGGACGAAGTTGACCCCGTACCAGGCCATGAGCACCAGCAAGTAGCCGAGGATGGAGCCCACGGCGAGACCGAAGTCCCGGATCCAGCCCACGAAGCGCCCGTGCAGGATGGCGAGGTAGCCGAGCAGCGCGATCAGCGCCCAGGTCTCCTTGGGGTCCCAGCCCCAGAATCGGCCCCAGGAGTACGAGGCCCACACCCCGCCGAGAAGCGTCCCCACCGCCAGGAAGAGTGTTCCCACCTGGAGTGCGCGGTAGAGGAAGAGCGACAGCGACTTCAGGAGCCCGGCCTTGCCGGGAGCGAAGAAGTAGAGCCCGAGGTTGACGTGGCCGAGGCCCATGGCGAGGGTGAAGGCGGCGTAGCCCAGCGTGATGGTGAGCACGTGTATGGTGAGCCACATGTTGTCGCGGAGCACCGGCACCAGCGGGGCGATGGCGCCGTCCAGTATGGGCACGTTGTCGGCGAGAATGAGGCACAGGGTGGCGAGTCCGGCGGCGGTGGCGGCGAAGTAGCGGGCCTTGTAGACGAGCTCGAAGATGAGGGCGAACAGCACTCCGCCCCAGGCCACGAAGATCACCGTTTCGTACATGTTGGTGACCGGGGGCCGGCCCGAGATGAGGATCCGCAGGAGCATCCCGTAGCCATTCATCAGGAAGCCGCCGACCACGAGGGCCATGCCCGCCCGCGCGAAACCCTTCGAGGCGAGGGGGAAGCTCGCGATGAGGGCGAGGAAGCCCAGGAGATAGAGCAGCCACGCGGTGCGGAAGGGCTTCGCGCGATTGTAGTGAACCTCCCGGGCCAGGTCCTTCTCCGGGGGGTAGATCTCGGGCGCGACGTTGGCCAGCCGCGAGGCGAGGCCGGCACTGGCCGTCTGCACGGCGGGGAGATCGCCGGCGTCGTAGGCGGTGACCAGGGCGCTCACGAGGGCCCGGATGCGCTGGGCCTGGGGGACCTGGGGATCGTTGAGGTCGGCGATCGAGTACCAGGTGGCCTTCGGGTCGCCCGGGTGGGGAATGATTCTCAAAGCCTCGCCGGACATGATGCCGTTCATCACCGACAGGGTGTCGTAGAGGTTGGCCAGCTCGCTCTCGACGGGGTCGAGCTCCTCATCCGCCCGGAGCTTCCCGTGGACCTCCTCCACCGCCCCCATGAAGCCCTGGTGGGAGACCAGCTCCTCGAAGCTGTAGTGGTCCTTGTCCGCGGGGAGGCCCGCCGCGCCGCGCAGCCCGGCGTGGGTCACCTTGACGATGGGCTCGCCGCGCCAGCGATCCGGGCTGGCCACCATGGACAGCACCCACTCGGTGGGCTCGAGTCTCTGCACGCTCTCGAAGCCGAAGGGCTTCGCCCCGGTGACGCGCCGCGCGGTCTCCCGGGCGAACGTGTCCAGGGGCTTGATGCGGCCTCCGGACTGAATGGCGATCCGGCGGAGCGGGGCCACCTCCGACCCCGCCAGCAGTGGCGAGGGGAGGCTAAGCCCCAGCAGAGACAGGATCAGCAGGCTTCGCATCATCACGACTCTCCTGTGCACGATGGGCCTCGAGGGCCCGCGCCGCCTGGCGCCGGGCGAGCCAGGGCTTTCCGTAGAACATCCAGGCAATGCCGAGGCCGATGAGGGCGGTGCCGAGGTAGACCACCGGCAGCCCCGGGGCCCGAGCCACGGAGAAGATGGAGATCATCGGCCTTCCTTCGACGAAGGACGACTGGAAGAAGATGTATCCCCGGTGGTGGAGGGGGTGGTTCATCGAGATGAGCGTCTCGAAGGTCCCCTGCTCGGGATCATCGATCCGGACCGTGCTCTCGTACGTCGATGCCATCCGCGAGCCGGGATACGACTCGTTGTTGAACCGCAGCAGCGTGACCCGGAACGGCAGCGCCGCCTCCGGGGAGCGGTAGGCGAGGCTGGCCACCTGGTCGCCCACGAGAAGGCGACGGGTCTCGCCCCACTGCACCCACTCGGGCTCCGTGGCCCCGGAGGCGCTCTCCAGGTGCAGGCGGACGGCGGGGTTGCGCCGCTCCTCCTTCTCCGGGGGCGTCGCGGGGACCACCGTCCGCTTCACCGTCGCGTGGGGATGGAAGCGGTCCACCGTCACCCCGAGGCCCGCCCAGCCCGTGGCCACCGGCTCGCCCAGCACGACCACGCCCGTCTGGAGCGGGCCCGAGGTCCCGGAGGCGCCGAAGAGCAGCTGCCCGGACGGGGCGAGCACGAACGAGAGGTGGTTCTGCGCCCCGGCATGCTGGAGCAGCTGCTCCGCCTCGTCCTCGGTCCGGGCGGAGTGGATGCCGAAGGAGACCATGCCCAGGTCGAGGTGGCTGCGCTGGCGATCGTCGGGAACCAGCCAGGACTCCTGGGTCGCCATGGGCGCCTGGAGGACGAAGTGAAGCGCGGGGGGGCCGGCCTCCGCCGGCTCGAACGACTCGCTCACCGTCACGTGGGGCGCGAAGCCGTCGGCCACGAGCACCACGTCCCCGCCCGGAACCTCGTAGCGCTTCGGACGGTCAGGGGTTGGTGCCCTCTTCTCGTAGGCCACCGGGAACACCCCGTGGGCACCGAGGTCCGGGACCGACACGTGGAGCGCCCGGTCGAGCAGCCGCACGCGGTCGGAGGTCTCACCCTCGGCCAGGGCCATGTTCGAGTCGAGTCCCCGATACAAAGAGATCACGGAGCCGACGAGGACGGCGAGGATGCCCACGTGCGCGACGAGGAAGCCGGCCTGGTGCCTGGTCCAGGGCCAGCGGCTCACCATCACCGAGAAGACGTTGATCCCCAGCAGGCCGAGGAGGAATGCGAACCACGGCGTCTGGTAGATGTCCCGCTGGACGGCCGGAGTGCCGTGCTCCATCTCGTAGAAGGTCGCGAAGGCGCAGACCGACCCGAGAGTGAGCATCACGACCACCGCGAGGCGCACGGAGGCGAAGAACGCCACGACTCGTCCGCCGAATCTCTTGTTGCTCATGAACGGTTCCCGATGCACGGGCCTGGTGGGGGTGCCGACGGCATGCCCGACAAGCCTGTCAACAAACTTTGATTCTAGGGGGTTCCCAGGCAAGGTGTCAATGTTGTCGTTCGCAACGAATCATCCACACAAGACATTAGCCTCCGTTGACCTTCACCACTCCGGATCTCTAGAATCAGCAGGAACTTCGGCCCATGCGCGGGTTCGAAGTAACGACGAGGAGCGCCTCCATGGTCACCCTGCGACTCGTGCCCGTGTCTGGCAACCCCATCGAGGTCACGGGAGACCCGAGCCTCGTGGGCCGTGACCCGTCTTGTGAGATCGTCGCCACCGAGGGGTCGGTCTCGCGACGTCACGCGCGCCTCGAGCGACGGGCCGGCGCGTGGTGGGTCGTGGACCAGGGCAGCGCCAACGGGACCTACGTGAACAGCCTGAAGGTCGCCGAGACGGCCCTGAAGAACGGTCAGGAGCTGCGCTTCGGGGCGCTCGTCTACCGGGTCGAGATCGCCGAGGATCCCGGTGCCACCGTGGCGACCCCCGTGCTCCCCGAGGAGACGGTCCTGGCCACGCCGGCGGCGGGAGCCGCCCCCACGCCCTCGGAGCCGACACCACCGCCCGCTCCGGTCGCCACCCCGGCACCGCCCGCCGCGCCACCCGCTCCACCGGACGCGGGGCCGCCCCCCTTGCCACCAGGCGCCGCCCCACCGCCGGCGGCCACGCCACCGACACCACCGGACGTGACCCCACGAGCTTCGGCCGCACCGCCGCCACCGCCCCTGCCCCAGTCGTCCGGGGCCCCCGCGCCGCCGCCACCACCACCACCGGGGACCGCCGACCGCCCTCGCGCCGCCAGCGCGTCGCCCGTGCCCCAGATGGCGGGCGGGTCACCGCCGGCGAAGAAGGGTCGGAGTCCGTTCTTCTGGATCGGCATCGGATGCTGTGGATGCCTCCTGCTCGGCGTCCTGCTGGGAGGGCTCCTGGGCAGCAGCGTCTTCGTCATGACCAAGGGCGCCGCCGACGCCGCCCACGAATGGCTGGCGGACGTGCGGGAAGGGCGCATGGACGAGGCCGCCCAGGGGGCGACCGTCCAGTACCGCTCCCGACTCACCGGAGGCGAGCTCGACGACGTCGTGTCCGCGATCGCGCAGAGCGAGGACGCGACCCTCCCCAGCCGCTCGGTGGACAACGACCGGGCCGTCCTCACCGGCGTTCTCACCGGCGGGGCGGCACCCCAGGCCATCGTCCTCCACCTCGTGAAGGAGGACGGGGTGTGGAGGGTGGACGACGTGCGCATCGACGACGTCAGGTCCTTCGGCCGGTGAGCCCCCCGGCCCCCCCTTTCCCGGAGCCGGTCGAGGCGCGCCACGAGAAGGGGGCTCGCCGTCTGGTCCTGACCTGGGACGACGGGCACGTCTCACCCTTTCCCCTCGACTACCTGCGGAGCTGGTGCCCCTGCGCCACCTGCCAGGGCCACGCCCCGGAGGCGAAGTACCTCGACCTCGAGAACCAGGAGCTCGTCCACATCGACGGCGTCGGCAACTACGCCCTGGCCCTCAACTGGGCCGACGGCCACAACACCGGCATCTACAGCTTCCGCCTGCTCCGCCACCTCTGTCCCTGCGACGCCTGCGGCGGCGAGAAGCGGTAGCCACCCCAGGCCGTCGGCTGTCGCCGCGAAGGGGGCGTCGCGACCGACGAAGGCTGTGGCGGCCGGGACCCGGCGAGGACCCTGCCTCTCTTCGAAGCCTGCGGGCCCGGAGCCGGGTGGCCGACCTGCAGCCGCCCGAGCCGGGAAACGGTCGCCGAGGCGAGCGCCAGGGAGGACGGTCAGCCGGCGGGCTCGGGGTGGACGACCACGTCGACGATCTCGGGGTGGGCGGCCTTCAGGGCCTCCTCGATGCGGTCGGCCACCTCGTGGGCTTCCCGGAGCGTGACCTCACCGTCGAGGTGCACGACGAGGTCCACGTAGACCGCGTCGCCGCGACCCCGCGTGCGCACGTCGCGGACCCGCCGCACACCGGCGACGCTCGCGGCCAGGCTCTCGATCGGCTCGGGGTCGATCGCGGCCCGGTCGGTGAGGACGTTGAAGGCGGAGATGAGGATCTTGACCGCCTGCACCGCGATGACCGCGGCGATGACCGCGGCGGCCAGGGGGTCGGCCCAGGCGAGCCCCACCTTCGCCGCGGCGAAGGTGGCCACCACACCGAGGGAGACGAACAGGTCGGCGCGGGTGTGGGTGGCGTCGGCCACGAGGAACGCGCTCCCCAGCCGTCGTCCCTCCCGGTCCTCGTACCAGCTCACGAAGAGGTTGACGGCCATGGTCACTCCCATGACCGCCCAGTTGAGCGGGCCGATCGCGGGAACCGCCGGCTCGGCGACCCGGGCCAGCGCCCCCTCGAGCACGTGGTAGGCAAGGGCCAGGAGCGCCACCCCGATGGCCGCCGCCGCCGCGGTCTCGAACTTGCGGTGGCCGTAAGGATGCCCCCGGTCCGGGGGAGCGAAGGCGTAGGCGGCGACGATCAGGCCAATGACGTTGTTCGAGCCGTCGACGAGGCTGTGGTACCCGTCGGCCACCATGGCGAGGCTGCCCGAGAGCAGACCCACCGCGATCTTGGCCGCGCTGACACCCAGGTTGAGCCCGAGGGTGACCCAGAGGACGCGTTGGACGCCGGCGCGGGTGGCGGTGGTGTCGAGCCCCGTCATTTCATCCGCGCGCCCTTTTCCTCGGTGGCGAAGATCCAGCCGGTCACCTTGCCGGGCTGGATGAGGCCCTCACCGCTCCAGAACTGACGGTCGCGGAGGAAGCGCGAGGAGGAGTCGGTGGGTGGGATGGCCTCGATTTCGTTCTCGATGCGCTGGAAGCGCGCGCGCCAGAGCGCCATGTTCGGCTCACGCAGGTCCACCCACCCCCCGCGCGCCCACTCGTCGAGGTTCTCCTCGGTGATCTCCAGGGTCTCCGAGGGCACCGGCACCACCGGCACCTTGCACTCCGGGCCGCGCAGCAGCCGTCCGTCGGGGAGGAGGATCGGGATCCCGATGGAGACGATCTCGCCGCGGTAGTCGGCGTCACCGGCGATCTCCTCGGCGAGCCGAGCCGAGATCGCCGACGGCGTCGAGGCTCGGACCGCGGCCATGGTCCCGAAGGTTCGGCGCAGGAGGTCGCCCTCGAAGAGGAGCTTGCTGAGCCGGGGCGGACCGAGGTTCTCGAAGGCGATGCTCCGCGCCCCGTGGCGCTTCTCGAGGTCCCGCAGCTTCTCGAGGGCCCAGTGGCGCATGATGCCGGCCCGGTAGGTCGGACCCATGACCGCGTTGTCCAGGGCGTTGATGACGTCGTGGCCGGTGTTGCCGCCCCTGAGCTCCTGCGCCACCGCGTCGGCGATCTCCTCCGGAGTCACGAACTCCATCTGCTCGCCGGTGGTGATGGCCGCGAACTCCTCGAGGGAGAAGACACCGTTCTCCCCGGTGTCGATGTAGACGCTCTTCAGGGTCCGTCCGGTGTCGCGCCCGCGAGAGACGTCCAGGGGCCGGAAGCGGTCACCCAGCTGGAGGGGCTCGGCCTCGTCGAGGCCGACGTCGTACAGCTGGACCGGGCGTCCACGCCGGAGGACCTCGCCGTAGCCAATCCCCTTCCAGGCGATGGCGGCGGCCGGCTTGATCTCCTTGGTGATGGGCCCACCCGGGGTTCGCGCCATCAGGAAGAGGAGCAGGGTGTGGGCGCCGGCGAGGGCGGTCTTCGAGAGCAGCACTCGCGAGGGCTTCTCCTCGGAGTGGGTGTAGGGGATGTTGAGGCCCATGCCCCCGGTGCCGGAGGTGCCGATCTTCAGGTACGCGTGGGTGCCGGCCTTGACCATGGACTGCCACAGGACCTGGACGTGCCGGATCAGCTGGGGCACGTAGTCGGTGATCAGGAGCATCTCCAGGCTCTCCTGGAGGTCGCCCTCCTTCTGAAGGGCGTCCCAGGCCTGGCGGCTCGTGCGGTAGATGTCCTGGTAGGCGATCCCGGTTGCGGTGTTCACCGCGTCGATCACCACGTCCGGCTTCTCGGCGGTGATCAGCTGGTACAGCGCGTACTCGGAGGCCGCCGACTCGGAGAGCCCCTCGATGAGGCTCGAGATGAAGCGGCGCCGCAACGCCGGGTCGCCGAAGATCTCGGAGCGGGGACGATCCTTGAGGTCGGTGAAGGTGAAGATGTCGCCCCAGGCCGGGACCAGCTCGACGTCCCCCTTCTCGGAGCCGAGACCGGCGACCGCCTCCTCGGCCTCCTCCCGGCGCAACGAGAGAAGGACGAGGCGACGCGGTGACTCGGGGATCAGACGCCGGGCGATGGCCTGGCCGACGAGGCCGTAGCCACCGAGGATGAGAATGCTCTTGCCGCTGATGTCCATGGCGGCCCCAAGCTTACGCCGGCGGCGGCCTTCGGCGCGTGATCCCTAGGGATCAGGCCTCCTGCTGCCGCGGCACGAGCCAGTCCACCCCCTGCACCAGCGACATCCCCGCGGTGTAGAGGAAGCCCAGCTGGAACAGCGCGATGAAGGGCAGCGCACCGAAGAGGCCGTACGTGATCGCGTACAGCGCGACGATGGAGAAGTAGAGCCCCAGGGCGAGCTCGACGTACGGCACCCAGCCGACGGCCCCTTTGTATCGCTTCTGCCGCCACGCGTCGCCGGCGCTCTCGATGTGGTACTTGGGCGTGCGCTTGAACTCGGAGGGCCGGCCGATCAGGCCGTCGACCACCGCCACCGCGTTGTTGACGCTGATCCCGATCCCGATCCCGAGAACCGCCGGGATGTACTTGAGACGCGCCCTCCAGGAGTCGGGGAACAGCTCCTTCTGGGAGGAGACGTAGAAGGAGCACACGCTCAAGAAGGCGGCGAGGAAGATGGGCAGGTCCACGACGATCATCTCCTGCCAGCCCATGGAGTAGCGCATCACCATGGCCGGGAACAGCAGGGCCGCGAGCACCACCATCAGCGGGTAGGCGAGGTTGGCGGTGAGGTGGAACGTAGACTCGATCTTGATCCACCAGGGCAGGTCCGAGGCCAGCACCCGGGGCAGCAGCTTCTTGCAGGTCTGGACCGAGCCCTTCGACCACCTCTGCTGCTGGGCCTTGAAGGCGTTCATCTCCACCGGCAGCTCGGCCGGGGAGACGACGTCCTGGAGGTACTCGAACCGCCAGCCCCTCATCTGGGCCCGGTAGGAGAGGTCCAGGTCCTCGGTGAGGGTGTCGTGCTGCCAGCCCCCGGCGTCCTCGATCGTCTCCCTCCGCCAGATCCCCGCGGTGCCGTTGAAGTTGAAGAACCGACCGGAGCGGCTGCGGGCGCCGTGCTCCATCACGAAGTGCCCGTCCAGCATGATCGACTGGACCTGGGTGAGGAGCGAGTAGCCGCGGTTGATGTGGCCCCAGCGCACCTGGACCAGCCCGACCCGGGGGTCGCTGAAGCTGCCGAGGGCCCTCTCCAGGATGTCGGGGGGGGCCACGAAGTCCGCGTCGAAGATGAGGACGAACTCCCCGGTGGCGGCGTGCAGGCCGGCGTCGAGGGCGCCCGCCTTGTAGCCGGTGCGCTCCTCCCGGTGGAGGTAGTGGACGTCGTGTCCCCGATCGCGATGGCGGGCCACCGCGCGGCGGGCGATGGCGCCGGTCTCGTCGGTGGAGTCGTCGAGGACCTGGATCTCCAGGAGATCCTTCGGGTAGCGAATCGCCATCACCGACTCCAGGAGTCGCTCCACAACGTACATCTCGTTGTAGATGGGAAGCTGGACCGTCACCTTCGGCAGCCGAGTCGGCAGGGGCCGGGGGGTGGCCCGGTCCTCGCGCCGACGGTAGTACAGCCACACCATCACGTACCGGTGCATCCCGAGGATCGCGAGGATGACCAGCGTTAGGAAGTAGAGTCCGAGGATCCCGGACTCGAGTGGGCTCATTGACCCGTTGCCCCCGTCGTCTCCCGCGCTCATCGCCGCTGCGACCCTCAGATGGGGCCGGCGGCAACCGCGCCTCCCTTGACAGGCCCGCAACCTCAAGGGAACATTTGAGTTTCGGTGTCGGACACGGCGTTCCCGTGTGGAAGGCTCGTATCCAGCGGGCGTGAGACCCCAGTTTATCGGAGCGGATCGGTAAGTCAATGGACCCCAAGGGCCTGAAAGAGCTGCTGGAGCGTGTCCGGGAGGGTGCCCTCTCCCCGGACGACGCCGCAAAGCGTTTAGCCACACTGCCCTACGAGGATCTGGGGTTTGCGAAGATCGACCATCACCGGGCCCTGCGACGGGGGTTCCCGGAAGCCGTGTTCGGGGCGGGGAAGACCGCGGAGCAGATCGTGGCCATCGTCGAGCGCATCGTGGGCCACGGCCAGCGGGTGCTGGTGACCCGGACGACCGCCGAGGTGCACCGCCGGGTGTCCGAGGCCGTGCCCGGGGCGCGGTACCACGAGGCGGCCCGCTGCATCACGGTGGAGAGCGCGGCTCGCGCGAGCCTCCCCGGGCGGATCGCGGTGGCGGTCGCCGGCACGTCCGACCTCCCGGTGGCCGAGGAGGCGGCGGTGACCGCGGCGTTCCACGGGGCCGAGGTCGACCGGGTCTACGACGTGGGGGTGGCCGGCCTGCACCGGCTCCTGGACCGGGCCGAGACCATCCGCAAGGCCGACGTCGTGATCGTGGTCGCGGGCATGGAGGGGGCGCTGCCGTCGGTGGTGGCGGGTCTCGTGGACGCACCGGTCGTCGCGGTCCCCACCAGCGTGGGCTATGGCGCGTCTTTCCACGGGCTCGCCGCCCTCCTCGCGATGCTCAACTCCTGCGCCTCGGGGGTGGGCGTGGTCAACATCGACAACGGGTTTGGGGCGGCCCACCTCGCCTGCCTGATCCTGCGGGGCCGTGGAGCCGCTTCGCCCCCGGGGCACGAGGAGCCGTGAGAAGACCCCCTTCCTTGACAAAACCCTTGATACTTCTCATCTTGTAAGTTGGCCTTGTTTCGCCGTTCACATTCCTTTGAGGCGCAGAGCCCACCCGGCTGCGCGCGCGAGGTACCCCAGGGGGGCCCAGGGAACGAAGCGGAAGGGCCATCATCGGGATCTGCGGCCGGGCTGGGCCTATAACCACTTGAACGCTCACACTTTCCGCGCGCTCGAATTCGATCGGATACGGGACCTCCTCCTCCAGCGGGTGGGTTCTGCCGCGGGGCGGGTGCGCCTGGAGGGCCTCGAGCCGCTCACCGAGCCCGGGGCGGTCCGGGAGGCCCTGGCCCGCACCACCGAGGGACGGCAGCTCCTGGAGGAGGTGGGCCGGCAGCCCTACCACGACCTCCCCGACCCGGCGACGGCCCTGGCCGGGGCCCGGGTGGGAGGCGCCCAGCTCGAGCCGCGGGAGCTCCTGGACCTGGCGTCCTTCATCCAGGGAGGTGTCGAGATCGTCCACCGCGTCAGCGGGTCCGACGAGACGCCCCGCCTCGCCCGCCTCGCCTCCGAGGCGAACGACACCTCGGACCTCGCCGGCGTCCTGCGCCGGGCGCTGCTGCCCACGGGCGAGGTGGCCGACGACGCGTCGCCCCGGCTGGCCGAGACCCGGCGCACCCTGGCGCGGCTCAGGGTGCAGCTCACCTCGGTCATGGAGGGCTACCTCCGCTCGCGGGACACCGAGCGCCTGCTCCAGGACCAGGTGATCACCACCCGCAACGATCGGTACGTCCTCCTCCTCAAGGCCGACCACAAGGGCCAGCTCCCGGGGATCATCCACGGCGCCTCCGGCACCGGGGCCAGTCTCTTCGTGGAGCCGCTGCCCGCGGTGGAGCTCAACAACGACATCGTGTCTCTCCAGGACGAGGAGCGACGCGAGGTGGCCCGGATTCTCCGGGACCTCACCGCCCGGGTGGGCGACCGGGTCGAGGAGCTCGGGAGGATGGCGGCGATCCTGGGCGAGCTCGACGCGGTGCAGGCCATGGCCCTCCTCGCCGGGGACATGGACGCCCACGTCCCGGAGATCGTGGACGACCTGAGCCTCGAGCTCCTCGACAGCCGCCACCCGCTGCTGCTGCCTCTTCTGGCCGAGCGCCTGGGGATCGCGCGAGACAGCGAGCCGGTGCCGGTGAGCCTCCGGGCCGGGGGTGGGGAGCCGGTGCTGGTCATCTCCGGTCCCAACACCGGCGGCAAGACCGTGGCCCTCAAGACCGTCGGGCTCCTCGCGCTCATGGCCCAGTGCGGGCTGCACGTTCCCGCCGCGCCGGGGAGCCGGCTCCCGGTCTTCCGCCGCGTCTGGGCCGACATCGGGGACGACCAGTCGATCGCGGAGAACCTCTCCACGTTCTCCGCGCACCTGGCCGCGATCGTGGAGATGACGCGGGACCCCGACCGCCCCGCCCTCGTCCTCCTCGACGAGGTGGGAGCGGGCACGGATCCCACCGAAGGGGGAGCGCTCGGCGTCGCCATCGTCGAGCACTTCCGCCAGCGGGGGGCCATGGTCCTGGCCACCACCCACCACGGTTTGATGAAGGCCTACGCCCAGTCGACGCCAGGCGTGGCCTGCGCGTCCTTCGGGTACGACCCGCAGACCTGGGAGCCGACCTTCCGGCTCACCCTCGGCACCCCGGGGCGCAGCCTCGCCCTCGAGATGGCGGAGCGGCTGGGCCTTCCGGCAGGCGTGGTCGCCGACGCTCGGGCCCGTCGCGACGACAAGGAGCAGCAGGCGGAGGACCTGCTCACGCGTCTCGAGAAGGACCGGGTCGAGCTCGAGAAGGAGGCGGCCCGGATCGCCCTCCTGCGGAGCGACGCCGAGTCTGCACGTGAGCGGGCGCAGGCCGCGGAGCGGGAGATCGCCGCGAAGAAGCGACGCGCGGTGGAGACCTTCGCCCGCGAGCTGAAGCGCCGCGGCGAGGAGCAGGAGCGCAGGGCGACGGAGGCCATCCGGGCCGCGGTCGACAAGCTCGAGGCGGCCGAGGCCACGCGCGCGGCGGCGAAGCACGCCCCCCGCCTGAGAACCGAGGCGATCCGAAAGGTCCGGGCCTCGCGCGCGGAGATCCTGAAGGACCCCGAGCTGGAGATCCCGGCCGAGGAGCCGGAGGCCCCGGGCGTGCCGGTCCAGGTGGGGACCCGCGTGCGGTGGACGTCCCTCGGGATCACCGGCGAGGTCCTGGCCCTTCACGGCGACGACGAGGCCGAGCTCGCGGTCTCCGGCAAGCGGGTGCGGGTTCCGCGCGAGGAGCTGGTGGCGGTGGCCGGCGCCCGGCCTTCCGGCGGGGGCACCTCGGTGGTCGTGGCCGACGCCCCATCGAAGGCGGCGGTGCCCGGGGAGATCAACCTCATCGGGCTCACCGTCGAGGAGGCGCTTCCCCGCGTGGACAAGCTCCTCGACGACGCCTCGCTCTCCGAGCGACGGGAGATCCGGGTCATCCACGGCTTCGGGGCGGGCCGGCTGCGGAAGGCCGTGGCCGGGCTTCTCGATGGCCACCCCCACGTGGCCAACTGGCGGCGGGGTCACCCCAACGAGGGCGGCGGCGGAGCCACGATCGTGGAGATCAAGGACTAGCCATGGCCTTCCCCGAGGGTTTCGTCGAGGAGGTGCGGCGGGCGGCCGACATCGTGAGGGTGATCTCCGACCACGTGCCGCTGAAGAAGATGGGCTCGTCGTGGAAGGGCCTGTGTCCCTTCCACGAGGAGAAGACCCCGTCGTTCAACGTCCGCCAGGAGCCCGCGGTCTTCCACTGCTTCGGCTGCGGCGAGGGCGGCGACGTCTTCAAGTTCCTCATGCTGCGCGAGAAGATGAGCTTCCCGGAAGCCCTCGAGACGCTCGCTCGCCAGTTCGGGGTTCCCGTTCCCGAGGGCCGCTTCGAGCCCGGGCCGGACCGCAGGGAGCGGGAGGCCCTGCTCGCGCTCCTGGAAGAGGCGGCCACGCACTTCACGCGGACGCTCCAGACCGCGCCGGGCCAGGTCGCTCGCGAGTACCTCCTCGGGCGGGGCTTCGCGAGCGAGACCCTCGAGCGCATCCGCGCCGGGGCCGCGCGCGACAGCTGGGACGACCTCCTGGGTGCGCTGCGCGGACGGTACTCGGCGACCGCGCTCGAGAAGGCCGGCCTCGCCCTCCCTCGCAAGAGCGGGGAGGGGCACTACGACCGCTTCCGCAACCGCGCGGTCTTTCCCATCCTCAACGAGGGCGGAAAGGTGGTGGCCTTCGGCGCCCGGAGCCTCGACGGCTCGGAGCCGAAGTACCTCAACTCCCCGGAGAGCCCGGTCTACCACAAGGGCCGCGTGCTCTACGGTCTCTCCTGGGCCAAGGACGCCATCCGCCGGGAGAAGCGGGTGGTGCTGATGGAAGGGTACCTCGACGTGGCCCGGGCCCTCGAGTGCGGCGTCGAGGAGGCGGTGGCCACCTGCGGCACCGCTCTCACGCCCTCGCACGGCCGGCTCCTGCGCCGTTTCGCGGAGACGATCTGCGTCAACTTCGACCAGGACGAGGCGGGGCAGCGGGCGGCCCGCAAGAGCCTCGAGGTGCTCCTCGGGGAGGGCCTGCGGGTGCGCGTGGTCGAGCTGCCCGAGGGCCACGACCCCGACAGCTTTCTCAAGGCCGAGGGTGGCGAGGCCTACCGTCGGCGCCTCGCGGAGGCGCCCGAGGCCCTGGAGTGGCTGATGCGCCAGGCGGAGCAGGCGCACGACGTGGGCACCCCCGAGGGCAAGGCCCGCTTCCTGGCCGCCCTTCTCCCGGCGCTGGTCCGGGTCGAGAGCCCGGTCGAGCGTTCGGCCTGGCTCACCCGGGCGGTGGAGCGGGGCGGGCTCGACGAGGCGGCGGCCCGCGAGGAGCTGCGCCGGGCCCTGGGGGGCCGCGGGACCGGAGGCGCGGGCGTCGCCGAGGCCGCGCGCCGGGCACCGGCGCCGAGGAAGGCACGGGCGCTGATGCCGGCCGAGCGGTGGCTTCTGGCCCTGCTCGTGACCGGGGCCGACGGGACCGACGAGGCCCTGGCCGAGCTGCGCGAGTCCGACATCGACGGTCTGCGAGCCGAGCCTCTGCTCCGCGCGGCCAAGGCGCTCTGGCGCCGGGAGAAGCCGGTGACGATGGCGTCGTTGGCGGGCGAGGTCGACGACGATGACGCCCGCCGGCTCCTCTCCGAGATCGCGGTCGAGGGCGTACCCCGGGAGGGCCTCTCGGCGACGGAGTGCGTGAAGGAGATCCAACGACAGCCGCTCAAGGCGCGGATGGCGGAAGTCCAGAAGAGATTGCAGGGAGCAAAGGGGGAGTCGCTGGAGGCGCTCCTCAACGAGAAGACGCGGCTGGTGCGGGAGATCGCGGGTCTCTGAGCACAAGGAGTGACCGAGGGATATGGGTCTTTCGATTGAAGAGAGGTACGACGAGGTCCGGCAGCTCATCACGATGGGCAAGGAGAAGGGCTACCTCCTCTACGAGGAGGTCAACGACATGCTCCCGGGCGACATCAGCTCGTCGGGTGAGCTGGACGACATCTTCTCGATGTTCGGCTCGATGGGCATCGAGGTCGTCGACTCCGAGCACCGGATGCGCGAGAAGCAGGAGGAGGACGGCGCCGAGCTCGACCTCACTCCCGGCACCCTCGACAAGACCAATGACCCCGTGCGGATGTACCTGCGGGAGATGGGGACCGTCCCCCTCCTGACCCGCGAGGGCGAGGTCGAGATCGCCAAGCGCATCGAGCGGGGCAAGAACGGCGTCTTGAGGGCGGTCGCCCGCACGAGCGTGTCGGTCCAGGAGGTGGCGGCTCTCGGAGAGAGGCTGAAGGCGCGTGAGATCAACGTGCGCGACGCGGTCATCTTCAACGAGGAGGAGATCACCGAGGAGAAGGTGGAGGCCAAGATCCGCCAGACCCTGAAGCTCATCGGGAAGGTGGTTGCGGCGCACCACGACTACCTGGCCTACCGCCGGCACTTCCTGAAGCTGGACCGGAAGTCGCGGCGATACGTCAAGGGCAAGTGGCGCCTGGGGCGCCTCCGCATCGGGACTTCGAGGGCCATCCGGAAGATCGAGCTCTCCGAGCCCTTCAAGCGGCGGCTGGTCGAGCGGGTCCGCGAGGCGGTGGACCGGATCGAGCGGTCGCGCGAGAAGATCGGCCGCCTCGAGCCCAAGCTCAAGCGAGACGTGAGCGACGAGTACAAGAAGCAGATCCGCCAGATGATCCGCGAGCAGAAGCGGGCCCTGGAGGCGCTCCGGGAGGAGTACGACGCGCGCCCCGAGGAGATCCTCCGGACCATGGATACCGTCACCACCGGCGAGATCCAGGCCGAGCGGGCCAAGCGGGAGCTGGTGGAAGCGAACCTGCGGCTCGTGGTCTCCATCGCGAAGAAGTACACCAACCGGGGGCTCCAGTTCCTCGACCTCATCCAGGAAGGCAACATCGGCCTGATGAAGGCGGTGGACAAGTTCGAGTACAAGCGCGGCTACAAGTTCTCGACCTACGCCACCTGGTGGATCCGGCAGGCCATCACCCGCGCCATCGCCGACCAGGCCCGCACCATCCGCATCCCGGTGCACATGATCGAGACGATCAACAAGCTCATTCGCACGAGCCGGGCGCTGGTCCAGGAGTTGGGTCGGGAGCCCACCTCCGAGGAGATCGCGAAGAGGATGGACATCCCGGTGAGCAAGGTGCGGAAGGTCCTCAAGATCGCCCAGGAGCCCATCTCCCTCGAGACCCCCATCGGTGAGGAGGAGGACTCGCACCTCGGAGACTTCATCGAGGACCGGGCCGCGGTGTCGCCGGCGGAGAATGTGATCAACCTCAACCTCAAGGAGCAGACCGAGGCGCTCCTCAAGACCCTCACCCCTCGCGAGGAGAGGGTCATCAAGATGCGCTTCGGGATCGGCGACGGCTCCGAGCACACCCTCGAGGAGGTCGGGCAGAGCTTCCAGGTGACCCGCGAGCGCATCCGCCAGATCGAGGCCAAGGCGCTCCGGAAGCTCCGTCACCCCTCGCGCAGCCGCAAGCTCAAGGCCTTCCTGGAAGGCTCGCGTATATAGAGAAAGCCGGCCATTACTATCCCTGGTCATGGAATGGCCGGCTCCGGCGCTCCGTGGAGGAATCCTTACCGTTTCCGTTCCCTGAGGCGTCCTCCCACAGCCAGCCATTCCGGCTGACAAGTGCTAGGCTACTCGGCGGGCCTGTAGTTCAGTTGGTTAGAACGGCCGGCTCATAACCGGTTCGTCGAAGGTTCGAGTCCTTCCAGGCCCACCAGCCACGTCGCGCCCGTCGTTCGCGTCGTGGTGCTATAGTCTTTGTTCGCCCGACATGAATCCCGACCTCGAGAAGCTCATCAGCCTCCACCACGCCGAGGTGGAGATCAAACGTCTCGATGCGGAGAGCGCCGAGGTCCCCCGCCTCCGGGAGGCCCTGGAGGCCCGCGTCGCCGGGGACCGCGCCCGTCTCGACGCGGCCCGCGAGGCCCTCGAGGCGTCGCAGGGAGTGCGCAGGGAGAATGAGACGGCGGTCCAGGATCTCGAGGCCAAGCGCTCGAAGTACAAGGGCCAGCTCATGGACGTGAAGACCAACAAGGAGTACACGGCGATGCTCCACGAGATCGAGGCCGTGGAGCGCGACATCCGGTCCCGGGAAGACGTGATCCTCGAGGAGATGGAGCGGGCCGAGGCGCTCGCCGCGGACGTCGAACGCGAGGAAGAGGCGTTCCGCTCGGTGGAAGAGGCGGCCCGGGGCGAGGCGGCCGAGCTCGACGCCCGCGGGGCGAGGCTGGAGGACGAGCAGAGGCGCATGAGAGCCGAGCGGGAGAAGGTGGCCGCCACCATTCCCGAGGCGCCCCGGGGTCTCTACGAGCGCGTGGCGACCCTGCGGGGGACGGGCATGGCGGAGGCCCGGGACGGGGTGTGCCAGGCCTGCCACGTGAAGATGCGCCCGCAGCCGTGGGTCGAGCTCCGGCAGAACGAGCAGCTCGTCCAGTGCGAGGCCTGCAGTCGCATCCTGTACTACGAACCGCCACCCACCGTCGTCGAGCCTTGAGCGCAGGCGCCTCCCTCCGCATCCACGTCGACGGGGCGAGCCGGGGCAACCCCGGTGACGCCGGCTTCGGCGTTCACGCGTCCCGCCCCGACGGCACGACGGTGGCGGAGCTGTACGGCCACCTCGGCCGCGCCACCAACAACGTCGCCGAGTACCAGGGCCTCGTGCACGCGCTGCGGTGGGCTCTGGCGCAGGGGGCACGAAGGCTGGAGATCTTCTCGGACTCGGAGCTGCTCGTCCGGCAGATGGCCGGGCGGTACCGGGTCAAGAACCCCAGGCTGCAGCCACTGTATCGCGAGGCGTCGGCGCTGGTGGCCCGCTTCGAGCACGTGCGCCTCCAGCACGTGCCCCGTGAGCAGAACAAGGAAGCCGACGCCCTGGCCAACCGCGCCCTCGACGAGCAGGCCTCGAAGCTCGAGTAGAGCGGGGTCAGGTCCTGCTTTTTGCGTCGTTCCCAACGCCGGGCTTCACGATGCGAAAGGCAAGACCTGACCCCATTCCGTTTACATTCCGTTTACCCGCCGAACCCCACGAAGCTGATCATGCGCCCGGTGGCGGGGCCGTCGCGGCGGTAGGAGTAGTAGAGGTCCGCCCGGCAGGACGTGCAGTGCTCGACGTCGTGAGTCCGCTCCGGGCGGACGCCGACCTCCTCGAGCTGGCGCGCGTTGGCCGCGCGGACGTCGAGGTGGGGGCGGCCCCCCGGGCCGGGACGGAAGAAGGCGTCCGCCTCCGGGCCGAAGGCTGCGCGCAGCTCGTCGCCCACCTCGTAGCAGCACGCCCCGATCCCCGGGCCGAGGGCGGCGACGAGGTCCGCGGGGCGGGACCCACCGGCGACCAGCGCCTCGACCGCGCGCGTCACGATACGGCCAGCGGTACCGCGCCAGCCGGCGTGGACCGCGGCCACCGCACGGCGCCGGGGATCGACGAGGAAGACGGGGAGGCAGTCGGCGGTCGCAATGCCGACCAGGAATCCCGGATCCGTCGCGAGGGCGGCGTCGGCCTCGGGCGTCTCCTCCCAGGGAGCCTGAGCGACGGCGGTGCCGTGGACCTGCCGCAGGAGCAGGAGCCGTCCGTTCTCGGCCACCGCCGCGCGCACGGCCTCGAGGGTCTCTTCCCGGGTCTGCTGGCCCGGCCCGGCCCGCTGCCCGAAGCCGTGGACCAGGCCGGGAAGCGAGGAGAGCGCCGTGACCCTGGCGAGGCGGAGGCTCATTGCCGGGATCGTAGCCTCCTTTGCCCGCGGTGTCCCGGACGCGCCCCGGGCTACACTAGCGGACGTGATCGAGACACGCCCCGGAGAGGACGGCGTCGTGGCCAGCGCCTTCGCGTTGGTGGAGATCGACGAGGTGAAACAGGTGCGGGACGGGGAGAACGTCTTCACCGCCGGGGAGGAGGCGTATGCCCGGGCGAAGCGCGACCCGGAGCGACGGCTGGCGGCGCGGCTGGCCGCCAAGCGAGCGGCGCAGCGGCTGCTGGGCGGCAATGTCGGCCTGGGGGAGATCGAGGTCGCCCGCGGACGCTACGGACCCCCGCTTCTCCGGCTGTCCGGGGTGGCGAAGGAGCGGATGGCGGCGCTCGGCGCGTCCACGGCCCTCGTGAGCCTCACCCACGAGCGGCGGCACGCCGCCGCCGCGGTGGTGTTGCTGCCGACCGAGCCGGCCGGCGGAGGAGAGGCGTGAGCAAGGTCGGGGTGGCCTGGCGCCTGGCCGGTCTCCTCCTGCTCGCGGCGGGAGCCGGCCTGGTGTACTTCGCCTACATCCCGGGCGGTGACGCCAACCCCCACCCGTTCAACCACGACCGCAACGCGGTCTGGCTGGAGCACCGCTGGCTCGAAACGCGGCATTCGACCGGGGAGATGGAGGTCCTCTTCCAGAAGCTGCGCCGCCGCGGGGTCGGATACGCCTTCCCACACCTGATCCCCTTCGACGCCCGGGGGGAGCTCACGCCCCACGACCGCGAGCAGATGAGGGCCTTCCTCGCCGTGGCCCGCCGAGTGGCGCCGGACCTCCGCATCCTCCCGTGGGTGGGCGGGCTGCGAGTCGGCTACAAGCGGCACCGTGCGGGGACGGTGAGCCTCGCCGACCTGACCCAGCGCCAGCGGATCGTGGCCGAGGTCCGGGGCCTCATGGACGAGGGCTTCGACGGCATTCACCTCAACATCGAGCCGATCAACGACGGCAACGTGGAGTTTCTCGCCCTGCTGCGCTCGCTCCGGAACGCCGTGGGCCCCGGGCGGGTGCTGTCCCTCGCCGCGATCCGCCCGGCACCGGTGGGGATTCCGTTCGCCCCGAACTTCGTCTGGAGCCCCGACTACTACGCCCGAGTGGCGGCGGTGTCGGACCAGATCGTGATCATGGCCTACGACACCGCGATTCCCACCCCTCCCCTCTACCGTCGGTACCTGACCTGGTCCACCGCCTCGGTGACCGGGGCGCTCGTGGCCTCCGGGTCCGACGCCCGGGTCTTGATGGGCGTGCCCACCTACGAAGACTTCGGCTTCATGCACCGGAGAGGTGTGGAGACGATCGACAACGCCCTCCTCGGGATCGTGGCCGGACTGCGGGGCCTGGGCGCGGGAGGAACCTTCGAGGGGGTGGCGCTCTACGCGGAGTGGACGACGGGGGACGAGGACTGGGCCGCCTACGAGCGCGTCTGGCGCAATCAGGCGGACTGAGCGTCGCTGCTCCGGGCGGATGGCGAAGCCGCTGGGGACGGCGCGGGCGCTCACCCCTTCGCGCGGAGGCCGCGGGCCATCAGGCCCAGACCTCCCGCGAGCAGGACCAGCATCACGAGGGTGTTGAAGAGGGTCGTGCGCTCGAAGTAGATTCGCAGGTTGGCCAGGATCCCGGCCAGGATGATCGTGGCTCCGGCCACGGTGAGGATCCACCCGATCACGCTCTTGCCGTCGAAGAAGAGGAAGCCGGCGCCGACGACGAGCGGCAGGAGGCTGAGACCGAAGGTGTGAGGACCGAACCAGGCCCAGAACCCGGAGGTCACCGTGACCTGGTTGGTGAGGAGCCATCCACCGGCCACCGCCATGACGAGCCCCCCCACGAACTCGCCCAGGCCGCCCTTGGTTCCCCCGGCTCCCGTCATGGCTTTGCCTCCCCGCTCGCCCCGAGCGCAGGATCATACACCCTCGGGCGGCGACCCCGGTGACCGGGGGCCGCCGGCGAGGCTGGGGCCATCAGGTGGGCCGGGTGCCCAGCTTCTCGTAGAGCGGCAACGTCTCGCGGCCCTTCCACTTCTCCGGGAGCGCGTAGAACGGGTTGGGGGTCTCCACGCAGACCCCGCAGCGGATGCAGCCCTGGATCTCCGGGCAGTGGGGGGAGAGGCGCTCGACCCGGCTGCGCTCCAGCTCCTTCCAGAAGAACGTCTTGGCGACTCCGTTGTCGACCACGTCCCAGGGCAGGACCTCGTCCCGGGCCCGCTCTCGGAAGAGGTAGAAGGACGGGTCGAGGCCGGCCTCCCGCGCCGCCCGCTTGAGGGTCACGCCCTGCTCCACCGCGATCTGCAGGGCGTCGGCCACCCGCCGATCGCCCAGGGCCAGGACGGACTGGGCCACTCCGGTGCGGGCGCTCTTGATCACCGGCTTCACGTTGGGCATGCGAGCGAAGGCCTTCCGCAGGTACTGGAGCTTCCGGTCCGTCTCCTTCGGGTCCTCCATGGGGACCCACTGGTAGGGCGTGCCCGGCTTGGGCACGAAGGGGTTGACCGACGGGTGCAGGCGGCCGATCCGGCCCCGGCTTCGGGCCACCTTCAACATCCGCTCCCGGATGGCGGCGGTGAGGTCCACGATGGCCTCCACGTCGCCGTGCTCCTCGAAGGGCAGGCCCACCATGTAGTAGAGCTTCAAGTTCTGGATCCCGTTCTCGAAGATCCACTCCGCCTTGTCCAGGATCTCGGCGTTGGTGAAGGCCTTGTTGAGGATGCGCCGCATGCGGTCCGAGCCGCACTCGGGGGCGAGGGTGAGGCCCTGGACCCCGGTGTCGGCCAGCTTGAAGACGAATTCCGGGGTGAGGTCGTCGAGGCGCAGCGAGGCCACCGAGACCTCGTAGTCCATCCCCGCCAGGTCGTCGACGATGCCCTCGATCTCCGGGTGGTCGCACACCGCGGTGGAGACCAGGCCGATCTTGCTGGTGAAGGACCGAACCTCCCGGGCCCGCCCCACCAGGTCGTTCCGGGTGAAGCCGCGCACCGGGAGGTAGTTGTACCCCGCCCAGCAGAAGCGGCACATGCAGGGGCAGCCCCGGGAGATCTCCACCAGGAACTTCATGGACATCTCGGTGTGGGGGGTGAGGATGGTGGACTGGGGGAAGCCCATGGAGCCGGGCCAACCCCGCTGCCGAACGACCGCCCCCGGTCCGTCGTAGGCGGCCACGGTGCCGTCGGCGTGGTAGCGGACCTCGTAGCGGGACGGGACGTAGAAGCCCTCCCGGGGACCCAGCGGCTCGATCCCCTTCCGGGGGTCGGGGCCGCCCAGGAGCGCGTCCATCATGCGGGGCACCAGGGGCTCGCCCTCACCCACCGCCACGAGGTCGGCGAACGGCGCCAGGGGCTCGGGGTTGAGGAAGAGGGCCGAGCCTCCCAGGATCACCAGCGGGTCGCGGGGGCCGCGGTCCCGGGACCGGAGGGGGATGCCGGCCAGCCGGAGCACCTGCAGGACGTGGACGTAGTCGTTCTCGAAGGAGACGGAGAAGGCCACGGCGTCGAAGTCCCGCAGCGGCGTCCCCGTCTCGAAGCTGGTGAGGGGACGGCCGGCGCGCTCCAGCTCCTCCTTGTCGGCATCGTCGGGGAGGAAGGCCCGCTCGCAGGCCACGTCGGGCAGCCGGTTGAGCATCCGGTGGACGCCCTGGAAGCCCAGGTTCGACATCCCGACGGTGTAGAGGTTGGGGTAGACGAGGGCCACCCGGAAGGACCCGGAGAGAGAGAGGTCCTCGAGGTAGACCTCCGCCTCGCGGAGGGTCCGGTGGCGCTCCATCAATCGTCGGGACATGGCTCGTCGAGCCGCGCGAGCGGCCAGACGTCCCATTCTATACCTTTCCGTACAGATTTAGCGGAGGTGGACGGGGTCAAGGGGCCGGGGCCGGCGGGAGGGAGACGGAGGCGCAGACGCGTCGAAGGAGGGAAGGTTGGCGCGCGCCCGGTACCGGAGATCAGCCGCTCAGGACGGCTCCGGCGCCCCCTTGGGCTCGAAGACGAGCCTCTCCTTGTTGACGCTGCCGGGGATGAAGGCCGACAGCCAGCCCCCGCACGCGCACCGGAAGCGTGCGGGGGCCTCGGTCTCCGTTCCCGGAGCCAGCGAGACGCCCGACACAGTGTACTCGCACCCGCAGCTCTCGCAGATTCCGTCTCGGGCGAACGGGGTCATGGCTCACTCCCCCCGCCGTCTCCGCCCTTGCGACGCAGGAAGGCGGGGACGTCGAGATCGAAGCGACCACCGCCCCCGCCGGCCGCGGCGGCCTTGGGGTTGGGGGTCTTGCGGTAGAAGCCCCCGGACTCGGCGGCGGCGCCGGGGTCGACGGGCTGGGTCGACGGGTTCGCGTAGTTGACCAGGTCCACCGGCGTGGGGGCGGCCTTGCGCGAGCCGTGGCCGAAGCCGGTGGCGATCACCGTCACCTTCACCGCGTTGCCCATCGCCTCGTCGGTGACGATGCCGTAGATGACGTTGGCGTCGGGGTCGGCCACCTTGGTGATGAGAGCGGTGGCCTCCGCCGCCTCGGCCAGCGACAGGTCGGCCCCACCGGTGATGTTGACGACGACGCCCTTGGCCCCCTCGATCGAGGTGTCCTCGAGCAGCGGGTTCGAGATGGCGCGCTGGGCGGCCTCGACGGCGCGGTTCTCGCCCTGGCCGACGCCGGTGCCCATCACCGCCTGGCCCATCCCCTTCATGACCGCGCGCACGTCGGCGAAGTCCAGGTTGATCTGGCCGGGGACGGTGATGATGTCGGAGATCCCCTGCACCGCCTGGCGGAGCACGTCGTCGGCGACGCGGAAGGCCTCGGTGACCGGGGTGTTGCGGGCCACCGACTGGAGCAGGCGGTCGTTGGGGATCGCGATGACGGAATCGACGGACTCCCTCAGCTGCGCCAGCCCGTCGTGGGCCTGGGCCATGCGGTGCTTGCCTTCGAGGGAGAAGGGCAGGGTGACCACCGCCACGGTGAGAACGCTCTCCATCTCGCCGCCGAGCTGGCTCGCGATCGAGGCCACGACGGGAGCGGCGCCGGTGCCGGTTCCCCCGCCGAGCCCGGCGGTGATGAAGACCATGTCCGCGCCCTCGAGGGCGTCGCAGATCTTCTCGGTGTCCTCCACCGCGGCCTGGCGGCCGATGTCGGGGTTGGCGCCGGCGCCGAGACCCTTGGTGAGCTTGGCCCCCACCTGGATCTTGAGCGGGGCCCTGTTCGCCCGGAGCGCCTGCAGGTCGGTATTGACCGAGATGAACTCGATCCCCTGCAGCCCCGACGCGATCATGCGGCTGACCGCGTTGCCTCCCCCGCCGCCGACGCCCACCACCTTGATGTGAGCCCCGTGCGTCTCCTCTTCGGCGAACTGGATCCGACCCTTGTGGTCGTTGTCTCTCTCTCTGCTCATGCTCCTCACATCCCCTCGGAACAGCCGGTCATGAACCCGCAGTGGAGGCAGATACGCTTGCAGTGATAGTCGATCACCGCCGCACCGCACATCTCACAGGGAAGCTCACCCGCGCCTCGTGGTCCGACTCCCCCACGCCTCGCGCGTCCGACCCTCGGGTCGGCCACGGGCAGGGGCGGAAAGGCTGCACCTTCGCGCTTCGTCTCCACGCTCCCCTCCCTCAGAAGAAGTCCGACAGCCAACCCATGAGACGCCCGGTGACCTTGCCGAAGGTCCCCGTCGCCGCGTGTCGCGAGGAGCCGAAGCCGCGCCCCCCGCGGTTGCTGTATCCGCACAACACCAGCCCCACCGCCGTCGAGTACACCGGGCTCGCGACCACGTCCACGAGCCCGCCGATCCCGGCCGGCGTTCCGCGCCGGGCCGGCATGTCGAAGATCTGCTCGGCGATCTCGGGCAGGCCCTCGAGGATGGCGCCGCCCCCGGTGAGGACGACGCCCGAGTTGAGGCTTCGCTCGAAGCCGGCGCGTCGGATCTCGGTGAGGACGAGCTGGCAGATCTCCTCCGCCCGCGCCTGCAGCACGTCGCCGAGCACCTGCCGGGCCATGATGCGGGGCTTGCGTCCCCCCACGCTCGGGACCTCGATGGAGTCCTCCTCGGGGACCATCGAGGTCAGCGCGCAGCCGTGCTTCTTCTTGATCTTCTCCGCCTCGTTCACCGGCGTCCGGAGCGCCACCGCCACGTCGTTGGTGAAGTGCTCGCCGCCGACCTGCAGGACCGCGGTGTGCCAGAGCGACCCCTTCTCGTAGATGGCGAGGTCGGTGGTCCCGCCGCCGATGTCGACGATGGCCACCCCCAGCTCCTTCTCGTCGGGGGTGATGCAGGCCTCGGCGGCGGAGATCTGGGTGAGCACGGTGTCCTCGACCTCGAGCCCGGCCCGATTGACGCAGGTCACGGTGTTCTGGGCCGCGGTGGTCGAGCAGGTGATCACGTGGACGTTGACCTCGAGGCGGGTCCCGGACATCCCGGTGGGGTCGCCGATGCCGTCCTGGTCGTCGACCACGAACTCCTGGGGCAGGACGTGGAGGATCTCCCGGTCCATGGGAATGGAGACCGCCTTGGCCGCGTCGATGACCCGCCTCACGTCCTCGCGGTCGATGACGCGGTTCTTGTTGCTGACCGCGATCACCCCGCGGGAGTTGAAGCCCTTGATGTGGGTGCCGGCGATGCCGACGTAGGCGGAGCCGATCTCCACCCCCGCCATCAGCTCGGCCTCCTCGAGGACGCGCTTGATCGCGTCCACGGTCGCCTCGAGGTTGATCACCACTCCCTTGCGCAGGCCCTTCGACTCGGTCTGGCCGATGCCGATGATGTCGAGCCGCCGCTCCTCCGTGACCTCGGCCACGATGGAGCAGATCTTGTGAGTGCCGACGTCGAGTCCGACGACGTAGCGGTCTTTCTTCTTGCCCAAGCTACCTCCTGATGACTCCCGGGCCGCTCGCCGTCCGGCGGCTCTCGTGAGTGACGGTGGGCACGGTGAGCGAGACGCCCCGTGTCTCTGGGAGCGACGTGGTTGCGGACCCCGCCGGGCGGCCCCAGGGCGAGGGAACGGGTCGCAGGACCTCGTCCCCCGGGACCGGGGGGGTCGCCGCCGGCGGCGCGACGACGTCCTCGCGGGGCCCGGCGCCTGGCGAATCGGCCTCGGCGGTGGCGACCATCGCGGAGGGCCGCTTTGCGTAGATGCGGCCACGGAAACGGAGATCGAAGTGCTCGGCCCCGGGAGACTTCTCGGCCAGCTCCTGGCGGAGGCTGAGGAAGGTGACGAAGCGCTGGCGGTAGGGCGGGTCGCCGAAGAGGAGGACCTCGCCGGGACCCCTCAGGACCACGCGCAGGTCGCCGCTGGGCTCCACGAACACCTCCGAGACCTCCTGGGCGAGCTCGGCGAGGTCGGAGAGGAGGACTCCCGCGCGACCCGCGCGGTGGCGGCGAGACTCCACGTCGACGCCCAGGAGCCCGCGCACGATGGGCAGGTCGAAGACCCCGGTGCGGGGGCCGTAGATGTCCACCAGGGCCCCTTCGCCGTCCATCAGGTAGAGCCGATCGACCTCGGCCAGGGCGAGAGGGACGCGCTCCTGGATCTCGACCCGCACGAGGTCGGGAAGGGTGCGGGTCACGGTGGCGTCGGCCACCCACGGCGAGGAGCGCAGCCGGGCCTTGAGGTCCTCGATGTCGAGGGACAGGATGTTCTCGCCGACCGCCGGGCCCAGCAGCTCCCGCACCTCGCCCTCGGAGAGGAAGTGGCTTCCGCTCACCTCGACGCGCCCCACCCGGAGCCGCTCGCTCCGGGTCACCTTCTGGGAGACGGTCCAGGCCCCGACCGCGACGAGGATGAGAACCGCCGAGACCTGGAGCCCCACCACCAGCCGGGACGACCAGCCGCGGCGACGGGGACGGGGACGGCCGCGGGTCCGCACGCGGCGCCGCAGGAAGGGCGACTCCTCGCCCACCGGGGAGAGGGAGAGACCGAGATCGCTCGGCGGCGGTCCCACCGGAAGCCCCCGCCGGGTCATGACCGCGGCCCCCACACCTTGACCTCCAGCTCCAGCTCCACCCCCGTTGCCGCCCGCACCCGCTCACGCACCTCTTCGATGAGGCCGAGCACGTCGGCGGCCGTGGCTCCTCCCTCGTTGACCACGAAGTTCGCGTGGCGCGGGCTCACCACCGCCTTTCCCCGGCGCCGACCCTTGAGACCCAGCGCGTCGATGGTCCGGCCCGCGTGGCCCTCCGGCGGGTTCTTGAAGACGCAGCCCGCGTTGCGGCCGCCGGGCTGGGTCGCCCGCCGCCGGTTTCCGATGGCGCGGGTCTCCTCGGCCAGGTCTTCGGTGTCTCCCCGCTCCAGCTGCGCCGTGAGCGAGGCCACCGCCGCCCCTTCCGGGATCGATGAGCCCCGGTAGCGGAACCTCCACCCCTCGGGGGGCTCGGTCCGCTGCCCGTCCTCGTCGTAGACCGTGATCTCGGTCATGACGTCGGAGATGGAGAACCCGTAGGCGCCGGCGTTCATCACCGCGGCCCCGCCGATCGAGCCGGGGATCCCCACCGCGCTCTCCAGCCCCCGCCAGCCCGCGCGCGTCGTCTGGAGCACGGTGCGGATGAGGTTCGCCCCGCCCTCCGCGGTCACCCTTCCGTCCTCCCCGATGGTCACGGCGCGCATCGATTCCGTGTTCACCACCAGCTCGTCGAGCCCCTCGTCCGCGACCACGAGGTTCGAGCCTCCGCCGAGCACCCGGTGCGGCGCCTGGAGATCGGCCCGGATCTCGAGCGTCGCCCGGAGCTCCTCGGGCGAGCGCGGGAAGGCCATCACCGCCGCCGCGCCCCCCACGCCCATGGTCGTGTGACGGGACAGGGGCTCACCCTCGCGGTACGCGATCCCGGCCTGCTGCAGCGCCTGTGTCATCCGCGGGTCCATTGGCTCACGCGCCCCGCCTCCGGAGCAGCTCCTCCCCCGCCGTCCACACGCTCCCCGCCCCCAGGGTGAGGACCACGTCCCCTTCGCGCACCTCCTTCGCGAGCTGCTCCGTCGCTGCCTCGAGATCCCCGGCGAACGTGACCTCCCGGTGACCGCGCTCGGCGATCCCCCGGGCCAGACCCTCGGCGTCGACGCCGGGGATGGGCTCCTCCGAGGCCGGGTAGACGTCGGTGAGGAGCAGGCGATCGGCCTGGTGGAAGACACGGCAGAAGTCATCCCACAGGGCCTGGGTCCGGCTGAAGCGGTGGGGCTGGAAGAGCACCACCGTCCGCCGGTCCCCGGCGCGGCGGCGCAGGGTCTCGAGAGTCACCCGGATCTCGGTGGGATGGTGACCGTAGTCGTCGAGGACCAGGACCCCGCCCGCTTCCCCGCGCTCCTGGAACCGCCGGTCGACGCCGGTGAAGGCCTCCAGGCCGTCCCGGATGGAGTCGAAGGAGACGTCGAGGTCGAGACCCACCGCCACCGCGGCCAGGGAGTTGGCCACGTTGTGGGCGCCGGGCACGGGAAGGCTCACCGGGCCGAGGGCTTCCCCGTCGAAGGTGGCGGTGTAGGTGGACCCGGTCGGGGCGACCTCCAGGTCGCGGACGGAGACGCTCGCCTGGGGCGAGATCCCGTAGGTCACGACCCGACGCTCCACCCGGGGCAGCAGGTCCTGGAGCGACGCGTCGTCGAGGCAGAGCACTGCCGAGCCGTAGAACGGCACCTTGTTCACGAAGCCGAGGAACGCCTCCTGGAGGTCGGTGAGATCCCGGTAGCTGTCGAGGTGCTCCCGGTCGATGTTGGTGACCACCGCCACCGTGGGCGACAGCTTGAGGAACGAGCGGTCGGATTCGTCCGCCTCCGCCACCATGAACTCGCCCTTGCCGAGGCGGGCCCCCGAGCCCAGGGTGCCCAGGCGGCCACCGACCACCACCGTCGGGTCGAGACCACCCCGGTCCAGGACCGCCGCCACCATCGACGTTGCCGTGGTCTTGCCGTGGCTGCCGGCCACCGCCACCCCGTACTTGAGGCGCATCAGCTCGGCCAGCATCTCGGCCCGGGGGATGACCGGGACCCCGAGGCGACGGGCCTCGAGGACCTCGGGGTTGTCGCCCCGGACCGCGGTGGAGGTCACCACGACGCCCGCCCCCTCGACGTGGGAGGAGGCGTGTCCCTCCGAGACCGTGGCCCCGAGGGCCGTGAGGTGACGGGTGACGCCGGTGAGCTTCAGGTCGGAGCCGGAGACGGTGTAGCCCAGGTTCAGGAGCACCTCGGCGATGCCGCTCATCCCCGAGCCGCCGATGCCCACGAAGTGGATGTGCTGGATCTTCCTCAGCACGATCCCCCTCCTTCGGGAGAGTCCCCGAGCACGAGGTCCGCGACCCGCGCCGCGGCGTCGGGGCGGCCGAGCTGCCGCGCCGCCTCCTCCATCGCGCCGATCCGCGCCGGCTCGTCCACCAGCGTCGTCACCTCGCGGGCCAGCGAGGCCCCGGTCAGGTCCTTCTCCTCGATCATCCGCGCCGCCCCCGCGGCCTCGAGGGCCCGGGCGTTGGTGCGCTGGTGGTCGTCGGCGGCCGCGGCGAAGGGCACCAGCACCGCGGCCCGTCCTCCCACGGTGAGCTCGGCGCAGGTGGTGGCCCCGCTGCGCGAGAGCACCAGGTCGGCGGCGGCCATCTGCTCGACCATGTCGTCGAGGAACGGCCGCACCGCGTCCGAGCGGCGGCCCGCGGCGGCGTAGGCTTCCGCCACCTCGTGGTGCATCCGCTCCCCGGTCTGGTGGACGATGCGCAGGTGGTCCTCGCCGGGCAGGTGCGCGAGGGCGCCGACCAGGGCGCGGTTGAGCGCCCGCGAGCCCTGGCTCCCTCCGAAGGCCAGGAGGGTGAGGGGGGGGCGGTGCTCCCGCCGGGGAAGACGGGCAAACCCGCCCCGCACCGGGTTGCCGGTGACCACCCCCTTGGCCCCGAACGCGACTCGCGTCTCCTCGTAGGCGCACGCCGCCGCCTGCACGAACGGTCGGAGGACGCGGTTCGTGAAGCCGGGGCGGGCGTTGGGCTCGAGGATCACCGTGCGTCTCCCCGCGAGAGCGGCGAGGAGGGCGACCGGCCCGCCCGCGTAGCCCCCGACCCCGAGGACCGCCGTCGGCCGGAGCCGCACGACGAGCCCGAGGGCGCGAAGCAGGGCCCAGGGCAGGGCCACGAGCCCGACGACGAGGCGCCGGGGCCCCACGGCGTTGAGGGGCTTGATGGGCAGCAGCTCCAGCTCGTAGCCGGCCTTGGGAACGAGGCGCGACTCGAGGCCGCGGGGTGTCCCCACGAAGACGACCCGGGTGTCCGGGTCGCGGCGCACCAGCTCGTCCGCCACCGCCACCCCCGGGAAGAGGTGTCCGCCGGTGCCGCCCGCCGCGATGAGGATGGTCCGGGCCATTCAGTCCGCATGTTGAGAGACGTTCGCCACGAGCCCGATCCCCACCAGGGCGAACAGCAGCGACGAGCCGCCGGCGCTGATGAAGGGAAGGGGAATGCCTTTGGTCGGCATCAGGCCCAGGGTCACCGAGATGTTGATGAAGGCCTGAAGCACGATGGACAGGGTCAGCCCGGCGGCCAGGAAGCGCCCGAAGTCGTCCGGGGCCCCCCGCGCCGCCTTGAGCCCGCGCCAGAGGAGCACGACGAACGCCAGCAGGACCGCCAGCGCTCCGATCATTCCCATCTCCTCGCCGATCACCGCGTAGATGAAGTCGGAGTAGGGATAGGGGAGGTAGAACAGCTTCTGCGTACCCTCCATGAGGCCGACCCCGGTGAGCCCGCCACTGCCGACGGCGATGAGGCTCTGCCGGAGCTGGTAGCCCGCCCCCAGGGGGTCGGACCAGGGGTCGAGGAAGATGAGGATGCGCTTCAACCGCCAGTCCACGGTCACGATGGCGAGGTAGAGGACAGCGACGACGGGGACGGCGAGGATCACGAAGTACCGCGTCTTCACCCCGGCCACGAACAGCATGACGCCCCCGGCGAGAACGAGGGTGAAGGCGGTGCCGAGGTCCGGCTGGATGAGGATGAGGAAGCCGAACCATCCGAGGAGGAGGAGGGCCGGGAAGAGGGCCTGGAGCTCGTTCATCCTCTCTCCGCGACGCTCGATCTGGTAGGCGAGGAAGAGCACGACCGCGAGCTTGGCCAGCTCCGCGGGCTGGAAGCTCAGGGCCCCGAGGCGGATCCAGCGATGCGTGTCGTTCACCGGGTTCAGGAAGAGCACCACGATGAGGGACACCGTGGCCGCCCCGGCCACCGCGTAGACGACCCCCGGCCGACGCAGCGAGCGGTAGTCGAGCCTGAGCGCCGCCACCATCGCCGCGAGGCCGATGACGCTCCACACCGCCTGCCTCACCAGGAAGTAGTAGGGGCTGCCGTAGCGCTCCTGGGCGAGGGCCGAGCTCGAGCTCCACACCATGAGCAGGCCGAAGCCCAGGAGCGCCACGGTGACGGCGAGGAGGGTGAGATCGGTCGACAGCTTCTTGGCCATCGTTACCTCCCCCCGCCCTCTTCGGCCACCCGGCGCACCTCGTCCTTGAACCTGCGCCCCCGCTCCGCGTAGTCCGCGAACATGTCGAACGAGGCGCAGGCCGGGGCCAGCAGCACGGTGTCTCCGGGCCTGGCGAGGTCGCGGGCCCGCTCCACCGCCGCGCGCAGCGAGCCACAGGCCTCCACCGGGACCTCGGGGGCCAGGGCCGCGGCCACCCGCTGCCGCGCCTCACCGATGGCGAGCACGCGGGACCCCCGGGCGCGGAGGCGCGGGGCGAGGAGGGCGAAGTCCCCTCCCTTGTAGCGCCCGCCGAGAATGACGAGGACCGGGCCGTCGAAGGCCTCGAGGCTGCGCGCGGCCGCCGCCACGTTGGTGGCCTTCGAGTCGTTGTACCAGCCCACGCCGTCGATCGTCGCCACGTGCTCGAGGACGTGCTCCACGCCCCCGAACGCGGCCACTCCCCGGGCCACGTCGTCGACGCCGGCTCCGAGCAGCCGGGCCGCCGCCGCCGCCGCCAGGAGGTCGCCGGCGATGTGCCACCCGGGCACGCGGACGTCGGCCCGGGCGAAGAGCCTCTCCTCGCGACCGTCCCGGCGCATCCAGGCGTCGCCGTCGCGGAAGAAGGCCCCATCGCCCTCGGAGAGAGGCTCGCCGGTGACCCGCAGACGCAGCAGCCGGGCCCGCGCTCGCCGGGCCTGGTCGAGCACTACCGGGTCGTCGGCGTTCACCACCGCCCAGTCCGCGGCCTCCTGCCGGGCAAAGAGGCGCGCCTTCGCCGCCACGTAGGTCTCCAGCGACGCGTGTCGGTCGAGGTGGTCCGGAGAGAGGTTCAGCCACACCGCGACCTGCGGGTGGAAGCGAGTGGTGCCCTCGAGCTGGAAGCTCGACACCTCCACCGCGAAGACGCTGGCGTCCGTCGAGCCCTCCACGAGCCCGATGAGCGGCTCGCCGATGTTGCCGCCCACGCGCACGTCGAGACCCGCCTCCCGCAGCATGGTGCCGAGGGCGGCGGTGGTGGTGGACTTGCCCTTGGTCCCGGTGACCGCGGCCAGGCGGCCGCGCAGGTGACGGAAGGCGAGCTCGATCTCGGCCACCACCTCGGCCCCCGCCGTCCGCGCGGTCTCGAGCTCGGGCAGGTCCCAGGGGACGCCGGGCGACACCACCACCATCGAGGCAGCGGCGAAGGTCGCCCGCCGGTGCCCCCCGGCCTCGAGGCGGACTCCGAGATCGCGCAGGCTCAAGGCCTCCTCCGGAAGCTCGCCTTCAGCCTTGACATCCGTCGCCACCACCGACGCCCCCCGGCGGGAGAGAAACTCCGCCGCCGCCACGCCCGAGCGCGCGAGGCCGACGACCACGACGGACATCCCCTCCAGAGCCACGGTGTCCTCATCACCTCAGCTTCAACGTCGTGAGACTGAACAGCGCGAACATGACGGCCACGATCCAGAACCGGATGATGATCTGCGGCTCCTTCCACCCGATGAGCTCGAAGTGGTGGTGCAGGGGCGACATCCGGAAGATGCGCTTTCCGGTCAGCCGGAAGGAGCCCACCTGCAGGATCACCGAGAAGGCCTCCAGCATGAACAGCCCCCCCACCAGGAAGAGCAGCAGCTCCTGCTTGATCAGGATGGCCACGGTTCCCAGGGCCCCGCCCAGGGAGAGGCTCCCCACGTCGCCCATGAAGACCTGGGCCGGGTAGCAGTTCCACCAGAGGAAGCCCATCGAGGCGCCGACCATGGCTCCGCAGAAGACGGTGAGCTCCCCGGCCTCGGGTCGGTGAATGAGGTCGAGGTACTCGGAGACGACGAAGTGGCTGGAGACGTAGGCGAGACCGGTGAAGGCCACGGCGGCGACGAGCGTCGCCCCGATGGCCAGGCCGTCGAGGCCGTCGGTGAGGTTCACCGCGTTGCTCGACAGCGTCAGCAGGAGGACGGCGAAGACCACGTAGAGCCAGCCCAGGTCGGGAACGAAGTTCTTGAAGAACGGGAAGACGAGGCGGGTCGAGTACTGGTCGGGCGCGACCTGGGCCAGCCAGTAGACGGTGAGGCCCACCGCGAGGCCCACCGCGAACTGGGCGGCGAGCTTCTGCCGGGGCCGGAGGCCGAGGCTCTGCTTCTTCACCGTGGAGATGTAGTCGTCGGCGAAGCCGATGGCCCCGAAGGCCACGGTGGAGCAGACGACGATCAGCACGTTGGTGTTGGTGAGGTCGGCCCACAGCAACGTCGGGACCAGGATGCCGATGAGGATCAGCACCCCGCCCATGGTGGGCGTCCCCGCCTTGACGTGGTGCCCCTCGGGGCCGGTGTCGCGGATGTGCTGGCCGATCTGGAGGCGGCGCAGCCGCTCGATCATCCAGGGCCCGAGCAGGAGGACGAGAAAGAGCGCCGTCAGCGTCGCCACCGCGGTCCGGAACGTGATGTAGCGCGTCACGTTCAGGACCGAGGCCTGGTCCCGGAGCGCGTAGAGGAGGGAGTAGAGCATCAGGCCTCCCCGCCTCCGAAGCGGCGCGCGAGGGCGTCCACGAACGTCTCCAGCCGGATCCCCCGAGAGCCCTTCACCAGGACCGCGTCCCCGGGACGCACGAGGTCGTCCACCGCGGCGGCGGCCGTCGCCGCGTCGTCGAAGTGGGCGAGGGCCTTCGCCGGCAGCCCCGCCTCGCGGGCGCCCTCGACGACGTCCCGGGCCAGGGGTCCGACCCCCACGACCGCGTCGACACGTCCGGCCAGGGCCCGGCCGCTCTCGCGGTGCCGCGCCGGCCCCGTCTCCCCGAGCTCGAGCATGTCGCCGACCACCGCCACCCGGCGGCGCCCGGGAGCCAGGGTCAGGGCCACCACTGCCGCCTCGAGAGCCTCGGGGCTCGAGTTGTACGAGTCGTCGAGGAGGACGACGTCCTCCCCGAGGCGCCTCACCTCGCCCCGGTGCCGCGCGGCGGTGATGCCGGTCGCGGCCTCGGCCATGGTCTCGGCAGCGATCCCGAGGACGTGGGCGGTGGCGGCGGCGGCGAGGAAGTCTTCCACGAAGTGGGGACCGGCGAGGGGAAGGGCAACGTCGACGCGACGTCCCTCCACGCGCAGGTCGAAGCGCATCCCGAAGGCCGTGCCCCGCCACCGCTCCGCGGACACGTCGCAGCGCCGGTTCCGCCCGAACCACACCACGCGCCCCTCCCAGCTCTCCCCGATGCGGGCGACGCGGGGGTCGTCGGCGTTGAGGACCGCGGTGCCTCCGGGGCGGAGCCCCTCGAGGATCTCGGCCTTGGCGTCGGCGATCGCCTCGAGCGAGGGGAACGACTCGAGGTGCACGGGGGCCACACGAGTGATGGCCGCCACGTCGGGCTCGGCGATCGCCGACAGGCTGCGGATTTCGCCGGGCGCGGACATACCCAGCTCCAGGACCGCGACGGTGTGCTCCTCGCGAAGGCCGAGGAGGGTGAGAGGAAGGCCCCACTGGTTGTTCAGGTTGCCCTCGGTCTTGAGGACCGGTCCCCGCGTCGCGAGGAGGGCGGCGGCCATCTCCTTCGTCGTGGTCTTGCCCACGGAGCCGGTGAGGCCGACGACCGGGGCCGCGGCCTGCCGGCGCCAGTGCCGGGCCAGGTCGCCGAGGGCGCGGGTGGTGTCTCCGACGCGCACGAGGGGCAGCGTCTCCGGGGCCGGGGCGTCCCGGTGGACGACCGCCGCCGACGCGCCCCGCCGGGCCGCGTCGTCCACGAAGTCGTGCCCGTCGAAGCGCGGGCCCTCGATCGCCACGAACAGCTCGCCGGGCTGGATCGTCCGCGAGTCGATGGAGACGCCGGCCAGGGACCGCTCGCCGGCGGCGGTGGCCAGGGTGCCGCCGGTGCCGGCGAGGACTTCGGCGAGGGTCAGGGTCGTCGCCAGGGCCACCGCGGTCACCTCTTGCCCCCGACGCGGGCCGGGCCGGCGAGAACGTCGCGCACGACCTGCCGGTCGTCGAAGGGGACGGAGCGGTCGCGGAGGACCTGCCGGGTCTCGTGACCCTTGCCGGCGATCACCACCACCACCCCCTCGCGTCCCATCTCGAGGGCGTGGGTAATCGCCTCGCGGCGGTCGACGATCACCCGGGTCTCCTCCACCCGATCGGCCGGAATGCCCCGACGAACGTCGTCGAGGATGGCCTCGGGGGGCTCCGAGCGGGGATTGTCGGAGGTGAGGATCACCACGTCGCTGAGGCGCGCGGCCACCGCGCCCATGAGCGGCCGCTTGGAGCGGTCGCGGTCGCCCCCGCAGCCGAAGACGGTGACGAGCCGGCGCGGGTCGAGCTCGCGAACGCTCTCGAGGAGGTTCCTGAGGGCGTCGTCGGTGTGGGCGTAGTCGACGAGAACGACGAAGTCCTGTCCGGCGTCCACGCGCTCCATACGCCCGGGCACGCCCTTCAGCGAGGCGAGTCCCCGTTGCACCGCGTCCGGGGGCAGGCCCAGGGCGTGGGCGGCGGCGAAGGCGCACAGGGCATTGCGCACGCTGAAGCGCCCGAGGAGGGGGGTCTGGGCCTCGAAGTCCCCGGACGGGCTCTTCACGCGGAAGCGGGTCCCCTCGAGGGAGAGCTGGACGTCCTCGGCGACGAAGTCCGCGCCCGCCGAGAGCGAGCAGGTCAGGACCGGGCGGTCCAGGCTCCGGGCGAGCTCGGCCCCGTGGTCGTCGTCCACGTTCACCACCGCGTGGCCGTCCTCGCGGAGCAGTGCGTCGAACAGGATGCGCTTGGCCGCGAAGTACGACTCCATGTCCTCGTGGAAGTCCAGGTGGTCGCGGCTCAGGTTCGTGAAGACCGCCACCCGGAACGCCAGGCCGTGGACCCGCTTCAGGGCGAGGGCGTGGGAGGAGACCTCGAGCACCGCGCGGCGGCACCCGGCGTCCACCATCTCTCGCAGGAGCGACTGCAGGTCCGAGGACTCGGGTGTCGTGCGAGCCGCCTCCGCCACCCGGTCGCCGATCCGGTAGTCCACGGTGCCGACGAGGCCCGACGTCTCCCCCGACTCCCGCACCGCGGAGTCGATCATGAAGGCGGTGGTGGTCTTGCCGTTGGTCCCGGTCACGCCCACCAGGTCGAGCTTCCGGCCCGGGTGGTCGAGCACCGCCGCCGAGAGGAGCGCCAGCGCCTCGCGGGCGTCGCGGACACGGACCCACGGGACTCCCGCCCGCGGGGGCTGCTCGGAGACGACGGCCGCCGCGGACTTCTTCACCGCGGCCTCGACGAAGTCGTTGCCGTCGGCGGCCAGACCCTGGATCGCCACGAACAGGGATCCCTCGTCGCACCGGCGCGAGTCGTGGGCGACGCTCTGGATCTCGAGCTCCTCCTCGCCGTGGAGCTCGGCCCCGGGCACCGCGCGCACCAGATCGCCCAGCCTCACCGCGCCTCCCCAGGGCGCTGGAGGGTGAGCCGACACGTGTCCCCGGCCTCGATCACCGTCCCCGGGGCCGGGACCTGGGCCACCACCCGGCCCGAGCCGCTCAGCTCCACCGCGAGGCCCTGCCGGGCCGCCGCGATGGCCGCCTCGCGGGCGGAGCGGCCTTCGAGGTCGGGCATGATCCCGGGCGTTTCGGTGAGAGGGGGCAGCGGCTTCCGGGCCGCCGACGGCCGGTAGGCGGCGGGAACCAGCGTCTCCGGCGCCACCGCCACCGCCCGGAGCACGCGACCGGCGTCGTCGGGGGGAACGGCCAGGGTGCGTAGCGCGTTCCGGGCCACCCGGGCGAACAGCGGCGCGGCCACATCTCCCCCCTGGTTGCGCGCACCCCGGGGGGTGTCGAGGGAGGCGAGGATCACCAGCTCCGGACGAGAGGCCGGAGCAAAGCCCACGAAGGACGCCACGTGGTCCACCGCGGAGTAGCGCCCGGTGGCGGGATCGACCTTCTGGCCGGTGCCCGTCTTGCCCGCCACCACGTAGCCGGGCACGGCGGCGTGGCGGCCCGTGCCCTCGCGCACCACCTGCCTCAGGATCCCGGTGAGGGTGTCGACGGTGTCGGGCTCGAGGACGCGGCGCACGATGACGGGCTTGATCTCCTTGACCAGCGCGCCGTCCACGTCCTCGATGCGTTTCACCACGAGGGGCCTCATCAGGTAGCCGCCGTTGGCCACCGCCGCCGCCGCCATCACCATCTGCAGCGAAGTGACTCCCACCTCCTGCCCGAAGGACATGGACGGCAGGGTGAGCTCGCTCCAGCGGGCGGTCGGCTTGAGCAGCCCCGCCGACTCCCCGGGGAGGTCCACCCCCGTCGGCTCGCCGAACCCGAAGGCGCGCACGTAGCGGTAGAAGTTCTCGCGACCCAGGCGGTGGCCGATGCGGATCATGCCGATGTCGCTCGAGCGGGCCACGGCCTGCCTGAAGCTCAGCCTGTCGAACGGCTTGTGGTCGTGGATGATCGTGCTCGAGATGCGGATGACGCCGTTGCCGCAGTCCAGGATCTCGTCGGGGTCGGCAACCGCCTCCTGGATCCCGGCGGCGGCGGTGACGATCTTGAAGATGCTCCCGGGCTCGAAGACGTCCGAGACCATGCGGTTGCGCCAGCGCGAGGCGGAGTACTTGGAGTAGCGGTTGGGGTTGAAGGTCGGGCGCCCGGCCATGGCCAGGACGTCGCCGGAGAACGGCTCGACCACCACCACGCTTCCCGCCGCCGCCTGCGTCTCGCTCATCGATCGCTCGAGCTCGCGCTCGGCGATGTGCTGGATCCTCTCGTCGAGGGCGAGGACGATGGTGTGGCCGTCGGTGGAGGGCCGCTCGGTGTGTCCCACCGGTCGACGCCGGGCGTCGGTGTGGACCACGACCTGGGCGGCCCGCCCCGCGACCTGCTCCTCGAAGGCGTACTCGATGCCGCTCATGCCGGTGTTGTCGAGACCGGCCCAGCCGAGCACGTGGGCGGCGAGCTCGCGCTGCGGGTAGTAGCGGCGGTGCTCGGTGAGGAAGCCCACGCCGTCGAGCTGGAGGTCGCGCACCCGCTGCGCGGCGGCCGGGTCCACCTTGCGCGCGACCCAGACGAAGGCGCGGTCCTTCTGCAGCTGGGCGACCAGCTCGCGCCGCTCGCCGGCACTCATCCCGAGGGCTCGCGCGACGGCGGCGGCGGTGGCCTGGGGGTCGTCCACGTTCTCGGGAACGGCGTAGAGGCTCTCGGCGTCGACCGAGACCGCGAGGGCACGGCCGTCCCGGTCGAGGATGGGACCACGCCGAGGGTCGAGCTTGATCGTGCGCTCGCTCTGACGGGTCCCCTCGGTGACGAAGAACTCCCGGGTCAGGACCTGGAGCTGCACCAGGCGGATCCCGATGACCAGGGCCCACAGCGAGACGCCGAGAGCGAGGAGCATCAGCCGGAGCTCGGTCGCGCGCTCCCGCCGGGGCGGGCCGGCGCCCGTCATCGCCGGGTGTGCGAACGGGGTGTGGCCCATGCTCAACGGCGCTCCTGGGCCCGGGCCTGGCGGGCGGGGACGGTCTCGTCGGCGACGAGCGCCCCCGGGGGCAGCGGCGGGGGCACCTCCACCACGATGGACTGCTCGGGGGCCGGCGCCTCGAGGCCGAGGTCGCGGGTGGCGATGGTCTCCACCCGGCTCAGGTTCTCGAGAGCCGACTTCTCCAGGTTCAGCTTGCGCTGCTCCTCGAGGAGACGCTCCTTCTCCCGGTCGAGGTCGATGGCGGTCTGCCCGGCCCGGCGGATCTCCAGGGCCGGCCAGGCGTACAGCCCCGCGGCCCCCGCGATCACCGCGACGAGGAGGATCAGCCACCAGATCTCCCGCCGGCTCCGCGGGTCCACCTCGCGCACCACCCGCGAGTTGTCGATGGGCTTGCCGAGACGAACGACGCCTTCGTCCCTCATGCCGCCTCCTCGCGATTCACGACGAGCGCGCGCAGACGGGCGCTGCGAGCGCGGGGGTTGGCCCGGGTCTCGGCCTCGGAAGGCCGCACCGGCTTCTTCGTGAGCTGCCGACAGCCCCGTCGGGAGAGGTCACGGAAGGCGTTCTTCACCGCCCGGTCCTCGAGGCTGTGGAAGGCGATCACCGCCATGCGGCCCTCGGGGGCCAGGCAACCGGCGATCCGCTCGAGCGCCTCGCCCAGCCCCTCGAGCTCGCGGTTCACGTAGATGCGCAGGGCCTGGAAGGTGCGGGTCGCAGGGTGGATCCCGCCGCGGCGGGCGCCGCGGGGGGTCGCCGGATGCAGCCCTCGCCGGGCGCCCCGGGGGGCGCCGCTGCGGGTGGCGCGGCGCACGATCTCCGCCAGCTCGGCGGTGGTGCGGAGGGGGGCGCGCTCGCGGGATCGCACGATGGCCCGGGCGATGCGGCGGGACTTTCGCTCCTCGCCGTAGGCGTAGATGAGATCCGCGAGCTCCTTCTCGGGCAGGTGGTTCACCACGTCGGCGGCGGTGGGCCCTTCGCGCCGGTCCATCCGCATGTCGAGGGGACCGTCGGACTGGAAGCTGAAGCCGCGCTCCGGGTCGTCGAGCTGGGCCGAGGAGATGCCGAGGTCGAGGAGGACGCCGTCCGCGCGCTCTTCACCGAGCCGCTGGGGAATCTCACGATAGTCACCGGCGTCGAGTCGCACGCGGTCGCCGAAGCCTCCGAGTGCGGTTCGGGCCCGCTCGAGGGTCTCGGTGTCCCGGTCCAGGCCGAGGAGCCGGCCGTCGGGAGCGCTCGCGCGCAGCAGTGCCGCCGCGTGGCCACCGAGGCCCACGGTGCCGTCCACCCAGAGGCCGCCCGGTCTCACCGCGAGGAGCTCCAGGGTCTCGGCGAGAAGAACGCTGACGTGACCTGCATCAGATCCCATGCTCCGCGAGGAGCCTCCCGTCCTCGTCCGTGAAGGGTTCCTTCTTGAACCGGTCGCGCAGGCGCTTGAGGTTCCACACCGCGAGGTGGTTCTGCTGTCCGAGGACGTTCACGTCGCCGACCATGGCCGCGCTCTCACGGAGCAGCTGGGGAATCAGGACCCGACCCTGACGATCCATCGCCGCCGCCTGGCCGTAGAAGTTGACGCGCTCGACGAAGCGTTGCTTCGCGGGGAGAGAGTTCGGCACCTCGGCGAGCTTCCGCTCGATCTCGAGCCACACCGCCATCGGGTACACCCGGGCGGACTCGCCGGTGACGCTCGTGACGAAGAGCTCGCTCCCCCACTGGGCCTCCACGATGGCGCGGAAGCTGTTGGGGACCTTCAGCCGGCCCTTGTCATCGATGCGCGTCGGATGGCTTCCCCTCAGCACGCCGACACCCACCTCGCTCGAATGGACCACTCTGCCCACACGATGTGGGCTGGAGGGACCACTTCTCTCCACAAAAATCCACCCGGAGTCTAGACACCCCGCCGAAGGCTGTCAAGCCGAAAGTCAACTAGCGGTTGGGTTTCGCCTGTGGAAGGGTGGTGTCCGAATCGGGGTCAGCACGCGACGGAGCCGGCTCATTTGGGGTGGCCGGTGGAAGAGGCCACTGTATGTCGAGGGAGACGTCGTCGAGAAGCCGCTCCGACTCACGCACGAAGCCCTCCCAGGAGTCGGGGGACCAGATCTCGAAACGGTTCAGGACCCCCACCACAACCGCGTCGCGCACGAGGTCCGCCGACTCGCGCAACGCCGGCGGCAGGAGGATCCGCCCCTGCACGTCGATCTCACAGTCTGCCGCCCGGCTCAGGAGAAGGCGCGTGAGAGCCTTGACCTGCTTGCTGAAAGCGGGCAGCACGCTCAGCTGGCCCTCGAGCCGAGCCCACTCCGCCGGCGGGTAGACGGCCAGGCACTGGTCGAGGAGCGTGACCACGACCGCCGCCTCGTCGCGCAACGTGCGGCGAAATGCCGCCGGCACCGGGAGCCGGCCCTTGGTGTCGATGCGGTGGCGATAAGTCCCTTTGAACACAGCGAGCTGAAAGTCTTCCACACTTTCTTCCACTTTTCCACACTTCGATCATCCCGAGTCCGCATCGTTCTGTCGTCGGACTCGGGATCCCTTCTCCTTCAACCCCCCGAATCCTCTGCCCTTCGCCACCAGGCTCGCCTCCTCCTGCTCCGTTCCCTCGCCCGTCAGCCTCACCCCACCCACCCGCCTCGTCTGTCGCTTCCCCTCCCCTCTGAGGTCGTCACTCCCACCCTTCGACCCACCCGCCCGCCCGAAGCCCCGCCCACCGCAGCTCATGAGGAAATCCGGCAACTCATCCACCAAAACCGGCAGCTCATGAGAAAAACCGACAACTCGGCCTCCCCACGCTGCTACCATCCGCGCGCCCATGCGTCCCTCCCACCCCCGCCGGCTCGCCGGTCTCTACCTCGCGCAGCGCACGCGCTTCGGGGTGAAGTTCGGCCTCGAGACCATGCACGCTCTCGTGGCCGAGCTCGGCCACCCCGAGCGTGCCTACACCACGCTTCTCGTCTCGGGCACCAACGGCAAGGGCTCCGTCGTCGCCGGTGTCGACGCGGTGCTGCTCGCTTCGGGCCGCCGTGTCGGCCGCTACACCTCGCCCCACCTCGTGCGGGTCAACGAGCGCCTCGCGGTGAACGGACGGGACGTGACCGATCACGATTTCGAGATCGCCGTGCGCTCGGTGCGCGCCGCGGCGGAGCGACTGGTCCGCCGCGGCACCCTGGCCGCCCACCCCACGTTCTTCGAGGCGCTGACCGCCGCCGCCTTCGTGCACTTCCGCCGCAAGCGCGTCGAGGTGGCGGTGCTCGAGGTCGGTCTGGGGGCGCGGCTCGACGCCACCAACGTGGCCGACCCGATCGCGTCGGCGATCGTCAGCGTGGCCTTCGATCACCAGGTGTACCTGGGAAGGACACTGGCTTCGATCGCGAAGGAGAAGGCGGGCGTCGTGCGACGCGGGCGGCCCACCGTCGTCGGTCCGCTCACGGCCGCCGCCCTTCGCGCCGTTCGGACCGAGGCGCGGAGAAGCGGGGCGCGAGTCGTCGAGGCGACGCGCGGCTCCCGGGTCGTGACCCGGGACGACTCCGATCTCGTCGACGTGCGCACGCCGGGCCGGTCCTACGAGGGGGTCCGCCCCTTTCCCGGCGCGCACCAGCACGACAACCTGCTCGTGGCCATCCGTTTGCTCGAGGAGGCGGAGGCCGCGGGGCTCGACGTCGACCTCGACACCGTCGGGCCAGCCATCTCGCGGGCCCGCTGGCCCGGGAGGCTCGAGTGGATCGACGGCGATCCCCCGCTCCTCCTCGACGGCGCCCACAACCCCGCCGGCGCGCGGGCCCTCGCCGCCTACCTCGAGGGACGCGGTCCCTTCGTCCTTCTCCTCGCCGCAATGAACGACAAGGACGTCGCCGGCATTGCCCGGCCGCTGCTCCGCCACGCGGCGGAGGTGGTCCTCACCCGACCGCGCCTGCCGCGAGCGATGGATCCCGACGAGCTCGCCCGCCGGATCGGTGACGGTGCCGTCGGGGCGCGCCGCGAGCCCGGCGTCGCCCGAGCCCTCGCCCTCGCCCGCCGCCTGGCCCGGGCGCGCGGCACCCCGGTCGTCGTCGCCGGGACCCTGTTCCTCATCGGCGAGGTCAAGGGCCTCCTCGAACGACCGCGGTGAGACCGGCGCCTACCGCGTGGCTCGTGGCCTCAGCGCGCGGCGGGCACGGGGTCGAGGAGCCCGCGGAAGTGGGCCAGCGCGTCGGCCGAGTCCCACTCGGCGGGGCCGATGGTGTGCTGGAGAAGAACGCCCGCCCGGTCGAGGACGAACGTCTCGGGGAAGCCGGTGGTCCGGTACGCGCTCGAGGCGACGCGGCCCCCGGGGTCGAGGAGCACGGGCAGGGACAGCCCGTACCGCGTCACGAACTCCCGGAGGGCCTCCTCGTCCTCGTCGGTGGACACCGTCACCACCGCGAGGCCTTCGGGCCCGAGGGCGCGGTGCAGGCGCTCCAGCGACGGCATCTCGGCCACGCAGGGTGGGCACCAGGTGGCCCAGAAGTTCAGGACCACCACCTGGCCGCGGTAGGACGCGAGCTCCACCTCCTCGCCCCGGAGCGACGGCAGCCGGAAGCCCGGCGCCTCCGCCCCCTTCTTGAGCGCGTAGCCCTTCTGTCCGGCGAGGTGGACGTATCCAAAGGCCACCGCCACCACCACCGCCACCAGGGCGATAGTCCGCAGAGCGTTCTTCATCCTGCTTCGATTGTAAGCGGTCGGCGGCGCCGGCTCACCGACGGGTCCAGGCGTCCCGGAAGACGGTGGCCCGATCCACCCGGGGCCAGACGATCTCGTGACCGAGGCCCGGGCCCTCGGGGACGTCGATGGTGCCGTCCTTCGAGACCACGACCGGCGGGTCCACGAGGTCCTCCTCGTAGTAGCGCGCGCTGGCCGAGGTGTCCCCGGGGAGGGTGAATCCGGGCAGGGTCTGCAGGTGCACGTTGGTCCATCGCCCGATGCCCGACTCGACCATGCCGCCGCACCAGACCGGGGCCCCGGCCGCGACACACGCGTCGTGCACTCCGAGGGCGGCGGCCAGCCCGCCCACGCGCCCCACC
>JAJDNS010000109.1 GCA_022340585.1 Acidobacteriota bacterium
GGTGGGGACACGATGCCCTTGGCGCCGTGAGCGGTACACGAGCTTCCTCAGCGACAGGGGCGCCTTGACCGAGCAGTGCAAGCGACATGAGAAGATTTCGGGTGGGCTAGGAGCCCGAGCCTACGAGGGCACCGCGCGTGAAGTCGCCACCAATCCGCCGCTACGATGCCGTTCTGTTCGATCTCCTCACGGCGCTCCTCGATTCCTGGGCGCTCTGGGACGCAGTCGCGGGCAGCTGCAAAGCAGGGCGGCGCTGGCGTGCCGCGTACCTGGAGCTCACCTATGGTTGCGGCGCGTACCGCCCGTACGAGGCACTGGTGCGCGAAGCGGCGGTTGCCACCGGGCTCGATGCGGCCTGTGCCGAAACGCTCGCAGCTCGCTGGGACAGCCTCGCACCCTGGGAAGATGTGCCGAATCTTCTCGCCGCGCTACGCGGACGGGCGAGGCTCGGCGTCGTCACCAACTGCTCGGAGCGGCTCGGCCGGCGCGCGGCCAGCGCCCTCGGCGTGCCGCTCGATGTCGTGGTGACCGCGGAGCGCGCGGGCTTCTACAAGCCGCATGCCGCGCCCTACCGGCTCGCGCTCGAAGAGCTCGGCCTGCCGGCGGCACGCGTGCTGTTCGTCGCCGGCTCGGGCTTCGACCTCATCGGCACGGCCGGCGTCGGCCTCGCCACGCTGTGGCACAACCGGGCCGGCATCGCGCCACCGCCGGGCGCGCCGGCGCCGCTCGCCGAGCGGAGCACCCTTGCGGAGCTGGTGCCTTTCCTCGGCGGATAATGAGGAAGTCGCTGCGATTCTCGACGTTCCTCGTGGACGAGGTCATGGAGGACGTGGGCCACGCCCAGTGGGTGTTCACGATCCCGACTTTCAGGGACCGAGCCTCCTCCCCTCGACGTCCGGAGACCGCTTCGGGGCACGGCCCGTCTACGCCGTGGCCCGAGGGCATTACAGCCCGGACTTCCCGCCTCGACCCCACCTGATGCTCCAGTCCCACGGCCGGAGGATCCTGTACCGTCCGATGGCCGACGAGGCCCGGCTCTTCGACGCCCGGCGTGACCCCGGCGAGGAGCGCGACGTCTCAGGCCGTGCTGATGCAGAGCGCCTGGGGCCGGCAGCTCCTCGGAATCGAGAGGGTGCCGGTGGACACTCTTGGCCCCGAGGAGCGTGAGCAGCTCGAAGCCCTGGGATACCTGGATTGAGAGGCACGCCCACCGCCGTGTTCAGGTCCTTCGGGGCGCAGGGAACGGGGGCGCCGGCAAGCTGGGGCGCGGGGGAGGGCGAGGGCGCGACCTGGATCGCCGATCTCGGCGCCTACCGCTGAGAGGCGTCTTGTGCGCCCACGGCCCTATGACCGGGGAGTCGGAATGCCGACCCGTTCACGGATTATCTGCAATCTCGGATCATCACGCAGCGGATCGAGACAATGGAGGCACAGACTGGCGATCTGGGGGTCACCGACTTCGACCGCCCGCTCGAGCCACTCGAAGGCCTTCTCTGACCTGCCGAGACCGACGTTGGCCTGCACCATGCTCGTGGGTTGAACGTACTCACCACCGGCGAGCCTTGACGTCAGCTCGCCCAACACCTCCCCCGCCTCGTCCTCGCGCCCGGCGACGCCGTAGGACCATCCCAGCCAGCCGAGATAGAAGCCACTCCGCCCCGACAGGACCACCGCTCGCTCGGCCGCCGGTACAGCATCCTCGGGCCGGCCGAGGGCAATGCAGGTGGCCGTCAACACCCAATGGGCCAGGAGGTAGTCGGAGTCGATCTCGAGCGCCCCTGTCAATGCCTTCAGCGCATCTTCGGGACGGCCGGCGGATACGAGGCCCAGCCCGAAGAGGGCATTGGTGTAGGGCGACAGGGGGTCGATCTCGACGGCGCGGCTCGCCACCTCCGCCGACTCGTCGCCGCGCCCCGTCCAGGCCAGCATGAGGGTGTACCAGCAAGCGGCGAGGGGGTTGGAGGGATTGGCATCGATCGCCGCCTTGAGCTCGCGCTCCGCGCCTGCCCAATCCCAGTCGAGGATCATCCGCCTGAGGCCCACCACGGCGCGGACCTCGGGCTTGGCCGGATCGAGTGCCACCGCACGGGACATCGCGTTGTTCACCTTGGTCCTGGCCACCCACGGCTCCATCCCGTAATAGGCGAGGTTGGTGTGGGTCAGGGCCACGGCGGCGTGAGCGAGCGCATAGGATGGATCCTCATCGGCGGCCCGCTCGAACAGGCTCGCCGCCTTCTTCAGCGAGTCCTTGTCGCGCTTGTACCAGTTGTGAAATCCCTTCAGGTAGAGGTGATAGGCCTCGACCGAGGTGGTTGGGCGCTTCGCCTCCTCCTTCGGCGGGGCGCTGAGCTTTGACGTGAGCGCTTCAACGACCCGTCTGGAGATCTCGTCCTGAAGGGCGAAGATGTCGTCCATCTCCCGGTCGTAGCTTTCGGACCAGAGCTGAAAGCCATTGACGGCGTCGATCAACTGGACACTGACCCGCACTCGCTTGCCAGCGGTTCTGACACTCCCTTCGAGAACGGCCTTGACCTTGAGCTTCCGAGCCACCTCTCGCGCATCGATCTCCCTTGCGTCGAACTGGAAGGCCGAGCTGCGGGCCGCGACGCGGAGTCCCTCGAGAGACCCCAGCGCATTGATGATCTCCTCAGCCATCCCCTCGCAGAAGTACTCCTGTTCCGGGTCGGGGCTCATGTTGGAAAAGCGAAGAACCGCCAGCGACGACGAGGTGTCGACACCCTCTGCGACCACCGGCGGGCTGCCCGAATCATCACCCGCGGATTCATCGACACGGACTGCTTTCAGCGCGAAGGCCAGATCGCTGGCGGACTGAAAGCGATCTCGAGCGTCCTTTTCCAGGCACCGGCCCACGATCCGCGACAGGGACGGAGGCACCGATGAGCCGGCCGCGGACAGCGGCGGCGGCTCGTCAGCGAGAATCGCGCCGAGGACATCGGCCGAAGTCTCGCCCTCGAAGGGTCTGCGGCCCGAGAGCATCTCGTAGAGCACCACGCCGAAGGAGAAGATGTCGGAGCGGTGATCCACCGGCCTGGCCCGCAGCTGCTCGGGCGACATATAGCCGAGAGTCCCGACGACTCTGCTCGATAGGGTGTTGCTGAGGGTCGACGCCTCGGACTCGGAGTCGGTTGTCCACGGAACCGGGACCTGACGCGCGAGGCCGAAGTCGAGGATCTTCACCAGACCTTCGCGCGTGACGAAGATGTTCTCCGGTTTGAGATCACGGTGCACGATGCCTCGGCCGTGGGCGGCCACGAGGCCTGCCGCGATCTGAAGCCCGATCTCGATCGCCCGTCCCGACGACGGCGGCACTCGCCTCATGAGTTCGCGGAGGGTCTCACCTTCGAGCAGCTCCATGACCGCGTAGGACATGTTCTTGAAACGACCGAAGTCGTGAATGGCCAGGATGTTGGGATGCGAGAGGGCGGCCACGCTCTGGGCCTCGCGCTCGAAGCGCGCCGGGGCGTCAGCATCTTCCAGCAGCCGTTCGCTGAGGATCTTGATGGCCACATCCCGCTTGAGGCGGGTGTCGTTGGCCCGGTAGACCTCCCCCATTCCGCCGGCACCGAGCAGCTCGGCGATGACGTACGAACCGATAGAGGTGCCTTCTTCCAGCATGTTGCGCCTGGAGATCTCGTCTGATGATACACAAGCGTTGGCCCCGGCATCCCCTTGATCCAGGTCACGTCTCACCTCTGCACCCCCAACAAACGTCGCACTCCTCAGTTCTCCGGGGGCCAGAGCGAGTTCAGAAGACCGGCACAGCGGCCCAACCTGTCCCCCGCAGCAGCCCGCCCAGACGCGGAACCGGGATTGAAGGCCCTATCACCTCCCCAGGGGTGAGCGGGACTGGAGGCGGGCCAGGCCGAAGTCGAGGATCTGCACCACCCCGTCCCGGGCCAGGAAGAGGTTCTCCGGCTTGAGGTCGCGGTGCGCGATCGCGCGGGAGTGGGCGACGGCCAGGCCACGGGCGACCTGGGTCGCGCACTCCAGGGCCTCGGCCGCGCGCAACGGACCGCGGTCAAGGCGCTGCCTCAGGGTCTCGCCGGTCAGGAGCTCCATGACCACGAACGGCGCGTCCCGCTCGGGGCTGAGCTCGTGGATGACGACGATGTTGGCCAGGACCTCGTAGGCTCCCAGAGTGGTCCCGGGCGCGACGGGCACGCGCTCCTCCGGGCCGGCCGCCGGGCCGGGGGGGAATCATGGCACGCGGCTCGCGTTCGACCGATCGCCCGGGACAGATGGTAGGCTGCCCCGGGGCCGCCGAGGGGAGGTCGCATGGGCTGGGATCTCACGAGACTCGCGAGGGCGGCTGAGGGTCATCGATCCCTCCTCGTGGGCCTTCTCGTCTCCGTGGGCGTCGCGGGAGCCGAGGCGCAGCCCCGGCCGGAGCACAACCTCCGCTACTCGACGCCGGCGATGGTGTGGGACGAGGCCCATCCCCTGGGCAACGGGCTCCTCGGGGCCCTGGTCTGGGGCGATGGCCATCCCCTGAAGATCTCCCTGGACCGGACCGACCTCTGGGACCTCCGTCCCGTGCCCCAGTACGACAGCGAGGACTACTCCTACGAGCGCATGCGGCAGTGGGTCCGGGAAGGTCGCATCGAGGATCTCCATCGCCTCTACGACGAGCCGTATCGCAACCCCGGGCCGACCAAGATCCCGGCCGGGAGGATCGAGATCGAGATCGAGGGTAGGGGCTTCGAGGGGGCGGAGCTGGACCTCTCGTTGGCGGTCGCCCGGATGCGCTTCGACAACGGGGCGGAGGCCGACGTCCGGGTCCACGCCTCCCGACCGGTGGCTCTCATCGGGATCACGACCGCCGGGGAGGTGGCTCCCCGCCTGGTCGTCCCGTCCTTCGCCGGCGACGACGAGGGCCCGGGGGCCCGGAACGAGATCGTCGACGGCGGTGATCTCAGGTCGCTGGACTACGACGCCCCTCGGGTCTCTGGCGGCGAGGACTGGACCGGCTTCGTCCAGGAGGGCTGGGGCGGCTTCCGCTTCGCCGTGGCGCTGGCCTGGAGTCGGCGCGGCGACCGGTGGTCCGGGGCCTGGTCGGTGGCGACGTCGGAGGAGGGTCCTGACCCCCTGGGCATCGCCCTGCGCCGGTGTCGCGACGCCCTGGGTGAGACGGCGGATCTGATCGCCTCTCACGAGGAGTGGTGGACGGCCTTCTGGAGCCGCTCGACGGTCCGGATCCCCAACCCGGTGGTGGAGCGGCAGTGGTACCGGGACACGTACAAGTTCGGGGCGGCAGCCCGGCCCGACACTCCCCCCATCACCCTCCAGGGGCCGTGGACGGCCGACAACGGGAAGATCCCGCCGTGGAAGGGGGACTACCACCACGACCTGAACACCGAGCTGAGCTACTGGCCGTGCTACTCGGGCAACCGGCTCGAGGGCGGGCGGGGGTTCCTGAACTGGCTGTGGCGGACCCGCGACCACGCCCGCGCCTGGACGCGTCGCTTCTTCGACCTCCCCGGCCTCAACGTGCCCATGACCGCGGACCTGCTGAACCGCCAGATCGGGGGTTGGCACCAGTACACCCACTCCGCCACCACCGCGGCCTGGCTGGCCCACCACTTCTGGCTGCACTGGCGCTTCAGCATGGACCGTGACTTCCTCCGGGAGCGGGCCTACCCGTTCATCCGGGAGGCCGCGGAGTTCCTCGAGGCGGTGACCGAGAGGGGCGAGGACGGGACCCGCCGTCTCCCCCTGAGCTCCTCGCCGGAGATCCACGACAACCGCCTGGAGGCCTGGTTTCCCGCAACCACCAACTACGACCTGGCCCTCATCCGGTGGCTCCTGGGCACGGCCGCCGAGCTCGCCGGCGAGCTGGGCGCGGGCGCCGACGCGGCGCGGTGGCGGGAAGTGCTGGAGGAGATGCCGGAGCTGGCCCTGGACCCTCGGGA
>JAJDNS010000123.1 GCA_022340585.1 Acidobacteriota bacterium
GGCGGGACGCCCCTGCGGGCGCTGGCCCAGGCCCTGGTCGGCGAGCTGCCGTCCGACCCCGACACCATGCGGGACCTCCTGGCCTTCGACGATCCCGACGTGGCGGTCGCGGTGGTGCGCAAGTGGCGCAAGACCCACCTCGAGGCCCTCGTGGTCCTGGACCAGTTCGAGGAGCTGTTCACCCTCAACCCCCCGGAGGTGCAGCAGCGGTTCGCCGCGCTGCTGGGACGGCTGATGTCCGAGTGCGACGTCCACGTGCTCCTCTCCCTGCGCGACGACTTCCTCATCCGCTGCGACGAGCAGGAGACGCTGCGCCCCGTCTTCCAGGCCCTCAGCCCCTTGAGCCCCCTGAGCGCGGACGGGCTGCGCCGGGCCCTGGTGGAGCCGGCGAAGAGCGAGGGCTTCGCCTTCGAGGACGAGGCCCTCGTGGAGGAGATGCTCGAGTCGGTGGAGGGGGCACGCGGCGCCCTCCCCCTCCTGGCCTTCGCCGTGGCCCGCCTGTGGGAGAAGCGCGACACGGAACGGAAGCGCCTCACGCGCCGGGCCTACGAGGAGATCGGGGGCGTGGCGGGCGCCCTCGCCCAGCACGCCGAGCAAACCCTGGAGCGCATCGGGACCGCTCGCGAGCCCATCGTCCGCGAGCTCTTCCGCAACCTCGTGACCGCCCAGTGGACCCGGGCCGTGGTCGACCGCGAGGAGCTCCTGAGCGTCGTCCCCGACCGGGACGCGGCGGCCCAGGTCCTCGACGCGCTTGTCGACGCGCGCCTGCTCACCTCCTACGAGTCGACGGAGCCGGCCCTGTCATCCCGAGGCGACTCGCCGCTGTCGGGCGACGAGGGATCGGGGGCCGTCCCGAGCCGCAAGAAGCAGAAGATCGAGATCGTTCACGAGTCGCTGCTGCGGGCCTGGCCCCGCCTGGTGCGCTGGCAGGCCCAGGACGAGGAGGGGGCCGTCCTGCGCGACCAGCTGAAGCAGGCCGCCCACCTGTGGGAGGAGAAGGGCCGCCCCGACGACCTTCTCTGGACCGGCACTTCAGAGCACGAGTTCGAGACGTGGCGCGACCGCTACCCGGGCAAGTTCACCGCCCTGGAGGACGACTTCGCCCGTGCCATGGTGAGCCGGGCCCGGCGCCGGAAGCAGGTCCGGCGCCTGGCCGTGGCGGCCGCGTTCGTCCTCCTCGCCGCCATCGCGACGGTCATGACGGTCTCGCGCCAGCAGGTGGCCCGCTCGCGCGACCGGGCCCAGGCCGAGGCCCGGCGCGCCGAGGCGTCGAAGCTACTGGCCCTGGCCCAGGCCCGTCTCGAGGACGACCCGACAGAGGCCCTGGCCCTGACGACGGCGAGCCTGGAGCTGACCGACACCGAGGAAGCTCGGGTCTTCGCCGTGAGATCCCTGCAGGAGGGACCACCCGTCCAGGAATGGGCCCCGGGGACGAGCTCGTCCGTGCCTGCCAATCTCAACCAGCTCGTCTTCCGGCCTGATGGGGCCAGGCTCGCCGCGGGGAGCCACGACGGCACCCTCCACATGCTGTGGGCGGACGGTTCGAAGACGGTGCCCCTTCCCGGTCACGTCGCGCACGTCGTGCCCAGCGTCGGGGAGTGGACCTCGGCCGGACGACTCGTCACGGGCCAATGCTGTGGGCTGGCCCAGCTCGTCCACATCTGGTCTTCAGAGGGTGAGCGTCTCGGGACTGTTCAGCTCGGCCGACCGACCGAGTGGCACGTGGAAGGACGCTCTCTCTACGCGGTCACCGAAGAGAGCGAGGCAGTCCGTCCGCAGACGCGGCTGCGGCTCCGGTCCTGGACGCTGCCGGACGGGACGCCGCGGGAGCACGGAACCGTCGACCTGGCCTCTCTGGGGGGATCCCATCTCTTCTTTGCGCCGCAGGGTCGGGGTGTCCTCTACGCGAAGGGGCGCGAGATCCGATGGCGGCCGCTTCCGGGCGAGCGGAGTGCCGAGCGCCTCGTGGGCACGCATTCGGCCGAGGTGGTCTGGCTGCGCACGGTGCCGGGGCGCCCGGACGAGAGGGTCTCCCTCGACCGCTCCGGGGAGATCCGTGTGTGGCGCTCTTCTGACCAGGGCCTGGACCTTGTCAGGGCCGTTTCACGCCCCCAGACGGCCCCGGCGGCGCTCGAGCCGGACCCCGTTGGACGTTTCGTGGCCCTCTCGACCGGTGAGGAGGCGGAGGCCCGCCTCTGGGACCTGGACGCCCTCCCGGGAGCCCGACCGCTGCGGCTGCGGCGCAGTGGGACCTGGTACGCGGTGTCCCAGGAGTTCCATCCGGACGGCAAATGGCTCGCGGCCACGACGCACTACATGTCCCGCGTGACGTTCTGGCCCCTCCGCCGACCCTTCCCCAGCGTCGTGGAGGGGTACGCGGCCGTGCTGCGTCCGATCGCGTTCAGTCCGGACGGCAGGTGGCTCGCCAGCAACTGGCCCGGTGGACCCGTTCGTCTGTGGCCGCTCCCCGCGACAGGGGGAAGCGAGGTGCGCACCCTGGACATCTCCGAGAACGGGCTGTGGGTGCGACTCGTCTTCGACCCGAAGGGCCGCTTCCTCCTGGCCGTGGGCGCCGGGGGTCGACCTGAGATCGCCCCGCTGGACGGCTCCCCTGCCCGCCGGCTCCCCGCCTTCGGCGAGGGCATCGTGGTGTCGGCCGGGGCCGTCTCGCCCAGCGGACGCCTGGTCGCCACGGCGGCCACGTTCGGCGAAGGCGAGAAGACCCTGCGGGTGTGGAACGTCGACACCGCGGAGCAGCGCCTCTTCCCCATTCCCGAGGGGACGGTGGTGGCGAACGCGTGCTTCGTCGACGAGGCGACGCTGGTCACGGCGGGCCCGCCGGGAGTCCTTCGGTGGGACATCGAGACGGGCGCCCACGCTGTGGTGGCCGAGCCTGAGCCAGGCGAAGCCGTAGAGGTCTGGGACTTCCGCTATGAGGACGGCAGCTGGAAGGTCCTCATGGGTCGGGGTGTCCCCCCCGCGCTCACGCGGGTGACCCAGCTCGACCCGATGACGGGCGAGGAGACGCCGCTCCTCTCGCTCCCCGCCGGGCTCAACCACGGGGCCCTCGGCCCTGAGTCGCTCGTCGCTCTGGCGGGCCTCGACGGCGTCGTCAGGGTGGGCCGGGCGCCCGGGGGTCCGTTCGAGCTGCTCACAGGGCACGAGGGCCCCGTCGCCCGCGTGGCCGTGTCCCCCGACGGGAGGTGGGTTGCGTCGACCGGGGACGACAACACGCTGCGCCTCTGGCCCATGCCCGACCTCTCCCAGCCGCCGCTGCACACGCTCCCCCGCGACCAGCTCCTGGCGAAGCTGAAGTCCCTCACCAACGTCCGCGCGGTGCGTGACGCAGGGGACGCCACCGGGTGGGCATTCGAGCTCGCGCCCTTCCCCGGCTGGGAGACGGTGCCGGACTGGTAGCGACGCCCCTAGAAGATGAATCGCAGGGCCAACTGGACGATACGGCGACCGGCCTTGTTGGCGCCGCCCAGCTCGGGGTGGTCCTCGGTGGGCAGCCAGCCGAAGCCAGCGAGGACGGCGCCCCGGTCGAAGTTCAAGGTCAGGTTCCGGGTGGGGTCCGGGTACGCGATCGGGTGGTTGAGCACGTTGAAGGCCGACAGGCGCAGCTGCAGCTTCCGATCGCCCCCCAGGTCGAAGTTCTTGAAGAGGGCCAGGTCCACGTTCCAGTAGGACTGCCCCTTCAGGTAGGGCAGGTTGTAGTTCCCGTTTTGTCCCGGGGAGGGCGCGGCGAAGCAGGTCGGGTTGAAGAGGTAGCCCCCCGGCACGTTCTCCCGGGGGTCACACATCAGGACGGGCATCACCGGGGCCGCGGGAGTGCCGGTGATGTTGTTCTGGTTGACGAGGTCGACGCCCTCAGCGTTCGTCCCCTGGATGTTGAAGTTGGGGCTTCCGCCCACGTACGGCAGGGGCGCCCCGCTCACGTAGTTGACGACGCCGCTGAGCTGCCAGCCATCCAGGAGGGCGCCGACGACGCCGTCCGACGCGGTGCCGGGCAGAAGCCACGAGAAGCTCCCCGTGGCGACGTGCGTGCGGTCGTCGCCGAGAGGGCCGTAGGCGTAGTCGCGGTAGGGCACGAGGATGTACTCGGATCCGCTCTCCTTCTGAATCCCGAGGACCTTGGAGAAGGTCCAGGCCAGTGAGAAGTTGAAGTCCCCCCGCTGGCGCGTGAGGAGGGCCTGCATCCCGTTGTAGGAGCTGAACAGGCTGGCCTGCCGCACGGCGAGCGGCCCGTAGGCCTGGAGGGGGCGATAGGCATTGGGGTCACCCAGGGGATCCTCCAGCATGGCCCCCAGGGGTGGGGCGTTGCGGTCGGCCGTGGTGGCCCCGCCGTTGGCGAGTCGCTCGATCCGGTTCCCGACGTACCCGAGCTCGAGGCTCATCGACCAGGGCAGCCTCTGGTTCAGCGTGAGGCTCCAGTTCCACGACCGGGGCACGCGGTCGTCCGTGATGTCGAGGGCGGTGCTCCCGAAGGCCAGGTCGTCGGGGTTGAGCCCCTCCACCTGATCGAGGCGCACCAGGTACTGCTCCCAGTAGCGCACACCGGCGCCCAGGTCCACGTAGTCGCCGTACGAGGCGGTGCTCTCTCGCCACAGGTACAGACCGCCCCCTCCCCGCAGCACGGTGGCGCCATCGCCGCGCACGTCCCAGGCGAAGCCCAGGCGGGGCTGGAGGGCAAGGGCCGAGCCAACGCCGGACAGCGGCACTCGCGGGTCCCGAGCGGTCCAGGTGACGCCCGGGAAGTCGAGGCCGGACGCGACGTCGCTCGCGTAGCGTGACTCGTCCCACGCCACGAGGCCGTTCCCCTGGAGGTCGTCCACGCCCTCGAAGAGCGACGCCCGCGCCCCGTAGCTCAAGGTGACCCGCGGGCTCACCCTCCAGGAGTCCTGGGCCCACAGCTCCCACCGGCTCCAGCCCACGTCGTGGAGGACGTTGGCGCTCTGCTCCCCGTACCACCCGGTCTGCCCGAGGAGCAGGTCGGCGAAGGTGTTGCCCGTGTTGAGGGGCGACCAGGGAGCGAGGACGATGAATCCGTTGTTGAGACCGCTTCCCGGCTGGGTGTTGGTGGTCCGCTCCCAGAAGAAGCCGAACTTCACGGTGTGCGTGCCCCAGACCCTGGTCACGTTCTCGGCCAGGGAGTACTGCCACTTGGTGGCGAAGAGATCGGGCTGGAATCCCTGGAGGAGGCTGCCGAGGGCCGGACCGGCGTCGCCCGCCCCACCGGCATCGACGGACGGGATCACGTCGAAGCTGTCGCCGAACACCCCCTGGTAGGGGTAGCCGAGGGCGGAGCGGGACAGCTGCGCCGGGTCCTCGAAGGCGTTCTGGAAGTCGATGTACGTCACGGCCACGAGGGTCTCGCTCGTCAGCGTGGGGTCGAAGACGTGGGTCAGGCTGACGGTGACCGAGTCGGACCGGTTGTGGCCCAGGATCGGGGAGGGAGACGGGACCTGCCTCTGTCCCGCGCGCCACCACATGCCGAAGGCGAAGGGCTGGGTCTCCCGCTGCCGGTTGTAGCGCAGGAAGGCCTTCGTGGAGGGGCTCAGGTTCCAGTCCAGACGAGCCATGAGCTGGCTGTTGGGCTGGTCGACGAGAAGGTTCTCGACGAAGTTGTAGCCGCCGGTCGTGGCGGGGTCGGCGTTAGGGAGGGGGAAGCGGTCGAGAAGGACCTGGCCTCCCGGGTCGAACAGGGAGGGGGGAACGACGGGCATTGGCGTGCCGAAGAACACGGGGGGCGTGTTCACGAAGGCGCCCGAGCCGACGGCCGCCGCGTTCCGGAAGTCCCCCTGCCGCATCTGCGCGGTGGGCACCCAGGAGCGCGAATAGCCCACGTCGAGGCGCTGGAAGTAGTGCTCGTAGCCCACGAAGAAGAAGAGCTTGTCGCGTTCCCCGTTGAATCCCCCAAGGCTCACGGGACCGCTCAGCGTGAACCCGGGGTAGACGTAGCGGCTCTTCACCCTCTCGTCCCCCACCTTGTTGGCGTACCAGTCGTTGGAGTTGAGGTGGTAGTCCCGGAAGTAGAGGAACCCGGATCCGTGGAGGTCGCGCCCCCCCGACCTGCTGACCACGGTCATGGAGGCCGGACCCTTGGCGTGCTCCGCCCCGTAGCTCGACTGGAGGACCTTGAACTCCTGCACCATCTCGGTGTTCGGGTTCACGGAGGACGCCGTGCCGCCGGGATCCGTGGCCGGGGCGCCGTCGATGGTGAGGTCAAAGACCCCCACCGGTGACCCGTTGGCCGAGTAGTTGCCGAAGGGGCTCTGCCCGAAGGGGGCCGCCTCCCCGCTCCCGTTGATGCCGATCACCTCTCCGGTGAACGCGGGGCGGTTCTCCGCCCCCTCCGACCGGGGTGTCATCCCCGGCAGGAGACGGAGGAGCTCACCTGCATTCGAGGAGACGAGGGGAATCTCCTCGATGACCTGCTCGCCCAGCGTCACGCTCTTCTCACCGCTGTTGAGCGGCGTCCGCTCGATCTCCGCGCTCACCGACACCGTCTCTGCCCGCGCGGCCAGCTTCAGCGGGATCTGGCGGACCGTCCGGCTGTCGCCCGCGCGCAGCACGATGTCCGTGAGCTCGTGGGAGGCGAAGCCCTGAAGCTCGATGGTCAGGGTGTAGGTCGCGGCGGGCACGGCCGAGAAGGTGAAGAACCCATGATCGTTCGTGACCACGTGGCGGCTCGAGCGCGAGGCCTCCTGCACGAGGGTCACCCTGGCTCCCGGAAGAGCGCCGCCGACCTCGTCGACGACCGTCCCGCTCAGCTCGGCGGTGAAGCGCTGGGCGACGGCCGGTGTGGGCCAGAGCAGCACGGCCGCCACGAGGACGAGCGGCCACGCGGCCCCCGGTGCGCGCGTCCAGCCCACTCGGTCGCTCTCCATGGAAGTCCCTCCCGCTGGCGAGGGTTGATCGCAGGGCATCTGCCGGGCCCAAACACCCCCGGCGCATTCTCTCCCCGTGACCGGAGCGGGAGTCCTTGGATTTCTCTTGGATTCGCTCTCTTCGTGGACGTTCTGAGCGAATCAGGGCGGATTGCACCCTTCCACGGCCCCCAAGAGAGCGGGGAGAGACCCGCCGGGGAAGAAACGGACCGCGTCCGAGAGCTCAGATGGCGGCGGCGGCCGAGGAGGAGGAGGGGTTCCGATCCGGGATCGTGTCCGTGGTCCAGACCTTCGGGGACCGGGCCAACTTCCACCCCCACGTCCACGCCCTGGTGACGCGCGGTGGCTGGACCGCCTCTGGGGAATGGGTCCCGGTGCCGTATGTGGACGAGCGAGCCGCCGAAGAGCTGTTCCGCCACAAGGTGCTGGCCCTGCTGCGGGGCCGGGGGCTACTCAGCCCGGAGCGGATCGAGCTTCTGCTGTCGTGGAGGCGCAGCGGCTTCTCCGTTCACAACCGGGCCTTTGCGCATCCTGGAGATGGCCGGGACTTCGAGGCGCTGGTGCGGTACATGATGCGCTCGCCCGTGAGCCTCGCTCGGCTGCGCTTCACCCGTGGCGCCAAGGAGGTGGTCTACGCCCGCAAGGGCGGACACGACGCGTCGGTGCCAGGGGAAGACGAGTGGGTCGACGCGGAGGAATTCGTCGCGCGCGTCCTGGTCCAGATCCCGGACCCCAGACGCTACCTCGTGCGCTACTACGGGGCGTACTCGAACCGGGCCCGGGGGCAACGCCGAAAGGCGCAGAGCCGGCTCGAAGGGAACGGCTCCGGCGAGGCTGAGGAGCCTGTTCCGCCTCCGCCCGAGCGAGCGGCCCTGAGGCGCCGGTGGGCCAACCTCATCCGGCGGGTCTACGAGGTGGACCCGCTCGTGTGTCCTCGGTGTGGCGCCGAGATGCGGGTCATTGGCTTCATCACCGAGACGAAGGTCATCACGCGCATCCTCGACCACATCCGCAAACGCGACAGAGTCTCTCGATCTCCCCCACCACCCCAGTCCGCCGTGGCCCACATCGCCTGAGCAGTCGGCTCCGCAGCTCAATCCACCGGAGCCAGGGGGGAGTTGCCGGCAAGGGGCGCGCCCGGACGGCTCGGACACCAAACCCCGTCGCCCTCCTCAGCATCTCAGGGCGCAGAGCAGCCTTAGAACACCGCCGGTGCGGCACAAGAGGGCCTCCTTGGCCGCGCACGCAGACGCCGCCCCGGATTGAACCTCCTATTCCCAGGCCGACGTGGAGGGGGCGAGGCCCATGGCCGTAGCGAGCACTCCCGAGCCCAGGAGGCTCGTGAGGAGGGTGCGTCGCCGACCGAGACGGTCCGTCAGGACACCGCCGGCCACGGGGGAGGTCAGCGTGCCGACTCCGAAGGCCAGGAGCAAGCGGGCGGTCTGGCCCTCGGACAGACCGAAGTCGCGCAGTGGCACGAGTGTCAGGAAGGGAATGATGAGGGCGCCGACGCGGTTCACGAGCGTGCCGAGGACGAGGAGACGAACCGGACGGGGGAAGCGGGCGAGGATCCGGGGGGGGCTCTCGAGCATGGGCCGAATGACCCACTCTACGGGCCGTGTCCGCGGCCCGGCAAGCGCGTGCCCCGGGGCGTCGGGCCGATCCCGTGTCAGAAGCGGAGGGTCAGTCGAGCCGCAACCCCGCCCCCCGGCGTGGGCCCGAGACTCACGGAGGCGGCGCCCCCGTCCACGGGCCGCCACCGCTCCCCGGGGGCCACGGCCGCCCCCAGGAGAGCACCCGCCGGAACGGTGAGGACGCCCGTGAGCAGCGCGGTCTCGGTCCGGCCAAAGCACAGACTGGAAGCCAGGGACTCCGTGAAGGTGAGCCAGGAGTTCTCGGCGGGTGGAGGGGAACAGCTCTCACCCGCGATCAGGCCCACCACGATGGCGGCACCGATGCCGGCCAGGGCGCCATAGCCCGCCCCCGCACCTTTTCGACTCCGCCGCTCGCTCACCTCGACCTTCACCACGTCGCGGCGAGGGACACGGAATAGGTCGAGGTCGTCGTCCCCCTTTCGGTGCAGGACGAGGGTGTCGTCGTTGGCTTCCACGAAACGCCCCACGACCTTCTTGCCACTCGACAGGAGGGTGAGTCGGACGCGAGACCCCGTCTCCACCCTGCGCGCGTCCTGAGCCAGGGAGGGGCAGGGAAGGCCGCTGAGCCCCGCGCCGACGCACAGTGCCACCAGGGCCCCCCGGGGGCCCCGCCGGTGGCGGGCTCGCCCGACGGGGAGGCCAGGCCGCTGGCCTCGAATTGCGTATCTTTCCATGGATCACCTCTCCTTCGACCTGCCGCGACCGGGTTCGCCTCGGGGCCAGCGGTCGCGGGGTTCTCATGGGAGAGAGAAGCAGGCATTGCTTCGCGTTACGTGGCGCCGATCGTGTACCGGCGTGGCGCGCCGATGCCGGCTCGGGTCGACCTTCATGTCATGATCGTCGGCAGGCGAAGCTGGAAGGGGGAATGGGCGCGCCCAGGGCCGGGGGGGAGTCTCCATGACCAGGACGGGAGGTGTGCTGACGTTGGCCCTCGCCCTGGCTGCGACGGTCGCAACGGCCGCGACGTGGACGAACGGGCCGGAGGGAGCCGTCGGGGAAGAGGCCGGAACCGCCCCGGCCACGGCGCTCACCAGGGCCGTCGGCCGCTTCTTTGCGGCCGAGACCGTAGCGGCTCCACGGCGGCGTCGCTCGCCCCGCCTGGGGCCGGGGGCACCGGTGGTGGCCCAGGGCTCAGCGGCTCCTTCGGGGAGACACGATCGGGATCGTGCCGGCTGCGTGGTCGGGTTCCCAGTGGTGGGAGGCCAGCCAGGTCGAGAACGTCAATGCCATTCTCCGCGACGTGAAGCGAACCTACAACGTGGACGAGAACCGGGTCTGCCTGATCGGAGTCTCGGACGGCGGCACCGGCGCCTGGTTCTTTGCCTTGCGCAGCCCGACCCGTGGGCGTCTTTCCTGCCCTTCTCCGGCAGCCCGCTCGTGCTCGCGAACCCGGACAACCGCACCGACGGCGCCCTGTTCGTGCCGAACCTCCACGCCAGGGGCCTGCTTGTCATCAACCGCAGCGACGATCGACTCTATCCGGCCGAGAGCCTGCGGAGTCTGATGGACTTCGTGAAGAAGGTCGGGGCCGACCTCACGTTCGAGGTCGTGGAGGGCGCCGGTCACGGGGTGGGCTGGTGGCCCGAGCGCGCGGCGACGATCGACGCGTTCATCGAGTCACACCGCCACGACCCCCTTCCCGACTTCGTCTTCTGGGCCACCGAGCGGACCGACCGGTACAACAGGGCCCAGTGGGTGGTGGTGGACGAGCTGGCGCCCGACGGCAGCCGGGGTCGGTCGGAGCTGGCGGTCCTCGGGGCGGCCCCGGAGGCCTTCGGCGCGATTCAGATCAGGCGAGAGGGCAATACGGTGAGCGCGGACGCCATCGGTGTGCAAGGGCGGCATCGTGGGGATGACCCTCCCGGTGGCGAGGGAGCTCGCCCGCTTCGGCACCCGGGTGGTGGCCATCGCCCCGGGGATCTTCGACACCCCCATGCGGCCGGTCTCTCCGACGAGGCCCGCGCCTCCCTGGGGGCACAGGTCCCGTTCCCTCCTCGCCTGGGACGCCCCGAGGAGTGCGCGGCCCTCGTCCGCCACATCGTCGAGAACGAGGTCCTGAACGGCGAGGTCATCCGCCTCGACGGTGCCCTCCGCATGACCGCGAAGTAGTCAGGGCGCCTGCTCGACCAGACGGAGGTACTCCCCAAAGAGCTCGGCCGCCCGCGGCCCGAGGGAGGGTCTCATGTAGTCGGGTACGCTGAAGGCATAGCGTCCCTCGACGTCGGACCCCGCGGCCATCAGCTGCCGGCGCACCCGGTCCAGGGATGCGGGCTCCGCCCGAAACTCA
>JAJDNS010000131.1 GCA_022340585.1 Acidobacteriota bacterium
GGCGGGAACTCCTGGAAGGTCTCCAGGAACCGCCCCACATAGGCCTGGGCCGGCACCAGCAGGTAGGCCCGGTCCAGCATCCAGTCGTAGTAGGTATTCGACGTGATCTCCGCTCGCTCGTAGGGATCGCGCCGCAGGTTGAAGATCAGGGGCACGCGGAGGGGGACGAAGGGCTCCATCCAGACGCGGAAGGTCCCCACGGCCTTCTGCTCCATGAAGATGAGCTTCCAGTCGTCGTACCGCAGCGCCGTCAGGTCGCCGTCGTCGGAGAAGTACATGATCTCGTGGCGCGGGCTGCTCTCGGCCTGGCCGGTGAGCAGCGGCAGGATGTTGTACCCGTCGAGGTGCACCTTGTAGCTCCGGCCGATGGCCTGGACGCCGCCGCTCTTGAGCTCGTCCTTGACGTCGCTATCCCCGGCCGCGGCCAGGAACGTGGGCAGCCAGTCCATGTGGTGGACGATCTCGTTGGTCACCGAGCCGGCCGCGATCCTGCCGGGCCAGCGCACCATGGCCGGGACCCGCCAGCCGCCCTCCCAGTTGGTGTTCTTCTCGCCCCGGAAGGGCGTCGCCGCCGCGTCGGGCCAGGTGTTGTAGTGGGGCCCGTTGTCGGTGGAGTAGAAGACGATGGTGTTGTCCGCGATCCCGAGCTCGTCCAGCTTGTCGAGGAACTTGCCGATGTCGGCGTCGTGCTCGATCATGCCGGCGGTGTACTCGTCCGCGCCGGGAAAGACCTCCTTGGCCTTCGCCATGTTCTCCTCGCTGACGTGGGTGCGGAAGTGCATGCGCGTGCCGCTCCACCAGACGAAGAACGGCGTGCCGTTGGAGGCCGCATCCTCGATGAAGCGAAGGGCGGCGTCCGAAGTCTCGTCGTCGACCGTCTCCATGCGCTTCTTGGTCAGGGGGCCGGTGTCCTCGATGCGCCCGTCGGCCCAGCTGTGGATGACACCCCGGGGGCCGTACTTCTGCCGGAAGGTGCTGCCGTCGGCAAGGACCATGTCACCGGGGTAGTCCTCGTTCTCGGGCTCCTCCTCGGCGTTGAGGTGGTAGAGGTTCCCGAAGAACTCGTCGAAGCCGTGGTTGGTGGGCAGGTGCTCGTCCTTGTCCCCCAGGTGGTTCTTGCCGAACTGCCCGGTGGCGTAGCCATGAGCCTTCAGCAGGGCGGCGATGGTGGGGTCCTCCTCCCGGAGGCCCAGGTCCGCCCCCGGCAGCCCGACCTTGCTCAGGCCGGTCCGGAAGACGCTCTGGCCGGTGATGAACGACGAGCGCCCAGCGGTGCAGCTCTGCTCGCCGTAGTAGTCGGTGAAGATCATCCCCCCTTCGGCGATGCGGTCGATGTTGGGGGTGCGATAGCCCATGAGCCCGCGGGTGTAGGCGCTGATGTTGGACTGTCCCACGTCGTCACCCCAGACCACCAGGATGTTGGGCTTCTGGCCCTCCTGGGCCTGGGCGGGTACGAAACCGAGTACGACGACGGCAGCCGCGAGGACCGCCGTCCACGTCTTCTTCATCCTTCCTCCTTGTTCAGCAGTGCAGTACGTCATCGATTCTCGAACGCGAAGACCGTCTTCCAGTCCTTCTTCATGTCCACCACCGTCCAGCCCCGGGCCTCGGCCTCCTTCAGCCCCTCGTCCAGGCTCCCGATGTGGGAGTCCCGGTCGTAGGCCCACTCGCGCTCCGCGTCGGTGTGGTGCACGTACAGGCAAAAGGACGGCCCGTCGCCGGCGGCGGTCCACTGGAGCATCTGCAGGTCCCCGTCGGAGTTGCCGAAGGCGGCGATGGGCCGGCGGCCGACGTGCGAGTTGATACCCACCGGCTTGCCCTCCTTGTCGTCGATGAAGTCGATCTCCGGAAGCCGGATGAGGACCGGGGTCCCGTCGCGCATCTCGAATCTCGTCTTGATGCTGGAGCCCACCACCTGCTCCGGCGGGATCCCGTAGACCTTCTCGGTCCAGGGGCGCATGAACTCGATGCCGCCCCCGGAGACGATGAACGTCTTGAAGCCGTTGGCGCGGAGGTACTCCAGGAGCTCCAGCATGGGCTGGTACACCATCTCGGTGAAGGGTTGGCCGGTCTTCGGGTGCCGGGCGGTGGCCATCCAGTCCGTCACGATCTCCTCGAACTCGAGGGTCGTCATTCCGGCGTGGCTGGCCATCATGAGCTCGAGCACGCCGTGCTCGCCGCCGGCCGCCAGGGCCTCCATGTCGCCGTCGAGGACCGCCTTGAAGGGCTGCTTCGTTGCCCACTCCGGGTGCTCGGGGGCCAGGGCCTTGACCCGGTCGATGGCGAAGAGGATCTGGACGTAGACCGGTTGCTCGGCCCAGAGGGTGCCGTCGTTGTCGAAGGTGGCGATGCGCTCGGCCTCGGGCACGAAATCCGGGCTCGCGGGGTCGGTCACACGGTCGACGAACGCGACGATGGCGTCGCGGGTGGCGCCCTCGGCCCAGGACGGCAGGACCGGCGCCACCGCCGTGGCCGATGTCTCTCCGCCGGCCGCCGCGCCGTCCTGTCCCCCGGGGGCGCACCCCACGACGGTCAGGCCCAGCGCCACCGCCAGGATCACGGTGGGGGGAACAGGCCGGCGATCGTATCGTTTCATTCTCGTTCTCCTTTGGTCTCCAGGGCAGCCGGTGACCTGACGGTCGCCGGTCGCAATGTTTCCGTCTATTCCGGCGAAGTTGACCTCGAGGTAGAGGATCTCGCCCCGCGGCGGCTCGGCCGGCTCACCCTCGAAGCAGGGTTCATTCGTCCTCTCTCTCGAGATCGGTGGCGGGTAGGGTCTCCCACATGCCGCCGTTCAGCAGCATCCTCACGTAGGGTGTGGCGCCCTCGATCCGGGCGCCCGCGTCACGCAGGTCCTTCAACATCTCCGCCGCGGCTCGGTCGAGAGAGACCAGCTCCTCGAGATCGAGGGTCAGCCGCCCGGGGCGCCGGCGGCAGAGCTCCAGGAGCTCCCGGGCCGCCGGCTCGTCGAGACGGCCCGCGATGCGCACGGACACGGCGCCCGCTGCTTCAGTGAGATCGATTCTAGCGGTCAACAGGGTGGTGTACCGGCAAGACCTGGGCCACTCGAGGCCCGGGCCTCGGCCAGACGCTCAAGCGGCTTCTCTTCAACGGCTTGCGCTCCCTCGAGGCCCCACTACGGCGCCACCCGGCCACCGGCATCCTGTGACCTGCTCACCAAGTGTTGTGATCGCGGGACCTCGGTGGTAGATTCACGCCCTCCCTCATGCTCGATGAGCCGCACGACCCGGTGCTCCGGTTCGAGCTTCTGCTCGCGGATGTGTCGTCCCGTCTCATCGGGCTGCACGGTCAGGAGCTGGGCGAGGCGATCCGGGGGGCCCTGAGCGAGCTCTGCTGCCTCCTGGGCGCCGACCGGGCGACGCTCTTCGAGTTCTCCGAGGACGGACGGCGTTTCGATGTGGTCCACTGGTGGGCGGTCGAAGGACTCCCGGGGACCGGTGATCTGGAGGCCGCCCAGGTTCCCTGGTATGTGGGCGAGCTCCGATCGGGGAAGACGGTCATCGCCGAGCGTATCCCCGAGGACCTTCCGTCGGCGGCGCGCCAGGAGCGGGAGTACGCGCTGAGGGCCGGCCTCAAGTCCAACGTCACCGTCCCCATCCTGGTCCGGGGCCAGCCGGTGTGTGCCCTGGCCGCGGGGGCCTTTCGCGAGCACCGCGAATGGCCGGATCCCCTGGTCCGGCGCGTGCGTCTCTACGGGCAGATCCTGACCGCCGCAGTCTTCCGGCAGCGGCAGGAGGAGGCCCTCGAGCAGGGCCGCAACGAGATCGCGCGCCTGAACCGGCAGCTCGAACGAGAGAACCTCTACCTGCGGGAGGAGGTCCGCACCGTGCGCCACGCCGACGAGATCGTCGGCCAGAGCGCCGCCCTGCAGACGGTGCTGACCTCCGCGGAGAGAGTGGGCCCCACCGACACCACCGTCCTCCTGCTGGGCGAGACGGGGACGGGAAAGGAGCTTCTGGCCCGGGCGATCCACGACCACAGCCCGCGACGGTCGCGCCCCCTGGTGGCCCTGAACTGCGCGGCCCTCCCGTCGGGGCTCGTGGAGAGCGAGCTCTTCGGCCACGAGAAGGGCGCCTTCACCGGGGCCGGGGCCGCCCGCGCCGGACGCTTCGAGGTGGCGGACGGGGGAACGCTCTTCCTGGACGAGGTGGGCGATCTCCCCCCCGAGACCCAGCCGAAGCTCCTGCGGGTCCTCCAGGAGGGTCAGTTCGAGCGCCTCGGCTCCGCCCGGACGCGTCAGGCCGACGTCCGGGTGATCGCGG
>JAJDNS010000153.1 GCA_022340585.1 Acidobacteriota bacterium
GGGCCAGAGCCTCGACGGCGGCGGCCCGGACGATCGCGGGGAGGGAGTCGGTCTCGATGACCTCGACGAGCCCCTGGGGCCACGCGGGCCCGCCCTCTGCGGCGGCGGCGAGGGCCACGCCGTAGTGGGGAAGGGTGCCCCGGTGGTTCGAACCGTACCACTCCGAGAGGTGGTCGGTGGCCCAGTCGGCGCCCTCCTCGGAGTGGCACCCGTTGCAGGCGTTCGGGGAGCCGAGGGTGCGGGTGAGGTCCGGGCGGGGGATGCGAAAGGAGTGATCGCCCCGGTCATCGACGCCCATGTAGGTCCGCTCCGTCATGTGGCAGGACAGGCAGTCCGGCGTCTCGTCGACGGCGGGGCGGCGGTACGGGGGCGCCGAAGGGCCGGCGGCCTGGGCCCTCGGATGGAAGTCGTGCTGCGGCCCGTCGTAGACCGCCGCCGAATGGCAGGTCATGCAGAGCAGCGGACCGGGCGCTCGGGTCCCGTTCGAATGGGGCTCGTGGCAGTCCGAGCACAGGACGCCGGCCTGGTACATCCGGCTCTGCAGGAACGACCCGTAGACGTAGACCTCGTCCAGGATCTGACCGTCGTGGAAGTAGAGAGGCGCCCGAGGAGTGGAGGGCCGATGGGTATCCAGGAAGGACGCCTCGCCATAGGTGAAGCGGCTCGTCTCTGCCCCCCGTCGAGCATGACACCGGGCGCAGGTGTCGATCTGCCGGTTCGAGCCCGGCGGGGCGGACCGGACCGGCTTCCCCGCCCTGTCGCTCCACATCCACGCGCCGGGGGGCGGCGCCAGGCGGACCGGGAGGTCACCGCCCGGAGGCGTCTTGTAGGCCGTCCCCCCCGCCTCGGCCGCCAGGGCCCGCTCCACGTGGACCGAGGCCGGACCGTGGCACGCCTCGCAGCTCACGTCGATCTCTTCGTACTCGGTCCGATAGGTGTCGGCGCCGCTCCTGTACCCCTTCCGCAGGTCGGTGGAGTGACACTCGGCACACTGATGGTTCCAGTTCTGGTTGACCGTCGTCCAGAAGAGCGGGTCGTCGGGTTCAATGCGCTCGTCACCGTAGATGTGATACCAGCGCTGTCCACCCTCCGAGGCCGGCCGGGCGTCCCAGGTCGTGGGAAGGGTCTGAAGCCGACCGCCGGAAAAGGGCGTCAGGTACTGCTGGAGCGGCTCCACACCGATGACGTGGGTGACCCGGTACTCGGCCATGACACCGTCGGGGCCCTCGGTCTCGACCCAGTAGCCGCCATCCCGGCGGAAGAACCGATGCGTGATTCCCAGGTGCGAGAACGAGGCGTCGTCGAAGTCCCCGATCACCGTGGAGTCGGTGGCCACGTCGAGGGCGAGGTCGTGGTGGGACCCTCGCCAGGCCGCGGTCTCTGCGGCGTGGCAGGAGCGGCAGGCGTCCCGTCCGACGAAGGTCGCAGAGGAGAGATCGAGGGCGTTCTCCCCCGATGCCGCGGAGCCGCCGCCCTCACCCCCGCAGCTCGAGAGGAGGCCCGCCACGAGCAGCACCAGCGGCAGGGTCGGTCGAGTGGTCGCCATGGGAGAGGCTCCGGCACGGCAGGGAGGGCCCGGGGCCACAGGTCTATCCGTCGATCCTCAGGCCCGCCATTCGGAGGCCGTCGATGGTCCTCTCCACCACCGCATCGGATCTCGTGCCCCGACCCACGATGAGGTGCGCCCGCTTCTCGAAGTCCGGTACGAGTTCCAGCAGCTCCCGGGCGCTTGCCGCCGCCTCGTCCAGTCGTCCGAGGTGCCCGAGGGCCGCAGTCCGGATGACGGAGTCCCAGAAGCCGACCTGGAATCCGGCCCTCGAGACCATCCTGTAGGCGTCTTCGTAGCGATCCCGGGCGAACTGGGCAGCGCAGAGCGCATGATGAAACCACTTGGGATGACACGGATTGAGGCGGATGGCCTCTTCGACGAGAGCGACGCCGCGCTCGAACTCACCGGCGTAGACATAGAGGTATCCGAGGGTCCCGATGGAGTCGGGCGCATAGGGATTCAGGGCGAGCGCGGCCTCGGCCTCCCGAGAGAAGGAGGCCATTTCGCCACGAAGGAGAAACACGTACGCCAGGATCGTGCGTGCCAGCTGGCTCGTGGGTTCCAGGGCCACGCCTCGCTGCGCGTACTCCATCGCCCGATCCAAGGGCGCTTCGATCCCCGGAAGATCGAAGACGTGGGCGTGGGCGAAGAGGTTGGCGAGCCCCGACCAGGCCGGACCGTAGTCGGGCTCCCGCTCGGTGGCCTGCCGGAGGGCTGCCGAGGCCTCCTCCCTCGCCTCCGGCGTCATGACGAGCATGTAGTGGTGGTAGCGCAGCAGCGCCTCGTAGCTGCTCAGGTCGGCGGGGGCCTTTCCCCGGGATTCCCGGGAAAGCCGGGTCGCAATGGCCCCGTAGACGCCGGCGACGCCGGCGATCACGCTCCGGGCGATGGTCTCCTGGGTCTCGATCAGCGTCGCCGCCTCCGGAGCGAACCTGAAGCTGTCACTCCAGAGTTGCTGCCCGGTTGCGGCGTCGGTGAGATGGGCGGCGACCTTCAGGGTGGCCGGGTCCCGCCGCACGCTCCCGCCGACGAAGAACCGTGCGCCGAGCTCGCGGCTGAGATCCCGCAGCCGGTGTCCGCTCTCCACCGGCCGGGCAACGTCACGGCCGGGGATCGACAGCACGTTCTCGTAGCGGTTCAACTCGCCGATCAACTCTTCGACGAGACCGTCCACGAAGAAGCGTCCCACCGCATCCTCGGAGACGTCCGCGAGGGGCAGAACCGCGATCGTCGGGCCGTTGGAAGCAAAATCCACACCGGCGCCGGTGGCTCCCCCGACCGGGGCTTCCAGGGACACGCCGTTCTGCTCCGAAAAGCGGGGAACGTACCGGCCCTTGGGAACATCGATGCGGATGGGGTCGACCCCGCCCGCAACCAGATAGTAGTGCTCCAGCGCCCGCCTCAACCGACCGGCCTGGATGCGCACGATCGGATCGAGGTTGGCATCGAAGTCCTTCGGCCGGCCAAAGACCTCGATGGCGATCGTGTAGCCCTTCAACCGTTTGGCCCTTCCGGCCAACGTCTCCTCCACCACGAAACGCAGGAAATCGCGGGTGCGCTGGGTGGCCTCGAAGTCTCGGTGTGCGAGGATGCGCTCGAGTTGGGCGCGGATCGCCTCTGGAGAGAGATCCCCCTCGACGGATGGCGGCTTGACCCGATGAGAAGGACGGTCGCCCATGGGTTTCCGAGGAGCCAAGCGTCTAGGCCACAATT
>JAJDNS010000158.1 GCA_022340585.1 Acidobacteriota bacterium
AGGAGGCCGAATGATGAGCGCCACGCCGCCCCCCCATTCCCTGGCCGGGCCGGAGGCGGAGCGGTCGCTGCTCCGCCACACCCTCGCCACGCTGGCCTACCGGGGCGGAAAGGCCGTGCGCGACGCCCCCGACGGCTTCGCCGACCACCGCGCGGTGCCGTCACTCAGGACACCGGTCGAGATTCTCGCCCACGTGGGCGACCTGCTCGACTGGGCTCTGGGCCTCGCCGATGGTCGGCACGTCTGGCACGATGCGCCCCCCCGGCCCTGGGAGGAGGAAGTCGCGCGCTTCCACGAGGGACTGGCCGTCCTGGACGAGAGACTGGCGGCACCGCAACCCCTTGGCTTCTCCGCCGAGAGGATCTTCCAGGGGCCGCTCGCCGATGCCCTGACCCACGTGGGGCAGATCACGCTGCTGCGGCGCATGGCGGGGGCGCCCGTCCGCGGCGAGAACTACTTCAAGGCCGACATCGCCGCGGGCCGTGTGGGTGCGGAGCAGGCCCCACCCCGCCGCGAGTTCGAGTAGTCGGGCAGAGCGCTCCCGCGCACCAGGTTCAGCGCAGACGCAGGATCCGGACCCCGCCGACGAGGACGACGATTCCGATGGTCGTCCCGATGACGAGGTCGGGCAGGTTCGATCCCGTCCAGGCCACGAGGACCGCCGCCGCGATGACTCCGGCGTTGGCGATCACGTCGTTGGCGGAGCAGATGAAGACCGCCATCATGTGGATCCCGTAGTGCCGGTTCCGGGAGATCAGCAGGAGGCACGCGACGTTGGCGGCCAGGGCCAGGAGGGCGATCCCCATCATCAGCGGCGCCTCCGGGGTACTGCCGAACAGGAGCCGTCGGACGACCTCTCCCAGCACTCCCAGGGCAAGGACTCCCTGGAGCCAGCCCGTGAGGTGAGCAGCCCGCCGCTTGAGGAGCGCGGAGCGGCCGACGGCGTAGAGCGCGACGCCGTAGACGGTGGCGTCGGCGAGCATGTCGAGGGAGTCGGCGAGGAGACCCGTCGACTGGGCGAGCCAGGCCGCCACCATCTCGACCACGAACATGATCCCGTTGATCGCCAGGAGGATCCAGAGGGTGCGCGACTCGGTCGCGTCGGTGGCGGCCTCGCCCTCCGAGGTCGCCGGCCTGGTCTCGGACAAGGCCGCGCCGAGCCCGAGAGGGTCGAGCCTGTCGGAGATGACGCCCGGCACCCCCTCGTGCCAGACCGTGAGCGTGCGCCTCCCCAGGTCGAACGAAAGCCGGGGGACTCCCTCGACGCCGTCGAGGGCCATGCGGACCAGCTGCTCCTCGGCCGCGCAGTCCATCTTCGGAATGGTGAAGACGCTGCGGTTCATTCTTCGCGCGCAGCGCAGGCGGCCAGCAGCTCGTCGCGCTTCGCGGCGGCTCGGGCCGCGAGGGCGGCCGCCTCCTCCGCGGCGGTCTCGCGGAAGGCGTCGTCGTCGATCCCGGGAAGGTTGATGGCCACGTTGCGAGACGCGCCCCAGATCCCGGCCTCGAGGGCCCTCGCCCCGACCTCGAGGTCGGAGCGGGAGGCGACGTTTCCGTGCGCCGCCATCTCCACCATCGCGTCCCAGGCCCCATCGGCGAGCCGCATCACCTCCAGCGGCACCTGGACCGCGGCCTTCAGGCCCTCCTGCATCGCCCGGTGCCGCTCCGCCTTCTCCGCCTCCGTGCCCTTCGGCATCCCGAGGGCCTCCATGTAGCCGTCGAAGGCCCGGGTGTCGCGGTCGATCATGGGGAGGAGCGCCTCCATCGCGCCGTGGAGCGGCGGGATCAGCCTCCGCATGGTGGCGTCCTTGGCCTCGAACCTGCGCTTGCCGTAGGTCATCCAGCCGACCATCGCCCCCAGGGCCGCTCCCACCGCGGCGACGAGGGCCGAGGCCGAGCCTCCGCCGGGAGCCGCCGTGCGGGCGCCGAGAAGCTCGACGAAGGAGCGGACGCTCATCGAGGCGAGCGGCTCGTCCTCGGCTGCGGGGATCATGTACTCGATGACCCTCTTCTCCGGCACGAAGGGCTGCACCGACGACAGTCCCAGCCTCTCCACCACGAGGCGGATCTTCTGGCGCTCGTCGAGGATGAAGAGGTTCTCCTTCTCGATGTAGTGCTCGGCGGCCATGAGCATCGCCTCGAGGGGGATGAGGCCCACGAGCTCGGAGCCGGCCACCGCGAGGCTGAGACCCCGGGCCTGCTCGGAGCACGCCTCGAAGGCCACGTGCGGCGGCGTGGTGCGGTAGTCCTCGAGGTTGATCGAGACCTGGGCGAGGTCGTACTCGTCGACCCACCAGCCGATGGCCCGGACCGCCTTCAAGCGTCCCGGCTGGTCGGGCCCGCGTCCCTGTTCGCGGATGTCGAGGGCGATGCGGTGCGCCTGCTCCTTCGTCCCCAGGACGTTGACGTTGTAGGCGATGAGGAAGTCCCGGGCGCCGGAGCAGGTGGCCCCCCACTCCGGCACAGACTCCGCGGGGCCGTAGTCGGGCTTCCAGTCCGGGGTCACGATCCGCTCGGCCAGGGCCTCGTACTCGCCGGCGCGGATCTGGCGCAGAGTCCGGCGGTGATCGGCCCGAGCGGCGTGGCCGTACAGATAGACCGGCACCCCCAGCTCGGCCGCCACGCGCTCGCCGAACGCACGGGCCAGGCCGACGCAGTCGTTCATGGTGACACCGGCGACGGGGACGAAGGGACAGACGTCCATCGCGCCGACCCGAGGGTGCTCTCCACTCTGCTGTCGCATGTCGATGCGCTCACGGGCCACGCGCGCCGCGGCCAGCGCACCCTCCACGACGGCCTCGGGAGCGCCCACGAAGGTGTAGACGGTACGGTTGGTGGAGCGTCCGGGGTCGACGTCGAGGAGCGAGCAACCGCTCGTCGCACGAATGGCCTCGGCAATCGCGTCGATCACGATCGCGTCTCTTCCCTCCGAGAAGTTGGGAACGCACTCGACGAGCTGGCGCATGGGGTTCACCTCGACGGCCGGTCTCAGGCTATGGCCCCTCTTGCCGCCGGTCAAGCACCCCAGGACGCTCGACTGAGCCCGGGGCAGTCGACTGCACGTTTTCCGGACACGCAGGACGCACTCCAGAGCCCGTGGGATCGTCACGTCTCCAGTCTGATCACAAGAACGTGCAGAAAGGGCTCAACGGTCTTTTCAGGATCGAAGGTTTCGTGCTACCTTGCCTTCACCGTCCCGGCCCGCATCTCCCTCCCGGTTCGTGGCGTCTCCTAGGAGGTCGCGTGTCGCTCGGGGTGACTCCGTTCGAAGAAGCAGGACGTGTCGTTGGGGAGAGCGAGGGCGGGGGAACCGTCGACCTGTGGTCGGCGTCTCTCGAGCCGCCGGCGCCGCTCCGGGCCCACCTGGAGGGGTACCTCTCGATCGACGAGCGGGAGCGTGCCGCCCGCTTCGTCTTCCCTCGCGATCGAAACCGTTTCGTGGCCGGGCGGGCGTTTCTGCGCCTTCTCCTCGCCCAGTACCTGGCCACCGACGCCGCCTCGCTGCGCTTCGAGTACGGCCCCCACGGCAAGCCCGCCCTGGCCGACGACCGGAGCGGGGTCACCTTCAACCTCGCCCACACCGACAGCCTCGCAGTGTGTGCGCTGGCCCGGGGCAGTGACCTGGGCGTGGACGTCGAGCGCGTGCGCCCGATCCCCGACGCAGACGGGGTGGCCCGCTCGTTCTTCTCACCCCGGGAGACGGCGGAGCTGGCGGCGGTTCCCGAGCCCGCGAGGTTCCGTGCGTTCTTCGCCGCCTGGACCCGCAAGGAGGCCTTCCTCAAGGCTCTCGGCGACGGTCTGGCCCGGCCCCTCGACAGCTTCGACGTCACGCTGAAGCCCGGGGACACGCCGCGACTCCTCCGCACCCTCGGAGATCCCGAAGAGGCAGACCGATTCTCCCTCCATTCCCTCGAGCCGGAAGACGGCTACGTGGCCGCGATCGCGGTGCGCGGGCACGGCTGGCACGTGCGACATGCCCGGTGGCGCTGGATCGAGAGCCGCCGCGCGGAGGGTGAGGAGTGAGCACATCGAGCCCGGAGAACTTCTGGCGAGACGACCTGGCCGGCTTCAGCGTTCCCACCCCCTTGTGGCTCGACCGGGCCCCGGCGCGAGCGGTGGCACCGGACGGCCCGCGCCGGAAGGCGCGACTGACCGGCCCCTCGGCACGGCCGATCGAGAGCTTCTGCAAGTGCCACGAGATCAAGCTGGCCACCGTGGCGGCGGGCGCGTGGGCGCTGCTCCTCGCTCTCTACAGCCGGGAGGACGACGTCCTCTTCGGCTTCGGTGAGGGTCTGGACGCCGCGCAGCTCCGCCCGGAGCGGGTCACGGTGAGCTGGGGTCAGGATGCCGCCACCTGGTTGCGCACCTGCGAGGAGGCGGCGGGGCGGCGCGAGGCGGCCGGAGCCGTGGCCCTCGACGAGGCGCGCGGCTGGACCGACCTGCCGGAGGGTCTGCCCCTGACCGAGAGCGTGCTCGTGTTCGGCGAGCCGGCATCGGAGACCGGGGGCTGGCCCCTCGTGGTGGGAGTGCGTCCCGGACGACGGCTGCACCTGTGGGCCGACGCCGACGCCGAGCGCTTCGACGAGTGGATCCTACCCCGGCTCCTCGACCACCTGGACCGGGCACTGCAGGGCCTGGTCACGGACCCGCCGGTCCCCCTCGGAGAAATCGACCTCCTCGACGAGCGGGAGCGAGAGCGGCTGCTGGTCGAATGGAATCGCACGGCGGTCGACCACCGTCCCGAGGCCACCATCCCCGACCTCTTTGCCGAGCACGTCGCGGAGCGGCCCGACGCGCTGGCCGTCGTCTCCGACGACCGGCCGCTCACGTACGCCGAGCTCGACGCGCGGTCCAGCCAGCTGGCCCGTCACCTTCAGGGTCTCGGGGTGGGGTTGGAGACGGTGGTGGGCCTCTGCCTGGAGCGAAACGAGGACGTCCCGGTCGCACTCCTCGGCGTTCTCAAGGCGGGGGGAACCTACCTCCCCCTCGACGCGTCGCATCCCGCCGAGCGGCTCCGCTTCATTCTCGAAGACGCCGACGCCCCGTTCGTCCTGGCCCACCGCAGGCTGGCCGAGCGTGTGGAGAGCGAGAAGGCGCGGGTCCTGGTGCTCGAGGATCTGACCGAGAGGCTGAGCTCGGAGGATCCCTCCACGCCAGAGTGCCCGGCCACCGCGCAGAGTCTCGCCTACATCATCTATACCTCGGGCTCGACCGGGGCGCCGAAGGGCACCGAGATCCCTCACCGGGGCGTGAACCGGCTGGTGCGGGCCGTCGACTATATGGACTTCGGCCCCGAGACGGCGGGGTTTCACATGCTGTCCCTCGCCTTCGACGCCTCCGTCCTCGAGATCTGGTCCGTGCTCCTGAACGGCGGGCGATTGTTCGTCTATCCCGAGCGGATCCCCACCGCCGCTGGCCTCTCCGCCGCGATCAAACGCCACCGCCTGAACTCCATGATCATGAGCACCGCGATATTCAACGCGGTGGTCGATGAGGACCCGCGCTGTCTTCGGGGAGTGCGTCACGTGTTGATGGGCGGTGAAGCCATGTCGCCGGCACACGTGCGACGAGCGTACGCCGCCCTGCCCGACCTGCGAATCTCCAACGCCTACGGCCCGACCGAGTGCACCGTCGTCACCACGGCCCACGTGGTCCCCCGGGACCTGCCCGAAGGGACCCTCTCGATCCCCATCGGGAAGCCCATCCGCGACACCACTGTCTACGTGCTCGACGAGCGCATGAAGCCGGTGCCCACCGGCGTCCTGGGAGAGTTGTGGGTCGGCGGACCCGGCGTCGCCGCGGGCTACCGGGGACGTCCCGAGCTCAACGCCGAGCGCTTCGTCCCCGACCCCTTCGGCACACCGGGAGGACGGCTCTACGGAACCGGCGACCTCGTCTACTGGCGCCCCGAAGGGGTCCTGGAGTTCGGCGGCCGCGCGGACAAGCAGGTGAAGGTCCGCGGCTTCCGGATCGAGCCGGGGGAGATCGAGGAGGCCCTGAACAAGCACCCTGCGGTGAAGGCCGCCGTGGTCGCACCCCGGGAGGATCGCCCCGGCGTCAAGCGCCTGGTGGGCTACCTCGTCGCCCGAGAGGGCCAGGATCCGCCACGGGCCACGGTCCTCCGCGAGTTCCTGGCCCCCCGCATGCCCGAGTTCATGGTCCCCTCGGCGTTCGTGTGGATGGAGGCCCTGCCCCTCACCCCCAACGGGAAGGTGGACCAGCGCCGGTTGCCCGCACCCGCCTCGGATCGCCCCGACCTCGAGGGGGAGTTCGTGGCCGCCACTCGACCCGCGGAGAAGGACCTGGTGGCGTTGTTCGAGGACGTCCTGGGCATCCGGGGCGTGGGCATCCGCGACAACTTCTTCGAGCTCGGCGGCAACTCGCTTCTGGCCCTCAAGCTCCTGGCTCGCGTGCGGGACCAGAAGAAGGTCGACGTGCCGGTGGTCCGCTTCTTCCAGGACCCGACCGTGGAAGCGGTGGCGGCGCGAATCGACGGAGGCTCGACGGGCCCGTCCCCGAAGACCCGGCGCGTCCGCGAGCGCCGCCCCGCCAACGTCGGCCTCGACGACGTGGCCATCGTCGGCATGGGGGGGCGGTTCCCGGGCGCGGCGAGCGTGCGCGAGCTGTGGCAGAACCTGTGCGACGGCGTCGAATCGATCACCTTCTTCGAGCCCGAGGAGCTCGACCCGAGCCTCCCCACGAGCCTGACCGAGGATCCCTCGTACGTCCGGGCCCGGGGCATCCTGCGCGACGTGGAGATGTTCGACGCCGCCTTCTTCGGCATTCCCCCGAAGGAGGCGGAGGTGATGGACCCCCAGCACCGGCTCTTCCTCGAGGTCGCCTGGGAGGTCCTGGAAGAGACGGGCTACCTCTCGGAGGAGGAGGCGGGACGGATCGGTGTCTTCGGGGGCATGTTCACCGCCACCTATCTCTGGAAGCATCTCATCACCCGCCCCGAGCTCATGGAACGCGTGGGCACGACCCAGGTCGTCACCTCGAACGACAAGGACTTTCTGGCCAGCCGCGTTGCCCACCGCCTCAATCTCACCGGGCCGGCGGTGGCAGTGCAGAGCGCGTGCTCGACCTCGCTGTTCGCGGTGGTGGAGGCGTTCCACAGCCTCCGCTCGCACCAGTGCGACCTGGCCCTGGCCGGGGGCTCGGCGGTCACCTGCCCGCCGCGGAGCGGCTACGAGTACCAGGAAGGCGGGATGCTCTCGCCCGATGGACACACCCGGACGTTCGACGCCCAGGCGCAGGGCACCACCTTCAACGACGGCGTCTCCATGGTGGCGCTCAAGCGCCTGGAGGACGCCCTCGCCGACGGCGACACCCTCTACGGCGTGCTCAAGGGCGGGGCCATCAACAACGATGGCGGGCAGAAGGCGAGCTACACCGCGCCCAGCGTCGACGGCCAGGCGGCGGTGATCCGGGCGGCCCAGGAGATGGCGGGCGTGGATCCCCGCTCCATCACCTACGTGGAGACCCACGGCACCGCCACCCCCCTCGGCGACCCCATCGAGATCGAGGCCCTGACCCAGGCTTTCCGCGAGGGAGGGGTGACGGATCGAGGCTTCTGCGCCATCGGATCGATCAAGAGCAACATCGGTCACCTGGTGACCGCGGCCGGCGCGGCCGGGCTCATCAAGACCGCCCTCGCCCTCACCCACGGGAAGATCCCCCCCAGCCTGGGCTACGAGTCGCCCAACCCCAAGATCGACTTCGAGTCGAGCCCCTTCTACGTCAACGACCGGCTCGCGGACTGGCCGAGCGGGAAGACCCCTCGCCGGGCCGGGGTCAGCTCCTTCGGCGTCGGCGGCACCAACGCCCACGTGGTCGTGGAGGAGGCGCCGGCGCCCGAGCCTTCCGGTGCCTCGCGTGCGAAGAAGCTGCTGCTGCTCTCCGCGCGCACGCCGTCGGCGCTCGATGCCATGACGTCCCGGCTGCGCGACCACCTGATCGCGCACCCGGACGTCGACCTCGCCGACGTGGCCTACACCCTCATGCTCGGGCGCCGGGCCTTCGCCCATCGGCGCGCCCTCGTTGCGGCGGATGCGGCCGAGGCCGTCACCCTCCTCGGCGACCGGGATCCGCTGCGCGTCTTCACCCGCAAGGTGGAGACGGCGCCGCCGGAGGTCGCGTTCCTCTTCCCCGGCCAGGGAGCGCAGTACGTCGGGATGGGGGCGACGCTCTACCGCGACGAGCCCACCTACCGCGCGATGGTGGACTACTGCGCCGAGGTGCTGGAGCCGGTTCTCGGACGCGACCTGCGCCGGATCGTCTTTGCCACTGACACCGCCAGCGCGGAGGCCGCCGATGCGCTTCGGCGCACCGAGATCACCCAGCCGGCGCTGTTCGTGACCGAGTACGCGCTGGCCCAGCTGTGGATCTCCTGGGGAGTGCAACCCCAGGCCATGATCGGCCACAGCGTGGGCGAGTTCGTGGCCGCGGTGCTGGCCGGCGTGATGAGCCTCGACGACGGGCTGCGTCTCGTGGCCACCCGCGGGAAGCTCATGGGGTCGCAGCCCGAGGGGGCCATGCTGTCGGTCCGCCTCGACGCCGACGAGGTGGAGAAGCGGCTGGGTCCCGAGCTCACCATCGCCTCCGACAACGCCCCCGGTCTCTGCGTGGTGGCAGGCCCCCACGAGGAGATCGCCAGGCTGGAGGCCGCCCTCACCGCGGACGAGATCGTCTGCCGCGCCCTCCACACCTCCCACGCCTTCCACTCCGCGATGATGGACGAGGCCATCGAACCCTTCGCCGAGCACGTGCGGTCGGTCGCCCTCGACGAGCCCCGGATCCCGTTCGTGTCCACGGTGAGCGGGACCTGGATCCGCACCGAAGAGGCGGTGAGCCCGGAGTACTGGGCACGACACCTGAGAGAGACGGTTCGGTTCCGCGAGGGGGTGGCCACTCTCCTGGCCGACTCCGGACGGGCGCTTCTCGAGGTGGG
>JAJDNS010000171.1 GCA_022340585.1 Acidobacteriota bacterium
TTTTCGCAACTGACTATCCACACGGAGAATAGCCGCCATGAAGATCGTCGAGCGCCAGGTTGATGACGTGGTGATCCTGGATCTTCACGGGAAGATCCTGATCGGTGAGGGGGACGACGCTCTCCGGGAGGCCGTGACGAAGCTGGCCGATTCCGGGCAGACCAAGATCCTTCTGAACCTGGCAGAGGTGCCGTACGTGGACTCCGCCGGACTCGGTGAGATCGTCCGCACGTACACCACGGTGAGCCGCAAGGGCGGCAAGCTGAAGCTGCTGAACCTCACCAAGAAGATCGAGGACCTCCTGTCGATCACCAAGCTCCTGACCGTATTCGAGACTTACGAGTCGGAAGACGAGGCAGTCAACAGCTTCAAGTCGTGATCCCTGACGATCCGGTGGCGGGCGGGCCCGCTGAGGCTCGCTCGCGCCACCGGTGCCGCAGTGGGGGCCGATGACCCTCCCCCGAGCGCTCTTTGTCTCGCTCCGGCCCCACCAGTGGACCAAGAACCTGGTGGTTCTGGCTGCGCTGGTCTTCTCGAAGCACCTGTTCGAGCCCGACGCGGTCCTGCGTGCAGGGCTGGCCTTCGCCATCTTCTGCGTCCTCTCCGGTGCCGTCTACCTCGTGAACGACCTCCGCGACCTCGAGCAGGATCGGCTCCACCCGCAGAAGCGCTCGAGGCCCCTGGCCAGCGGCGAGCTGCCGGTGGGGGTGGCGCGTGTGGCCGTCGCTTTTCTGCTCGCCGGTGGGCTCGGCGCCTCGCTGGCCCTCGGCCCGGGCTTCGCCGCCGCCGGCCTTTTCTACGTACTGCTGAATCTCGCCTACTCGTTCGGGGTCAAGAACGTCGTCATCCTCGACGTGCTGGCCATCTCCCTCGGGTTCGTCATCCGGGCCGTGGCCGGGGCTCTCGCGATCGACGTCCGCTTCAGCAGCTGGCTGCTCGTCTGCACCATCCTGCTCGCCCTCTTCCTCTCCCTCGCCAAGCGCCGCCACGAGCTCGTCTCCCTCGACGCGGCGGCGAGCGAGCACCGGCAGATCCTGGCCGAGTACAGCCCCTACCTTCTCGATCAGATGATCTCGGTCGTCACCGCGTCCTGCGTCACCGCCTACGCCTTCTACACCATGGCCCCGGAGACGGTGGCGAAGTACGAGACCGAGCGGCTGGCACTGACCATTCCCTTCGTGCTCTACGGCATCTTCCGCTATCTTTACCTCGTCCACCGCCGGGAGCGGGGAGGCAGCCCAACGGACATCCTGCTCACGGACCGGCCGCTGCTGGCGGCGGTGGCGCTGTGGGCAGTGGCCGTCGTGGTCATCGTCTACGGGGCGCCCGGGGCGCCGATGCCCCGAGGGGGGTAACGACAAGCCATGAGCTTCGAGATCAAGGCCGAGGGAGTCGACGTCGAGGCGGTCCAGCTCGCGATCCGCCAGCGCATCGAGGAGAAGAAGAAGGGGCTCTACGACGACGCCGAGCTCCAGGCCCTCGCGGAGCGGGATCTCGAGCCGGTCCTGGATACGGGCGACGTGCCCGGCGCCCTGCTCGAAGAGCTCCGGGCCCGGGACGCTCAGTGGAACTACTCCTTCGACCCCGAGACCCTCTATCGCTCGAGCCGGGGTGCCGTGGGGCAGGCTCTCGAGATGTTTCGCCGGGCTCTTCGTCCGATCCAGAAGCTGTTCTGGAACCCCAATCCGATGATCTCCGCCCTCTCGCGCCAGTCCGACCTCAATCGCTACTCAGCTCACCTCTTCCACAACCTCGTCGTGGAGCTGACCCGGCTGAACCTGGAGGTGCGCGAGCTGAAGTCCCGTAACCTCCAGCTCGCAGCCCGGCTCGACCTGCTCGCCCGGAGGGAGAAGACCCTCGAGTCGATGGTCGTCTATCGGGACGGCTCGGAGGGCGCGGAGCCCGATCGCGGGTGACGCCTCCTGTTCCGCAGCTGCTGGCCGCCCTTTCCTACGGGGACGCCATCTCGAACGAGGCCCTGGCCATCCAGAAGCACCTGCGGGAAGCCGGCTTCGAGTCGGAGATCTTCGCCGAGAAGGTCCACCCTCGCATGTCGCACCTCGCGCGCCCTCTCTGGAAGTACCGGGAGGTCTCCTCCCCGGAGACGGTGTGCCTCTTCCACTTCTCCATCGGCAGCGCTTCGAGCCGCCTGATCTACCGGGCCCCGGACCGCCTGGTGTCGATCTACCACAACATCACTCCCGCCGGGTTCTTTGTCGGCTTCCACCCCCACCTCGCCGGGCTGTGCCACCACGGGCGGCGGGAGCTGGCCGCCTTCGCCCCGCGCACCGAGCTGGCCCTGGGTGACAGCGAGTACAACCGTCGGGAGCTCGAGGCGGCCGGCTACCCCCGGACCGCGGTGCTCCCCATCGTCCTCGACTTTCCCCGCTACGAGAGGCGCCCCTCCCCGGTCGTGGGCCGGCTGTACGACGACGGTCGCACCAACATCCTCTTCGTGGGACGGATCATTCCCAACAAGAAGATCGACGACCTGATCCGCACCTTCGCCTACTACCAGAGGTGGTTCGATCCCTCGAGCCGGCTGCTTCTCGTCGGCGACACCCGGGGCTTCGAGCGCTACCTCAGCCGTCTGCAGGAGCTGGTGTCCACCCTGGGGGCGGACGGCGTGGTCTTCACTGGCCAGGTCGACGACGACGATCTCTATGCCTACTACCGGGTTGCCGACGCCTTCCTCTGTCTCTCCGAGCACGAGGGCTTCTGCGTGCCCCTCCAGGAGGCCATGCACGCCGGGGTGCCGGTGATCGCCTACGACGCCGGGGCGGTGCCGGAGACGCTGCATGGGGGAGGGCTTCTCCTCGACGACAAGAGCCCGGAGAAGGTCGCCGCCCTCCTCGCCGAGGTGAGGGGCAACCCGGCTCTTCGCCAGAGAATCCTCGACACCCAGGCGCGGGCCGTTCAGGAGATCCGGACCACCGACTTTGGGGCGCTCCTGGCGGACCGTCTCCAGCCCGTTCTCGGCTAGAACGACCGCCCGGCCGGGGGCTCCCGGGCCCCGCTCAGACCAGCACCGACGCGAAGAAGAGGCGTCCCAGCGCCCACGTCGCCACCACGAAGGCCGCCGCGAAGGCGAGCAGGACGCCGACGGGCAGGCGTCGGCCCAGCAGCACCGTGAGAAGCAACGTCGACTCCGCCCGGTGCAGCGCCGCCCGGCCGGCGATCAGGGGGACGAGCCAGTACGCGGCCAGGAAGACGAGCAGCAGCACCTCGGAGGTTTCGAGGGTCTTGCGGTTTCTCAGGGACACGACGGCGAGCGTCACGACCCAGATCAGCACGAGGAGGGTCTGGGCCGCCGGGATCGCGGCGTGGGGATCGATGGGGTCGGCGCCCAGCGCCTGAAAACGGTACGCCAGGGTGGCGAGGGGGTTGTGCAGGCCGTGGCCGTACTTCGCCTGGACCCGCCAGAAGGCGTTCCACACGCCCAGGACCTGCAGGTGCCAGATCACCACCGCGGCCGGGCCCAGAGTGGTGGTGGCGGCGACGACGAGCCAGCGCGTCCACTCACGTCGAAGCGCCACCAGCCCCGCGACGACGGTGACCGGGGCGAGCAGGAACCCGGTGGTGTAGGTGATGGCGGCCAGTGGAGCGGCGACCGCAGCCCGGGCGATTCGGTCGCGGGCCAGGCCGCCGTACCAGGCCAGGCAGCACAAGGCGAAGAGCGAGATCGGGAAGGATGCGTGGTGATACACGACACCGGGGAAGAACGCAGCCAGGGCGAGGGTCGGCGGGCCGAGGCGGCGGGGCCAGGCCGCCAGGTGGAGAATCCAGAGCACGGCCAGCGTGGCCAGGGTGGCCAGGGCGGAAACGAGGGCCGCGGCGAACCGTGTGCGCACCCCCACCGACCGGAGCGCCCTGACCACCAGGGGCTGGGCCGGCATCCATCCGGCGTTCCCGCAGGCCAGCGCGCCGGTTTCGGGACAGGGGCGCAGGGTGTAGCCCCGCATGGCGATGTCCAGGTAGAGGCCACAGTCGCCCCGGCACCAGGCCCGGGCGCGCCAGGGATCGACGTCCACGCCCACCGCACTCCAGGACAGCAGGAGCCGGGCCAGAACGAAGGCGACGAGGGGTGGAGCCGCGAGGTACAGCAGCCTCCTCGCCGGGCGGTCGGGTGCGCTCGCGGTCTCGGCCATCTCAGATCCCCGCTGGCAGGCCACCCCACCGCCGGGCGGCGCGGGGCCGAGCCCCGCGATCGGCGGGGCTGAGTATATCCCGGGTCGCACCAGGTGTTGTGCTAGATTCGCCTGCCATGGGCGATCCGACCGGGACTGCCGAGCCGGTGCGTGGCGTCCACCAGATCCTGCCGGCCCTGCATCACGGGGATGCGGTGGGCAACGAGGCCCTGGCCTGGCGTCGCCACCTGAGGGGGGCCGGCTTCCAGTCCGAGATCTTCGCCGGGGTCGTCGACCACGAGATCGCCACCGACGCGCGCCCCCTCGGGGAGTGGCCCGGTGAGGATCCTCAGTCGATCACCGTCTTCCACTACGGCCCGGGCAGCCTCGTCGGCCGACGGGCGGCGGAGGCTCGGGGCCCCCTGGTCCTTCGTTACCACAACGTCACCCCGGCCGCCCTCCTCCTCCCCCACGCGACCGGCCCGGCCCGGCTCGCGGTCGAAGCCCGGGCGGAGCTCGTTGCCCTGTGTGGTCGGGCCGCGCTCGGTCTGGGTGTCAGCGAGTTCAACCGTCGCGACCTCGAGGCCCTGGGGTGCGGGAGGACGGCGGTGCTGCCCCTCGCCCTGGATCTCGGGGCTTCGCGGAGGTCCCGCTCTCCCGTAGCGCGGCGTCTCTTCGCCGACGGGCGGACCAACGTCCTCGTGGTCGGGCGCCTCGCCCCGAACAAGAGGGTCGAGGACTCTCTCGGGGCCTTTGCGGCCTACCAGGGAGCCTTCGATCCCGGCAGCCGACTCCTCCTGGTCGGCAGCGACCGAGGGCTCGAGGGGTACGGTCGTCGGCTGCGGGAGAGAGTCCGCGATCTGCGACTCGAGCGCGTCGTCTTCCTCGGACACGTCGACGACGACGACCTGCGCGCCCTCTACGCGGTGGCCGACGTCCTGCTTTGTCTCTCGGAGCACGAGGGTTTCTGCGCTCCTCTCCTGGAGGCGATGCAGTTCGGGGTGCCGGTGGTGGCCTACGACGCCGGGGCAGTGCGGGAGACCCTGGGGGGGGCGGGTGTCCTGCTTCGAGAGAAGGCCCCCGGGCTGGTAGCCGGGATCCTCGACCAGATCACCCGGGACCGCGCGTTGAGGGCGGCGGTGATCGAGGGCCAGCGGGTGGCGATGGAACGGCGGCGGGCGCTGGACTACCCGGCTCTCCTGCTCCGTCTCCTGGAGCCCATTCTCGCTGGAGTATCCTCTCGGTAATGCGGATCGACCAGTGGACTCCGGCGCTGCACCGGGGTGATGCGATCGGAGACTCCACGCTGCTCATGCGCGACACCTTTCGGCGCTGGGGGCACGACGCCGAGGTCTACTCCCTCACCGTGGACGAGGACCTGGAGGGGGAGGTGAGGCGCTGGGTCGACTGGCGTCCCGGGAGCTCGTCCGACGTCGTGATCCTCCACTACGCCCTGCCGTCGCCCCTCACCTCGGCCCTGGCCGACCAGCCGACCCGCCGCGTCCTGATCCATCACAACGTCACCCCCCCCGAGTACTACGAGCCCTGGGATCCCGAGGTCGCCCACATCTGCAGGCTGGCCCGGGCCGAGCTGCCGGGGCTCGCCCCTCGCGTCGACCTGGCTCTCGGTGACAGCGAGTTCAACCGTCTCGAGCTCGAGGCGGCCGGATTCAGACGCACCGGGGTCCTCCCGATCTACATGGACTTCGACCGCTATCGGCAGCCGGCCAACCCGGTGCTCCACGAGAGCCTCGCCGACGGGCGGGCCAACCTCCTGTTCGTGGGGCGCGTCGCCCCCAACAAGAAGCACGAGGACCTCATCCGACTCGCTTCCTTCTGGAAGCGCTTCGTCTCACCCGGCGTGCGGCTGGTTCTCGTGGGCCGTCTCCCGCGACGCACGACCGGCACCGGTCGGCCGGTCCCGCGCCACTACTTCGATGCCCTGCAGTCGCAGTTCTACGAGGAGGGGCTCACGCCCGACGAGGTGGTCTTTCTCGGGCACGTGGAGGACGATGACCTCCTCGCCAGCTACCGGGCGGCCGGTCTCTTCGTCTCCATGAGCGAGCACGAGGGCTTCGGCGTGCCTCTGGTCGAGTCCATGCTGATGCGGGTTCCGGTGCTCGCCTACTCGGTCACCGCCGTGCCCCACACCCTCGGCGGGGCCGGCGTGCAGTTCACCGAGAAGCGCCTGCCCGAGGTGGCCGAGCTGGCCGCCGCCCTCGTCACCGACCCGGCCCTGCGCGCCGCGGTGCTGACCGAGCAGGACCGGCGTCTCGCCGCCTTCGCCCCCGGCGCGGTGGAGGCCACGCTGAGGGCCCACGTGGACTCGCTGTGACCCCTCGCCCCGACGTCGCCTTCGTCGTCCAGCGCTACGGGCCCGATGTCACCGGGGGCTCGGAGGCGCTCGCCCGTGCCGTGGCCGAGCGCCTCACCCCGACCCATCGGATCACCGTCTTCACCACCTGTGCCCGCGACTACGTCACCTGGCGGAACGAGCTGGATGAGGGACGCGAGGAGCACGACGGCGTCGTCGTCCGCCGCTTCCCGGTGGAGGAGGAACGGGACCTCGACGCCTTCAACGCGTTCTCGGAGACCCTCTACCGCCAGCCCCACTCCGCCGAGGACGAGCTCGAGTGGCTGCGGCGCCAGGGGCCCCACGTCCCCCGACTTGTGGACGCCCTGGGGGAGGAAGCCGACCGGTTCGCGGCGGTGGTCTTCTTCACCTACCTCTACTACCCGACGTACTGGGGGCTCCGGGCGGCTGGGGACCGGGCCATCCTGGTCCCCACCGCCCACGACGAGCCGCCCCTGCGCTTCGGGCTCTACCGGGAGGTCTTCGCGCTTCCCCGGGCCCTGGCCTTCCTGACTCCGGCCGAGGAGCGCCTGGTCCGGGGCCGCTTCGACCTGGGAGCGAGGCCGGCGCAGGTGGCAGGCATGGGCGTGGATGTGCCCGTGTCCCCGGACGTGGCCTCCCTCCGCGCCCGCCACCGGATCGACGGTCCCTGGATCCTCTACGCGGGGCGGATCGATGCCGGGAAGGGATGCGCCGAGATGCTGGACTTCTACGAGCGCTATCGGCGAACGGCCGAAGACCCGCCGGACCTCCTCCTGATCGGGCGCCTGGCCCTCTCCGACGTCGAGCGGCCCGGCGTGCGCTACCTCGGCTACCTCTCCGAGGAGGAGAAGGCCGCCGCCATCGCCGGGGCTCGGGTGGTCGTCTGCCCCAGCCCCTACGAGAGCTTCTCCATCGTCCTCCTCGAAGGCATGGCTCACGGGGTCCCCGGGCTCGTCAACGGGCGCTCCGAGGTGCTGAAGGACCACAGCCTCCGGTCGAACGCAGCCCTCTTCTACGACGACGGCGAGGAGTTCGGAGAAGCCCTGGACCTGCTCGTTCGCCGCGATGCGCTTCGCGACGCCCTCGGCGTCAACGGCCGAGCCTACGTCCGGGAGAACTACCGCTGGGACGCCGTGCTCGACAGCTGGCGGTCCCTCGTGCAGCTCGTGTCGTCCGCCGGCGGCGGGCCGCGGCCATGACCCTTCGTCCCGGGCATCGCGGGCTCATCTGGCTCGCGCTGGCGGCGGCCGCCTACCTGGTGACGCGGACGTGGCACCTCACCGCGCTGCCGATGTTCTTCGACGAGGCCTTCCACATCCTCTGGGGCGACCGCTGGCACGGTCCCCACGGCCTCTCGCGAGCCCTCTGGGGGGGCAAGCTCCTGGGGGTCGCGGCCATCGGGGCGGCCGCGAGGCTGGGCCCGGACGATCCCCTCCGGGCCGCCCGACTCGCGGTCGTGCTGATCGGGCTGGTGACCCTGTTCTCCTCCTTCTGGCTGGGGCGCCGTATCGGAGGCCTTCCGGGTGGGGTGATCACGGCGGTCCTGGTGGTCGCCTGTCCCTTCCTCCTCTTCCACGATCGGATGGCCCTCGTCGATCCTTTCGTCACGGCCTTCGCAACCCTGGCGCTGGTAGCCACCATCGGTCTGTGCGACCATCCGAGCGTCGGTCGCGGAGCGCTACTCGGGTTGACGCTCACCGCGGCGGGTGCGGCAAAGGTCCTCGGCGTCGTCGCCTTCGCACCCTCGCTGGTGGGTGTCGCTCTCCTCGCTGGCCGCGACGCTCGGGCCTGGCGCGCCCTCGGGCTGGCCTGGGGGGTGGCCGGCCTTCTTCTCTGGATCCCGGTGCGGGGCTTCGTCGGAGGCGGAGGAGAGATCGGCGAGAAGGTCGCCCCCTTTTCCGAGGACCGCTGGGCCCTGGCCCGCGAGAACCTCGTCCAGCTGGGCGCGTGGCTGTGGGTGTACGTGACACCCACGATCCTCGCCCTCGGTCTCCTGGCCACCCTTCTGGCCCTGGCCCGGCGGCGGCGTGTGGAGGTTCTCCTGGTGTTCGCCTGGGTCTTCCCCCTGGCCGCCTTCGTCCTCGGGGTTCGCGTGTGGTATCCGCGCTATGTCCTCTTCACCGTCGCACCCTTCCTGGCCCTGACCGGGGGCGCCGTGGGCGAGGCGTGGTCCCGGGCTCGGGGCACGGTTGGGCGGGTCTCGGTGTTTCTCCTCCTGGTGGGCTCGCTCGTGCCCGGCGCGCTGTTCCTCCAGGCGCTGCTGAAGGACCCGTCCTCGGTTCGGCTCCCCCCGGTGGACCGGTGGCAGTACGTGGAGGGCTGGCCTTCCGGGTACGGCTGGGCCGAGGCCCACGAGTTCCTTCTCGGCGAGATGGCGGGCGAGCCTCTCCCGCACCGGGTCGCGACGGAGCCCTACCACTGGACGCTCAAGGCGTCATTCCTGGGGCAGCGGGGCGTGGCGGTCAAGGCGTTCGATGTCTGGAGCCCGTCGGAGCTGGTGCGGGCCGCGGACTGGACGGGCCGCGGGGGGGGATGGCTCGTGGTCTCGAAACCCGTGGTCGCCGACGGGCCCTTCGAGCTCACGCACCTGGCGGGCTTCACGAAGCCCGGGCGCCGGGGCTCGGTCCACGTCTACCGGATGCGCCCGTCTCACCGAGACCCACGCGCCCTGCCGCAACGCGTGGGTGACGAGGCGGCGGGAGCTCCCTAGCGGAGCCCCCGTGCGAGCTGGAGGATGGTGTCGGCGACGGCGCTGCCCTTCAGCACTCCAGCGGCCCGGGCAATCTGGTGGACCGCGTCCTCCACCGCCTCGAGGCCGGCTCCCTCCTCGATCTCCGTCTGGGCTTTGAGGTAGTGCTTCTGCACCACGCTCTCGCCCGCCGGCCCGAGAAGCGCCACGCATTCGTCCCTGATGTGAGCCAGCCGGGTGAGCAACGCCGGTGATGTGCGCGGTGAGGTCGGTGGGGTGGGAGTGTCCAGCGGGCCGGCGCCGGCGGGATCCTTCAAGCGGATGAGGCCAGTGGCCACCAGCCCGTAGAGGAGCTTCGCGGCGTCGAAGACCGAGAGGCCGGCCGCGCCCGCGATGGCCCGCAGGCTTCGCTCGCCGTCGATCTTGGACAGCAGCAGCCACTCCATGGTGTTGAGGTTGATCTGGCCCTCGCGGTTCTCGAGGATCACGAACTCGGGGACGAGGTCCACGGAAGGGATCTTGCGGGACAGCACCCTCCACTCGTCCAGCCGGCGGGCGGCCTCCATGAGGAGGCTGGTGTTGCTCTTCTGGATCGTCTGACGCGGCGCGGATACCGCAGCGTCGAAGCGGAACTCGCCCTCCCGCCAGATCGCCAGGGAGTAGACTGCCTCCTCTCCCTCGAGCTCACCCAGCTCGGCGTGGACGATCTTGCCCTTCTTGAGGTAGATCTCGCCCCCGTACGGTCCCCCGGTCAAACGGAAGACGCCGGTCTTGCCGCTCACGCTGACGAGCTGGATGATATCGGGAAGGTGCAGCTCGGCGAGGGAACCCTGGAAGGTCATGGGCTGGGCCTGGGGGCCAGGATAAGTGCCTTGGCTACTGCAAATTACAGCGATTGACGCTATCAGCCCGGGCTGGAGATGTCAAGGGCGCGTCTCGATGACTCAGGCCGAGGTCGTCTTGACCGCCGAGCCCTCGTCACGAGTCGTGCCGCGGCGGTCCCGGTCCCTCGGCAGGAGGATGGAATGCCGCTTGATCATCTCGTTGAGGGTCGTGGGCTTGAGCCCGAGCAGGCGGGCGGCGTCTTTCTGCACTCCTCCGGTCGACTCGAGCGTGGACTCGATGAGGCGGCGCTCGAAGTGGGCGATCACCTCCCGCAGGTTGATGCCCTCGGGCGGGACCGCCACCTGCGGGATGTGGAAGCTCGGGCGGCTGCGCACGTGCTCCGGCACGAGGTCCTTGCCGATCAGGGGGCCGGTGGTCAGGACCACTCCGCGTTCGATGACGTTTTCCAGCTCCCGGACGTTGCCCGGCCAGTCGTAGTCCATGAGCGTCTGCATCACCTCGGGGGTGACGCCCTCGACCTGCTTCGAGTTCTCGGCCGCGTACTCGTCCACGAAGTGCTGTACGAGAGCGGGGATGTCCTCCTTGCGCTGGCGCAGGGGGGGCAGCGGGATCGCGATCACGTTGAGCCGATAGTAGAGGTCCTCCCGAAACCGTCCTTCGTCGACCGCTCTCCGGAGGTCGATGTTCGTCGCGGCCACGACGCGGACGTCGACTTTGATCGTCTCCACGCCGCCCAACCGCATGAACTCGCGCTCCTGCATCACGCGCAGGAGCTTGGCCTGGGTCTCGAGGGGGATGTTCCCGATCTCGTCGAAGAAGAGAGTGCCCTTGTCCGCGAGCTCGAACAGCCCCTTCTTCGCGTAGACCGCGCCGGTGAACGCGCCCTTCACGTGGCCGAAGAGGTTCGACTCGAGGAGATCGTGGGGAAGACTCCCCGAGTTCACCACCACGAAGGGCTTGTCCTTTCGCGGAGAGTTGGCGTGGATGGCCTTGGCGACGAGCTCCTTGCCGGTGCCGCTCTCGCCGGCCACCAGGATGGTGGATCGTGAGGGCGCGGCCTGTGCGATCAGCTGGAAGATCTGGAGCATTCGCGGGCTCTTGCCCACGATCTCCATGAACCGCCCCTGGTCCCGAAGCGCGGCGCGGAGCTGCCGGTTCTCGTCGGTGAGGCGGCGCTGGTTCAGTCCGTTGTCCAGCGCGTGCAGGAGCTCCTCGTGCTTGAAGGGCTTGGCCACGTAGTCGAATGCGCCCCTCCGCATCGCGGCGATGGCGGTCTCCACCGAGGCGTGGGCGGTGATCATCAGCACCACGAGATCGGGGTCGGTCTTCTTCAGCTCCTCGAGGACGGTCATTCCGTCCATCTCGGGCAGCATCATGTCCACGAGAGCGGCGGCGTACATCCCCTTGCGGGCGAGCTCGAGCCCCTCGGCCCCGTTGGGGGCGAGAGAGACCTCGTAGCCGGCCTGGGTCAGCAGGCTCCCGAGGACGTCGCGCATCACCTCCTCGTCGTCGACGACGAGGATCGACTCCTGGCTCATCTCAACCCTGCTGCGCGGCCTCGGAGGCAACGAGGGTCGGCAGCGCCACCTGGAACGTGGTGCCCTGGCCCGGCGTGCTCTCGACGAAGATGCCGCCCCCATGCTCCTGCACGATTCCGTAGGAGACGCTCAGCCCGAGCCCGGTGCCCCGCCCGATGCCCTTGGTGGTGAAGAAGGGGTCGTAGATGCGTCGGACATGCTCCTTGCGGATCCCGTGTCCAGTGTCTCTGACCTCCACCACCGCGGTGTCGCCTTCGGCGTAGGTGACCAGGGTCAACCAGCCGCCCCGGGGCATCGCGTCGCGGGCGTTCAAGATCAAGTTGAAGAACACCTGCTGGATGCCGTTCTCGTTGCCGCGAATCGGCGGCATGTTCGTCGCGAGCTCGCGCCGCACCCTGATCCGGGACCCGGTCAGCTGGTGCTCGAGGAGGGAAAGCACGTCGAGGAGTGTCTTGTTGAGGTCCATGCGCTCGAATTCGGCGCCACCGGATCTCGAGAAGTTGAGAAGGCTGTTGATGATCTTGGCCGCGCGGAAGCTCTGCTTCTCGATCTTGTCCAGCAGCGGCCGGCGGGCATCGGACTCCTCGATCTGGCCGCGGAGCAGCTGAGTGTAGGAGGAGATGCCGGCCAGCGGGGTGTTGACCTCGTGGGCGACACCGGCGGCGAGGAGGCCCACCGAGGCCATCTTCTCCGTGTGCTGCAGCTGCTCCTCGAGGCGCACCCGGGCAGTGACGTCGTCGAGGATCAGGATGGTCCCACGGTGCTCGGCGGGCTTCACCTCGAAGGGCGCGACCGAGACGTTGACCATCAGGTTGCGACCGTCGGAGGCGGGGAGGTGGAGCTTGTAGATGTGGGCGATCTCTCCCTGGCTGCCGAGGACCATCGAGCGGCGAAGCGCCTCCAGGAACTTACCCGGGAAGACCTCCTCCAGGGCACGGCCCAGCGTCTCCTCTCGCTTGCGGCCGTGGAGAGATTCCATGGCGCGGTTCCAGCTCGTGATCCGGCCGTCGAGCCCGACCACCACGATGCCGGAGTCCAGGCTCTCGAGGATGTTCTCGGAGTAGTCCTTGAGCTCGCTCAGCTCCTCCGCCTTGGAGTGCAGGCTGCGGTAGAGGCGGCCGTTCATGATGGCGGTCGCGGCCTGGGCGGCCAGCGTCTTCAGGGTGTCCACCTCCTCGCTGTTGAGGGGGTCCAGCCCGTCCTTGCGGCCCACGCCGAGGACGCCGATGACCTCGCCCTTCACCCGGCAGGGGAAGAGCCACCCCAGGCCCAGGGTTGCCAGCGTGGGGTAGTCGTCGGGCGCGGACTCGACGTCTACCGCCTGCCCGGCCTCCAGCCGCTCGAGAAGACCCTCGTCGGTCAGCCGGGCCTCTTCGGTCCGCGGGACGCCCCGGGCGCGGAAGGGCAGGAAGCCGCCGTCCGGAGCGGGGAGGAAGAGTGCCATCTCCCGGAGTCCGAGCGCGGCGCCGACACCCTCGAGCAACCTTTCGCTCGTTCTCTCGAGGTCGAGGTCGGCGTTCAGGTCCTCGGACAACCGGACCAGGGCCTTCCGAGGGCTATAGCGCTCCCGGTAGAAGAGCCGCTCCAGCGCCTCCTGGACCCGGCTCTTGACCGGGGTGAACAGGAGAACCGCCACCATGGCGCTGAGGAGCGCGATGACGGCATTGCCTGGCTCCTCCCAGAGGACATCGGTCAAGCCGGCGGTCAGGAGGGCGACGGCCACGAGCACGGCTACCGCCAGCACGAAGCCGAGGGCGCGGCGGACGATCAGCTCGACGTCCATCAGGCGGTGCTTGACCACGGCATAGGCCAGCGACAGCGGGATGAGGGCCAGCGGCACGTAGCCGGCCAGCTTCATGGCCAGCCCCGGCTCACGGCCCAGGGCGAACGGCAGGGCGTAGAAGGCCAGAAACGGAACCACCGCTCCGCCGGTGCCCCAGACCAGCCACTTCACCTGCCGGCGAGCGGTGAGGCTGCGCGTCCGGCGGTAGGAGTCCCGGAGGGCCGCGAAGGCCATCGCGAAGAACATCGCGAAGTAGAGCGGCTGGAAGCGGTCGATCGTTTCCACGATGCCCCACAGAGCCCCCGTGCCCTCGCCGGCCGCGCCCAGGGCCTGGCTCATCGCCACCGCCCCTGCCAGCACCAGGGCGGGCATGTAGAGCGCGGGCACGAGCCACAGACGTTGGGCCCTCAGGCGTCGCTCGGGGAACGTCAGGCAGAAGTGCAGGAAGACGACGGGCAGAAACAACCGGGCCAGGGCGTCGAGCCAGAACAGCCCCCAGTCGATCAGGTTGAGCTTTCCAATGTAGGAGATCGAGTAGGCCAGGAAGAAGAGGACGCAGATGGCGTAGAAGTGGAGCGTCGAGCGATCCGCAGGTCGGCGCAGCATCACGACCGTTCCCACCACCAGGCTGAAGAAGCCGACCAGGGACAGGTAGTAGAAGCCGGAGACATCCCCCTTGGGCAGGGGTTGCACGGTCAGGTTGAGCTCCCGCGGCACGTCCTCCCGCAGGAGCTTGTAGAGAGCCTGGTCTCCGGGCCGCCGGGAGGCCAGGGTGGCCTCCAGATCGGCGCGGACCAGCACCTCCTGCCCGTCCACCGCGACCAGGATGTCGCCTCCCTGGATGCCGGCCCGGAAACCGGGTCCCCCGGGATCGATCCGAGCGGCGACGAGTCCCTGGGGCGCCGCCTCCCAGAAGACACCGTCGTCCATCAGGGTCCAGGTCGCCTTGAGGACGATGTTGTAGACACCGAGCGCGGCCAGGGCGAGCCCGACGAGGACGGCCAGCGTGTTCTTGAGGCGGCGTTGGGTCATCACTGGACCGGTGGTCACCAAACCACGGTTTGAGCCATCGGACAAGGGATGCAAGCCACGTGCCGGAAACGACACGGAAATGGGGTCAACAAGTCCCGCTTTTTCAGGAGCTTTGCCTGGGCCGGCGTTCATTGAATCCAGCTGCTCGAACCGCAAACCAAGGGATTGGATCACCGGAGACGGCCCAAAAAAACAGGCCCAGCCGAGCCCTCACTTCCGCCGGCGCCTGATCCTGCCCTCCCGACCCGATCTTCAGAACCGGACGGAGATCCCTCCGACGACCCGAGTGGGCGAGTCCTGAACCGCGAGCTCGTCGAGGAGCCCCCCCTCGGACGCCTCGTAGAACAGATTGCTGACCGCCACCAGCAGATCCCAATCCGCGCGAGTCAGCGGCTGGAGGAAGGGCAGTCCCTGGGTCACGTGCACGTCGAACCGGGCCGTCGCTGAGGGCGGATGGGGCGGAGACGTCCCCGTTTCGCCCTCGTCGGACAAGGCGTTCACTCGGTAGAGCGCGGCGACCCGCGTGTCGGTCCAGCCTATGAACGTCTCGAGCCGGGCGACGAGATCGTGAAACTGGGCCTCTTCGAACGCGAGCGCCGCCGGCCGTGCCCCGAAGGCCGGGACCGATCGTCGCGCTCCCCGGCCGAAGCGGTAGGTCACCGAGCCATCCACCAGGGACCCGAACCGGCGTCCCACGGTGAAGCCGAGGCCCTGGAGGCCGACGTCCCCGGCGTTGCGCACCTCGAGGGCTCCGCTGCTCTCGAACGCGGTCCAGAGCTGGTCGCGCGTGCGCTCGTGGAAGGCAAAGGCACCGACCCTGGCGCCGCCTGGGAACGAGTGGTCGACTCCGACCTGGACGTGGAGGGTCCGGGAGGGCCGGAGGCCGGCGTCGAGGTCGGCCCACGTGATCGCGGGCGACGCCGAGTCGGTGGACAGCGCCAGGAGGTCGCCTCCCGGAGCGAGCGTCCGGGTTGCCACCGATCCTCGGACGACCGACTGTGAGTCGCCGCGCACCTCCACTTCGACGATGGCATCCGCGTGATGCGCGTTGGACAGGAAGCCGATGTAGGTGTAGCGGGTCCCGAACGACGTCGTGATTCGCTCGCTGACCCGCCAGCGATCCCTGATGAAGAAGGCCCCAACGGGTCGATCGCCCACCGCCAGGCTCTCCGAGGGGAGGATGGCCCGTGCGAATCCGGCACCGTATCCGGCCCCCGTCTGGATCTCGTGGCCGCTCCCGGGCTCCAGCACGAACTCCGCGGCCATCCGCCAGCTTCGACCCTGGCTCTCGGCCAGCAGGCCGCCCACGCTCCAGTAGACACCCTCTGTGAGCCTGCCCTGCAGCTGGAGCGTGCCGAGGCCGGTGGGCAGGCTTCCCGGCTCCAGCTCCGCCGCCTGGCTGCCGCCCTGCGACAGCGCCAGCAGCTCTACGCGGCCCCCCAGGGGCGCCACCGCCGCGTAGCGCGGCAGCGCCGGGGTGTCGATCGAGGTCTCGGTCGCCGTGTCCGGGAGCGGCGCCGTGTGGGCGGCGGTCTCCAGGACCGATCGGCGCTTGTGCCGCATGAGCCAGCGCCATTCGCCGAGACCCTCGTCCTCTCCTTCGTCCTCCTCCTCCGAGACTCCGGTCTCCTGGACCTCGCCCACCGGCGTGAGGCTCAGGGTGAAGAGCGAATCGCGGTTCGGCAAGACGGTCACGCGCTCGGCCGCGGACGGGAGGTGCCCGGTCCCGAGCGCCCGCAGGGTGTAGGATCCGGCGGGGAGCGACGGCAGGCTGAACTGGCCGTCGCTGTCGGCCAGGGTGATCAGGCTCCCGCCGCTGATGCCCTTGCCGAAGACCGAGATCACCGCGCCGGCAACCGGTGCCCCGCGGGTGCTCTCCACCCAGCCGACGAGACTGCCCCCCTCCTCCGCGCACACCGCCGGGGCCAACATGAACGTGGCGGCCACCACCGGCCCGAGGCGTCGGCAGAAACTCAAGCAGCCCTCCAGAGAGACTGATCCCGTTGACAATGTCGACCGTAGCAGGGGCGAGCAGTCCCTGTCAATGTGAACAGCCTCCCTCCTGCCACCCGGCTGGTGCGGTGGGGCGCGACCCGTGCTATAAGTGCACGTTTCCGGATGCCAAACACCTACGACGTGACCGTCCCCCTCGCCCCCGGGCTCCCGGTCTATCCGGGCGACCCGCCGTTCGAGATCGAGTCCATCCAGCGGCTCGGCGCCGCGCCCTACAATCTGTCGCGAATGAGCCTCGTCACCCACACCGGCACTCACGTCGATGCTCCCGCCCACTTCGTTGCCGGCGGGGCCACCGTCGACGCGCTGCCGCCGGAGATCCTCATCGGCAAGGCCCGCGTCATCGAGATCCTCTCGCGGGAGCGCGTCGAGCGTGCCGACCTCGAATCGCAGGATCTCCGCGACGACCTGCGGATCCTTCTCAAGACGCGGATGTCGGGCCAGATGCTGAAGTCGGCGTTTCAGGAGGACCACCTCTACATCTCCCGAGATGCCGCGACCTACGTCGCCCAGGCCGGGCTGAAGCTCATCGGCTTCGACTATCTCTCTGTGGACCGATACGGCGCCGCCGACTTCCCGGCTCATCATGCCCTGCTCGAGGCGGGGGTGGTGATCGTCGAGGGCCTGGACCTCTCGGAGGTGGAGGCGGGCGAATACGACATGACGTGCCTGCCTCTCCGCGTGGCGGGCGGGGACGGGGCGCCGGCACGCGTCATTCTCAGGTCGCGCGGCTGACGCCACTCGTCGATCCTCAGTTCGAAGGAGAAATGATGACCACCATAGATTCCGTCTTCGCCAGGGAGATTCTGGACAGCAGGGGCAACCCCACCGTCGAGGCCGAGGTCGTCCTCGAAGGCGGGGCAATGGGCCGCGCCGCGGTGCCCTCCGGCGCATCCACCGGGGAGCGCGAGGCGGTCGAGCTGCGCGACGGCGTCAAGAAGCGCTATCTCGGCAAGGGCGTCCAGAAGGCGGTCGCGGCCGTGAACGACCTGCTCTCGGTCGAGGTCATGGGCGAGGATGCTCTCGACCAGGCCCTCATCGACCAGCTGATGATCGACCTCGACGGCACCGAGAACAAGAAGAAGCTGGGAGCCAACGCGCTCCTCGCGGTCTCCCTCGCGGTGGCGAAGGCGGCGGCGGAGGCGACGGGACTGCCTCTGTACAGGTACATCGGAGGAGCCAACGCCCGGACGCTTCCCACCCCGTGCATGAACGTGATCAACGGCGGCGCCCACGCCGACAACAAGCTTGACCCCCAGGAGTTCATGATCGTCCCCCACGGCTTCGAGACGTTCTCGGAGGCCATCCGGGCTGGCGCCGAGACGTTTCATCACCTGAAGGCGGTCCTCAAGAAGAAGGGCTACTCGACCGCGGTCGGCGACGAGGGTGGCTTCGCCCCCGACCTGAGCTCGAGCGAGGAGGCCCTCGGCACCATCGTGGACGCCATCCGGGCGGCGGGGTACAAGGCGGGCTCCCAGATCAGCATCGCCCTCGATCCGGCGGCGAGCGAGCTCCACGACGGCCGGAAGTACGTGTTCAAGAAGTCGGGTGAGCCCAGCCGGACCTCCGACCAGATGATCGCGATGTACGAGAAGTGGGTGAAGGCCTACCCGATCCTCTCCATCGAGGACGGACTCGGGGAGAAGGACTGGAAGGGTTGGGCCAACCTGACCAGGGCGCTCGGCGCGAAGATCCAGCTGGTGGGCGACGACATCTTCGTGACGAACCCGAAGATCCTCACCGAGGGCATCGCGAAGGGCATTGGCAACTCGATCCTCATCAAGGTGAACCAGATCGGAACGCTCACCGAGACCCTCGACTGCATGGCCCTCGCCGCGCGCGCCGGCTACACCTGCATGGTGAGCCACCGCAGCGGCGAGACCGAGGATGCCACCATTGCCGACCTCGCGGTGGCGACCGGCGCCGGGCAGATCAAGACCGGCTCCGCTTCACGAAGCGACCGCATCGCGAAGTACAACCAGCTGCTCCGCATCGAGGAGGAGCTGGGCCCCATGGCCACGTTCGCCGGCAAGGCCGCGTTCAACCCTCGCGCGTGAGCGAAGCGAGCCCTCGAGCGACGCCGCCCGGGCGCAGCGACGGGCCCGGCGCGGCAATCCGTGGCGGTGGGCCCCCGTAGCGGCGGGGCGCCCCAGCGCTCCGCCTCACTCCTCGTCGTGGTCGACGGTGATCTTCAGCGAGCGGAGGAACTTCTTGTCGAGGGGGGTCATCCGGAGGGGGGCTGGCTCTGCCTTCTCCACCCTCACGTCGAAGGTGGGGGAGGCGTCTCCACGGCCTTCGGCGCGGGAGAACCCGAGTGTCGCCTCGAGAACGAGCGAGACCTCGTAGCCCTCCGAGCGGATGCGGTTCAAGCAGTGGTTGATCTGCGGCGACTCGGAGAGGACCCTTTGCAGGGTGGCACTCACCTCCCGCGTCAACCGAGTGACGTCGTCGCCTTCCTCTTTCCGCATGCGGGGAACCCCTGGTGGAGGGATTATGGAAACGGGTCCCGAAGCGTGTCAAGCGAGGCGATGAAGCTTCTCTCGAAGGTGAGCTGGCGGTGAGCGGAAACCGAGGCCCGATCCCGGACGACCCTGAGCAGCGTTTCACCGCGTCGGGCCTGCCGCGGGAGCGGCTCTACGGCCCGACGGCGAGCTTTGAGGAGCCGGGAGATCCCGGCCGGTTCCCGTTCACCCGCGGGCTGCACCCGACCGGCTACCGGGGCCGGCTGTGGACGATGCGGCAGTACGCGGGGTTCGGCACCGCCGCTGAGTCGAACCGGCGCTATCGGTACCTGCTCGACCAGGGGACCACCGGGCTCTCGGTGGCCTTCGACCTGCCCACCCAGATCGGCTACGACTCCGATGATCCCCAGGCCCAGGGCGAGGTGGGGCGGGTCGGCGTGGCCATCGACAGCCTCGAGGACATGGAGCTTCTGTTCGACGGCATCCCCCTCGATCGGGTCTCCACCTCCATGACCATCAACGCCACTGCCGCCATCCTCCTCGGGCTCTACATCGCGGTGGCGCGCCGGCGGGGCATCGCCGAGGAGACGCTGACCGGCACCGTCCAGAACGACATCTTGAAGGAGTACGTGGCCCGCGGGACCTGGATCTTTCCGCCCGAGCCCTCCCTCCGCCTCGCGACCGACGTCTTCGCCTACTGCGCGGAGCGCGTGCCGCGGTGGAACACGATCTCGATCTCCGGCTACCACATCCGCGAAGCCGGGGCCACGGCGCCCCAGGAGCTCGCCTTCACCTTCGCCCACGGGCTGGAGTACGTCCGCGCTGCGCGGGCGGCAGGGCTGGCCCCGGAGCAGTTCGGCAAGCGCCTGTCGTTCTTCTTCGCCTGCCACTCCGACCTTCTCGAGGAGGTGGCGAAGTTCCGCTGCGCCCGACGCCTGTGGGCCAGACTCATGAAGGAGCGCTTCGGCGTCGAGGACCCCCGGGCCCAGCAGTGCCGGTTCCACGTGCAGACCGGCGGGGTCACGCTGACTGCCCAGCAGCCGGACAACAACGTGGTGCGGGTGGCGCTGCAGGCCCTGGCCGCGGTGCTGGGGGGCAGCCAGAGCCTCCACACCAACGCGCGCGACGAGGCCCTCGCCCTGCCCACCGAGGGATCGGCGCGCCTCGCGCTGCGCACCCAGCAGATCATCGCGTTCGAGTCGGGGGTGGCGGACACCGTCGACCCCCTCGGGGGCGCCTACGCGGTGGAAGCCGCGACCGACGCGCTGGAGAGCGAGGCCCTCGACATCATCGACCGGATCGAGTCACGGGGGGGCGCCGTCAAGGCCATCGAGCGGGGAGAAACCCAGAGGGAGATCCAGGAGTCGGCGTACCGCTTCCAGCGTGAGGTTGAGCGCGGGGAGCGCACGATCGTGGGCGTCAACCGTTTCCAGGAGGAGCAGGAGGAGACCCTCCCGGCCGACATCCTGCGCATCGATCCCGACGTGGAGCGCGCCCAGGTCGAGCGCGTCCGCTCCCTGCGCGGGCGGCGCGATCCGGAAGCGTGGAGGGAGGGCCTGGACGAGCTCGAGCACAGGGCCCGCTCGGGAGAGAACGTCGTCCCGGCCATCGTGGATGCCGTCCTCGCCCTGGCCACGGTGGGGGAGATCGCGAGCCGTCTCCGTGGTGCGTTCGGCGAGCACCGGGAAACCCTCGTCCTGTGACCGTCCCGTGCTGAAGCAGCTCCTCTTTCGCCTGCGGGTCGAGGAGGTCATCGCTCTCGCCTTCCTGATTCCCACCACCTGGCTCACCCTGGCGGCCTACGTCTACGCCCGCGAGGCGGGGGTGCTCGGACCCAGGTACCCGGGGGGCGTGGCCCGCCTCGTGGTGGCGGTCGTGGCCCTCGTGGCCCTCGCCTTCGCCATGCGCCGCTGGCCAGCCTCCTCCCTCGTCCGGGGCCTGCGGGAGACCCTGCCCTTCCTGGCCTGCATCCTGATCTACACGAACCTGCACGACACGATCGGCTTCGTGAACCCCCACGACGTCCATCACTGGCTGGTGGCCCTCGACGAGCAGATGTTTGGTGTCCAACCCTGCGTCTGGGCGGAGAGGTTCATCACACCGCTGCGGACCGAGCTGATGCAGTTCTTCTACCTGAACTTCTTCTGGATCGGCCCCTCGACGAGCGCCATTCTCCTGGCCCGCCGCCGTTGGCCGGAGTTTCGTGCGGCCACGCTCGGGGTCGTGCTCTGCTTCTACATCGGCTACGCGCTGTACGTGATCTTCCCGGCGGCCCCGCCCCGCCTCGTCCTCGTCTTCGAGTTCACCAGGAACCTCCGCGGGTACCCGATGGGTTTCTCGAGCCTGTCGGCCCAGGCCTTCTCCCTTCTTCCCGTCGACAGCCGGGCCGCCTTCCCGTCGCTCCACGCCGCGGTTTCCACCGTGGCCCTCGTCTACGCGTGGCGCCACGTCCGGCCGTGGTTCTGGATCCTCGTGCCCTTCGTCCTGGGCCTGTGGGTCTCCACCGTCTACCTTCGGCACCACTACGTCGTGGACCTGATCGCGGGCTGGCTCCTCGGACCGGTGGCGGTGTGGGCCGCGCCGCGACTGGACGCCTGGTGGAGCCGGCACCAGCGGGCGCTGGGGTACGAGCCGGCCCGGGGGGCACCCGAATGACCCCCGGGGTCGACGCGCTCCGCCGAGGAGGAGCGCGGCTCGCCCTCTTCGTCGCCCTGGCCCTGCTGACGCGAGCGCCGTTCCTGACCGTCCCGTTCCTGGATCTCGACGAGGCCGCGGCCCTCGTGGGGTCGTGGACCCTGCTGGACGGGGGCACCCTGTACGTCGACTTCGTCGACAACCGGCCCCCACTCCTGTACGGCCTCTACGCCCTGGGCCAGGCAACGTTCGGCCGCGGGATGCTCGGGGTTCGGCTGCTGACCGTCCTCCTCGTGCTGCCCCTCACCGCGCTCGCGGCCAGCGCCTTCTTCCGCCACGACCGCCGGGGGCTGGTGGCCGGGGTCCTCTACCTCGTCTACGGAGCCGCATTCCTCGCCCACGACATGCACTCGGTCTCGGCCGAGGTGCTCATGCTCCTCCCCCTCGGATGGGCGGTCGCGCTCCTCCCCGGGGAGGAGGAGGCCCGCCGCCCGGGCCGGGTCGCGGGGGCCGGCCTGCTGATGGGGCTCGCCATCCTCGTGCGCCAGCACGCCGTGCTGTGGCTGCCCGCCCTCGCCCTGGTCGTGACCCTCGCCGGCGGCGTGCCGAAGCGACGGGTGGGCCGACTGCTCCTGCTCGGCTTCGGCCTCTCGATCCCCCTGGCCGGCTGCGTGGTGCTGTTCGCCAGGGTCGGGACCGTCGACGAGCTCGTCTACTGGACGGTCACCCACAACCTCGGATACGCCGCCAACCCCATCCCCGGTGGGGAGGCCCTCGAGCGGGCCGCCTCCTACCTGCTACCCTTCCTGCTCGTCACCGTTCCCCTGTGGTGGGCCGGCTGGCGCTCGTGGCCCCTGTGCGAATCGCGGCACCGGCGGGTCCTGGTGGCGAGCCTGCTCGTCCTGTCCCTGCCCGCGGTGTTCGTCGGCTTTCGCTTCTTCCCCCACTACTTCGTCCAGCTCTACCTGCCCCTGGCCCTCGCCGCCGCGCCGTGGACCGCGGGAGCCCTGACGCCGCCCCTCTCTCGTGCCGCTCGCGTGGCCCTGGCCTGGCCCCTGGTCGTGCTCGCCGGCTTCACGGCGGCCAACCTGGTTCTCTACCGGGCTCCGGTGGGGGTGTACCCGGAGACGTCACCGGTGTTCGAGAGGGTCGCCTCGCGCCTGCGTGAGGACCCCTGCTTCGCGGCCGGCCCGCTGTTCGTGTGGGGCTACGCGCCCCAGTTCTACGCCGAGGCCGGGCTCCCTCCGGCCTCGCGGTTTGTCGTGCCCCAGGCGTCCCTCACCGGGTACGTCCCGGGGAACCGGGCCAGCCGGTCCGGGAAGATCGACACCAGCGCCCTGGTTCGCGAGGAGCACTGGGACCTGCTGATGGCGGACCTGGAGCGTACGCAGCCCGCGTTCGTCCTCGACACCGCCCCCGCTGGCCTCTACGGCTGGGACCGGTATCCCCTGACCGATTATCCCCGCCTGGACCACTTCGTGCGCTCCGGCTACCGAGCCGTTGCCGACGTGGACGGCGTCCGGGTCTGGCGCCGTCGCGGCTGTGAGGCGGGGAGTCGCGAGAAGCGGAACGAGGCGGCTGGGGCCGCCCGCCTGTCGCTGTCGTGAGGGGTTCCGAGGGCGGCGCCCGACGACGCCGCCCGGCCAAGGACACGATCGCCAGGGCGGGATCGTGCCCTTGGCCAGGGCCGCCGGCCGCAGGCCGGTTCGGCCCCCGGGAGGCAACGCGGCGGCCGGGGGCCGCCGCCTGTCACTTGGCGGGCTTGACGTCTACCTTCCAGGCCAGGTCGCCCCAGGCCAGGGTCAGATCGGCGCCGTCGCCAGCAGGGACGAACTTCATCGTGAACGAATCGGCCGGGGCCGCTCCCTTCACCGGCTTCATCTCGGCCCGGACGACCTCCTGGTCCTTGATGGCCTCGGTGTAGTCGCCGAGGTGGGGCCACGGCTCGTTCTTCATGTTGTCGGGGGCTCCCTCAAAGATCTGCCCCAGGGGGACGCCGAGGTCCTTGTTGAGGATGAACGACCACCCGCCGGTCTCCCCGGCGTGCACGTACACGGAGTACTTGCCCGCCGGGACCTTGGTCCCGCCGATCACCAGGTCGGCCCCGGTGGTGAGCGTGCTCACCTGGTTCACACCGGCGCGCCAGATTCGGTCGGGCGGCAGCTGCTTCATCAGCTCCTGGAGGTCGCGGCCCTTCAGCTGGGGCTGACCGTAGTCGATGGTCACTTCTTCGCCCCCGATGGTGGCGGTGGCGGTACCCCGGGAGTCCTGGGCGAACCCGGTCGAGGCCAGGGCGAGCGCCCCGACCGCGAGAACGACATAACGCATCTTCATGCTCGATTTGCTCCTTCAGAGGACGGATGGTGAGGAACGGCTTCGCACGCACGAAGCCCCATACTCACGCCGTACGATGGTTGGCCGTGGATGTTCCGTACCTCGATGATATACGCCTACGCGTCCGAGTCGAGGGCCGTTCTCAGGAGCTGGTTCACCACCCGAGGGTTCGCCTTGCCCCCCGTCCTCTTCATCACCTGGCCCACGAACCAGCCGATCGCGGCCTTCTTGCCCCCGCGGTAGGCGGCCACCTGCTCCGGGTTCGCGGCCACCACCTCGGCCACGGTGGCCTGGAGCGCGCCCACGTCGGACACCTGAGCCAGGCCCTCGCGCTCGACGATGGCCCCGGGGGCCTCGCCCGAAGCCCACATCTTCTCGAACAAGTCCTTGGCGATCCTCCCGCTGATCGTGCCCTTCTCGATCAGCCCCACCAGCTCGCCCAGGCCCTGCGGCGTCACACCGCACGCCTCGAGGCCCACGTCGTCCTCCTTGACCTTGCGCAGGACCTCGTTCATGACCCAGTTCGAGGCCGCCTTTGCGTTGCCGCTCTCGCGGGCCACGGCCTCGAAGTAGTCGGCCACCGCGCGCGACTGGGTGAGCACGCCGGCGTCGTAGTCGGGGAGGTCGTACTGGCCGGCAAAGCGGCGGCGCCTCTCGGCGGGCAGCTCGGGCAGCGTGCCCCGGACCTCCTCGATCCACTCGTCCCCGGCCCGGAGCGGCGCCAGGTCGGGCTCTGGGAAGTAGCGGTAGTCGTGCGCTTCCTCCTTGGAGCGCATGGGTGCGGTTTCGCCCCGGGCCGAGTCCCACAGCCGCGTCTCCTGCACGACCTCGCCCCCCGACTCGATGAGCGCCACCTGTCGCGCGATCTCGTGCTCCAGGGCGCGGGCCACGTGGCGGAAGGAGTTGAGGTTCTTGATCTCGGTCCTCGTGCCGAGGGCATTGGCCCCGCGGCGTCGGACCGAGACGTTGGCATCGCAGCGGAGCGAGCCCTCCTCCATGTTGCAGTCGGAGGCCTCGGTGTAGAGGAGGATGGCCTTGAGCGCGGAGAGGTACTCGAAGGCGTCCTCGGGGCTGTGGAGATCGGGGTGGGTCACCATCTCGATGAGCGGCACCCCGCTGCGGTTCAGGTCCACGCCGCTCTGCTCCCCCGACCAGGGGAAGCCTTCGTGGAGGAGCTTGCCCGCGTCCTCCTCCATGTGGATGCGCTGCAGACGCACCCGTCTGGGCTCGCCGGCGCGCGAGGGGATCTCGACCCATCCTTCGAGGGCGAGAGGCTTCTCGTACTGGGAAATCTGGTAGCCCTTGGGCAGGTCCGGGTAGAAATAGTTCTTGCGGGCCCAGATCGACTCGCTCTGCACCGTGCAGTGGGTGGCGAGGGCCGCCTTCATGGCGAGCGTCACCGCCTCGCGCGACAGCACGGGCAGTGCGCCCGGCAGGCCGACGCACACCGGACACACGTGTGTGTTGGGCGGGTCACCGAAGCGATTGGCGCACGAGCAGAACAGCTTGGTGCGGGTGAGGAGCTGCGCATGCACCTCGAGACCGATCACCGGCTCGTACCCGGCGAGGCGCTCGGAGAACGACGCTCCGGTGGTGGTCATCAGGCGGTCAGTCTAGCACCGGGCCGGGGCGGGTTTCGCCGCCGTCGTCACCGGCGCGGGGCGCCTGGGGGCCGGAGCTCGAAGCGGGCGGTCCGGTGGATCCGCTGGCTCGAGCTGCCAATCGCGACCTCGAAGACTCCCGGCTCGACCACCCAGTGCAGCTGCGCATCGAGGAGGGCCAGGGCCTCGGGCCGGAGGGTGAGGCGGACCGTCTTCCGCTCACCCGGGGCCAGCGCCACCTTCTCGAAGCCGCGCAGCCGCTGCACCGGGACGACGACGGACGCCACCGGGTCCCGGAGGTACAGCTGGACGACCTCGCGCCCGGGCCGCGACCCAGTGTTCTCCACTTCCACCTGCACCTCGACCTCCTCTTCGATCCCGATCACGCTCGCCGAAAGGCGCAGGTTCGAGTACGCGAAGGTGGTGTAGCTCAGCCCGTGTCCGAACTCGAAGAGCGGCGTGGGATCGAGGTCCGCGTAGGGCTTGCCCCACCCCTCGTTGAGCCAGTACGCCCTCGAGGGCTTGAAGTCGTAGGCCACCGGGAGCTGGCCCACGTGGCGGGGGATGGTGACCGGGAGACGCCCCTCCGGCTCGTGGTCGCCGAACAGGACCTCGGCCACCGCCTGGCCACCCCGCTCCCCGGGCAACCACGCCTCGACGAGGGCAGGGACGTTCTCGGCGATCCACCGGACCGCCAACGGCCGGCCGTTGATGAGGACGACGACCGTCGGCGTCCCGGTCGCGTGAATGGCCTGCACCAGCTCCCTCTGTCGGCCGGTCAGCTCGAGCGTGGCGACGTCGTAGCCCTCCCCGCTGGTGCCCCGCTTCTCCGCCGTCTGCCACTCGTTCTCGCCCACGACCACGATCGCCACTTCGGCGGCACGGGCCGCGGCGGCGGCTTCGGCGATCTCGTTCGTTCCATCGCCGATGACATCGCAGCCCTTGACGTGGGTCACTCGAGTGGACGGCGAGACGATGCCGCGGACGCCCTCGAGGACGGTGATCACGTCCTGGAGGACGGTCGTGGCGGTGTAGTCTCCGAGCTGGTTGCGGACGTGGTCGGCGTTCGGCCCGACGACGGCCACCGAGCCGAGGTCCTTCCGGAGGGGGAGGAGACCTCCGTCGTTCTTGAGAAGCACGATGCTCTCCCGGGCCGCGCGGAGGGCGAGGTCGCGGCTCGCGGGGGTGTGGGAGACCCTCACCGCATGCTCGGGATCCACCAGGGCCTCCTCGAAGAGACCCAGCCGCAGCTTCTGCCTCAGCACCCGGCGCACCGCCCGATCCACGAGAGTGACGGGCGTCGTGCCTTCGCGAATCGCCTCGGCGAGGGCGCCCATGTAGGCGTCCTCGTAGGAGATCCCGACGTCGACGCCGGCCCTCAGGGCGAGAGCGCCCGCCTCTCTCATCCCCGGGGCCAGGCCCTCGTAGAGGAGCGTCGACAGCCCGCCGCCCTCGCTCAGGACCAGGCCCTCGAAGCCCAGCTCGCCCCGGAGGAGATCCGTCAGGATCCGCGCCGAGGCGTGGACGGGAACGCCGTCGACGGCGGGGTAGGTGGCCATGACCCCGAGCGCGCCCGCCTCCCGGATCCCCGCCACCCACGGCGGGAGGAAGATCTCGCGGAGCCGCCGCTCCGAGATCTCCATCGCCCCGCGCTCGAGCCCGCCCTCCGGCTCGCTCTGCCCGGGGTAGTGGCACAGGCCGGCCACCACCTTGTCGGGCGCGGAGACGTCGTCGCCCTGCGCTGCCCCGACGATGGTCTCGGCGATGCGCGCGCAGAGCCAGGGGTCCTCGCTGTAGCCCTCCTGGTTGCGGCCGAGACGCGGATCGCGGTTGGGCTCCACGACCAGCGTGAAGAGCTGGTGGATGCCAATGGCCCGCGCCTCGCGGGCGGCGACGGCGTAGACCTCGCGCAGCAGGTCGAGATCCCAGGTGCTCCCCAGGGCCGGGCCCTCCGGGAAGATCGTGCCCCCGGAGCACATCAAGCCGTGGGTCCCCTCCTCGGTCATCAGGAGGGGGATGCCCAGGCGCGTCTTTTCCCGGGCGATGCGCTGAAGCGCGTTCAGGTACTCCGCCTGCTGCCGCGGACCCTCGTGGAGGATCGTGTTGGGCAGGGTGAAGAAGCCTCCGCCCGGGCCGAGACCCGCCTCGTACGTGCCCTCGGCAAAGCGGCGGCACGCCTCCTTCTTCGCATCGTCGTCGCGGCCGAGGCGCGGCTCGTAGACGCAGGGCATGTTGATCTGGCCCAGCTTCTCCTCGAGCGTCATGCGCCCCAGGAGATCCCCGACGCGCACCTCGATCGGCTGCGCGGGATCGCGATACACCGTCGGGGCTCGCCCTTTGCCGTCCCGGGGCGAGACGCCCACCGGGGCGAGGGCGAGAAGAGCGACGACGAGCGGGCCAACGCGCGCCGGCGACGTCGGGGAGCCGGGGAAGTTCTTCCTCATGGGTGAGCCTCCGCAGCGCACGATACCCCGGACGCCCGTCGCCCGGTCAAGGCCCGTCGAGGTCCGGCTTGACACCCACGGGGCCGGGCCGATACGAAAGAGGCATGAGACCCGGACCGGTCCCGCCCGGCGAGTTCGAGGAGTTCCAGGCCTCGGCGCTGTTCTGCCCCCGCTGCCGGACCGCGCGGCCGGTTCGCGAGCGCCTGCTGCTGGTTCTGCCCGATGGTGAGCTGTACGAATACCTCTGCTCGGTCTGCGGCTCCTCGGTGGGGAAGCGCAAGGCCGAGACTCCGGCGCCGCCCATCCTTCTCTCCTGAGCGCGGTTGCGGCGCCCTGGCGCGGCTTTTGACATCCCCGGCGGGCCGGCAGTAACGTCGCCCGCGATGAAGCCGATCGACCTCCGCTCGGACACCGTCACCCGACCCACCGCTCGGATGCGGCAGGCCATGGCCGAGGCCGAGGTTGGAGACGACGTCTTCGGGGAAGACCCGACCGTCGGTCGCCTTGAGGCCCGCGTGGCCGAGCTCCTCGGCTTCGAGGCCGCGCTCTTCGTGCCTTCGGGGACGATGGGCAACGCCATCGCGATCCGCGTCCTGACCGAGCGGGGCGACGAGGTCCTCGTCGAGCGCCGCAGCCACGTGGTCCGCTACGAGCTCTCGGCGATGAGCGTCCTCTCCGGCGTGATGCCGCGCATGGTGGACGCGCCCGACGGCCACCTCCGGCCGGAGCACGTTCGAGGTGCGGTGGCCCCCCGGGCCTACTACAAGTCGGACGTGACCCTGGTCGTCCTCGAGAACACCCACAACCTCGCCGGCGGCACCGTCCTGGGCCTCGCCGAGACGCGGGAGGTGATCGGCGCCGCGCGCGAAGCGGGCTTCCGCGTCCACGTCGACGGGGCCCGGATCTGGAACGCGGCGACCGCACTCGGGATCCCTGCCTCCGCGCTCGCGGCGGGGGCCGACACGGCCATGACCTGTCTCTCGAAGGGCCTGGGGTGTCCGGTCGGTTCGCTGGTCGCCTCGTCGAGGGAGCGAATCGAGAAGGCCCGGCGCGTGCGAAAGCTCCTCGGCGGGGGCATGCGCCAGGCCGGCATCCTCGCCGCCGCCGGCCTCGTTGCCCTCGACGACGCCATCCCCCGCCTGGCCGAGGACCACGCCCACGCCCGACGCCTGGCCGAGGCGCTCGCCCAGGCTCGGGACGTCCGGGTGACGCCGCCCCGGACGAACATCGTCGTGGCCACCCTCGACGGCCGGAGCGCGCCCGAGGTGGCGGCCGCCCTCGCGGCCGAGGGGGTCCTCACCATCGCCATGGACGCCCGGACTCTGCGCCTCGTCACTCACCGCGACGTGAGCGACGAGGACTGTCGCCGAGCCGCGGAGGTCATCGGGACCGTCGTCGGCTGATCGTCCTCGGCGGCCGCCGGCAGTGATGGCGCTGCGTGTTAGTCTGGACGGACATGCAGCAGCGGAGCGAGGTTCTTGCCGTGAGCACCCGGCGCGGCCTCACCGAGATCACCTCTGCGGTTCGCGGAGTGGTGCGGGCCGCCGGTGTCCACGCGGGCTTGTGCATCGTTTTCATCCGCCACACCTCGGCCAGCCTGGTGATCCAGGAGAACGCTGATCCCTCGGTCTGCCGCGACCTCGAGGCCTTCCTCTCGGGCCTCGTCCCCGACGGCCACCCGGGCTTCACCCACGTGGACGAGGGGGAGGACGACATGTCGGCCCACGTGAAGGCTGCCCTCCTGAAGACCTCCGAGCAGATCCCGATCGCCGACGGCGAGCTCGTTCTGGGCACCTGGCAGGGCCTCTACGTGTGGGAGCACCGGAACCGCTCCCACCGGCGTCAGGTCGCGGTCCACGTCGTCGGTGAGTGAAGGGGAGTGAGGCTTCGCACCCAGCTCGCCCTCGCCCTTCTCCTCCTGGCGGTGGTCCCGCTTCTCGGCGTGACTCTCTACACGTACCAGGGATCGCTCCGGGCCTACAAGCGCGCAGTGGAGGCGGAGGCCGAGGCTCTGAACGCCGACATCTCCACCCGGGTCGAAGCGGTGGGAGACCAGCTCTCGCTTCGGATCCAGGGGATGCGGCAGCATGCGGACCGGGTCCCGGGGAGCCCCTTCGAGAAGGCCCGGCTGGAGGCCCTCGCGGCCGCGGAGCACCAGGAGCTCCAGGCGCTCCTGCGGATGATCCTGTCGGGAGCGGACCGGCGGCAGGGCGCGATCCCCTTTGCGCGGGACGCCAAGGGCTGGGTCTTCACCCCGGAGGCCGAGGACGAGGCCGTGCTCGACGGCCTCGGCCTGGTGCCGGGGCGACCGGCCACGCGCGGCGACACCGGCGACTGGGTGGTGGCGCTCCGACGCTACGCCGAGTCTGGCATAGAGATCGGCGTGGCTCGGCCCCTCGGCGAACCTCTCCAGGAGATCCGGCGCACGAGGACCCGAAACGTCGTTCTCGGCCTCGGGCTGGCCGCCCTGGCGCTCCTGGGCATCCTGCCCCTGTCCCGCCGCATGACGCGTCACCTCGGCGCCCTGACCGAGGCCGCCGAGCGCCTGGGGCGCGGCGAGCTGGAGGTGACGGTCCCGGTACCGCACTCCGTGGAGCTCGCGCGTCTCGCCGAAACCTTCAACCAGATGGCGCGGGACCTGCGGCTCCACCAGGAGCAGCTCGTGGTCCAGGAGCGCCTCCGGAAGGAGCTCGAGATCGGCCGGCGCATCCAGAGGGAGCTGCTGCCGCGAGCGCCCTTCCGGTCCGCCTTTGCCGAGGTCGGCGGGCTGTCCGTCCCGGCCCGGGAGGTGGGCGGCGACTTCTTCAACTACTTCTCCCTCGGCGACGGCGATGTCGCGGTCCTGCTCGGCGACGTGTCCGGCAAGGGGGTGGGGGCGGCCCTGCTGATGGCCAATCTCCAGGCCACCCTGCGGGCCCGCCTCTCCGTGGAGTCCGACCTGGCCCGGCTGGTCGCCGCCCTCGATCGCGAGCTGGAGTCCGACGAGCCTCTCGCGGCATATGTCACGCTCTTCCTCGCCACCCTCGACCCGGAGTCGGGCACGCTGCGATACGTCAACGCCGGACACAACACGCAGCTCGTGCGCCGGTCCGACGGCACGGTCGAGCGGCTTCCCTCATCGGGCCGCCCCCCGGGCCTGTACCCCGGTGGTGGCTACACGGAGGAGAGGCTGACGATGAGCGACGGCGACTCGCTGTTCCTCTTCACCGACGGGATCGTCGAGGCCGAGGACGAGTCGGGCGAGCCGTTCGGGATGGAGCGCCTCGAGGCGGTCCTGGGCGTGCACCGCGGCGACGACCTCGACGGCCTCCTCGGACGAGCCCACGAGGCCGTGCGCGAGCACCGGGGGCCGCACGAGGCCGAGGACGACGCAACCATGCTGGCTCTGCGCATTCTCGTGCGTCCGCCGGAGCAGCGGGCGTGAAACGGGATCTGACCTCGCTCGCCGCCGGCGAGCTGGACCTGGTGGTGGTGGGGGGGGGGATCTACGGCGCGGTGGCGGCATACGACGCCGCCCAGCGCGGGCTCTCGGTGGCCCTCGTGGAGCGCGACGACTTCGGGGCGGGGGTGTCCTGGCACAGCCTCAAGACCATCCACGGCGGCATGCGCTATCTCCAGAAGGCGGCCCTCGGCCGCCTGCGCGAGTCGGCCCGCGAGCGACGGACATTCCTGCGAATCGCTCCCGATCTCGTTCGGCCCCTGCCCTTCGTGGTCCCGACCCGTGGTCACGGGACCACCGGCCGGGAGGCTCTGGCGGTGGCCCTCCACCTCAACAACTGGCTCACCCGGGACCGCAACCACGGGCTCCCCGAGGGGAAGCACATCCCCGACGGCCGCACGGTATCGGCCCGGGAGGCCCTCGACCTGGTCCCCGGCCTGGATCCGCGCGGGCTCACCGGCGCGGCGCTGTGGAGCGACGCCCAGGCCGTGAGCACCGAGCGGCTGACGCTGGCCTTCGTCCTGGCGGCGGCCGCGTCCGGGGCCCGCGTCGCCAACCACGCGGAGGTGGTCGCGGTCCTCCGCTCGAAGGGCCGCGTCGTCGGGGTGGCCGTCCGCGACCGGCTCCGGGCGGACACGGGCGAGGTGCACGCGCGGATGGTGCTGAATGCCGCCGGTCCCGGGGCCGACGAGGTGTTGGCCCAGGCCGGTCTGCGCCGGACGCCGGGACCGCTTCTGCGGGCGCGCAACCTCGTCCTTCGCCGCGCGCCGTCGCTCCCCCACGCCGTCGGGGCGAGGAGCCGGGGTCGCTTCCTCTTTCTCGTGCCCTGGCAGGGACGGACCCTCGTCGGCACCGACTACGAGCCCGCGGAGGCCTCGTCCAGCGATCCACGCGCCTTCCTGGCCGAGGCCGACCGGGCCTTCCCCTGGGCGTCGCTGGCCGATGCCGAGGTTGCGCTGGTGCACGAAGGACTCGTTCCCGGTCGGGGCGGACCGGCCGGGATCGCCACCCGGCCCCGCCTGCACGATCACGAGAGAGAGGACGCGCTCCCCGGCCTCGTGAGCCTGCAGGGGGTCAAGTACACCACCGCACGGTCCGTGGCCGAGCGGGCCATCGACCTGGTGCTCCGTCGCCTCGGCCGGCCGCCGGTGGCCTGCCGCACTGCCTCGACCCCCTTGCCCAGGGCCCGGGCCCTCGAAGGGGATCTCGAAGGGCGGACGCGGGAGGCGGTGCGCGACGAGATGGCCCTCACCCTCGCCGACGCCGTGCTGCGGCGCCTCGACCTGGGGACCGGGGGAGACCCGGCGGATGAGGACCTGTCGGTCGTCGGTGCGGTGATGGCCACCGAGCTGGGCTGGGACGAGACCCGGCAGCGGCGTGAGCGGGAGGCTCTTGCCGAAACCTGGCCCGCGCCCGGCGACGGGAAGGGGGCCGCGGGCTCCTGCTAGAATGGGCGCCACCCGGCTGCCGGGCACGACCTGGAGAGCCGATCCGAGCCCGAAGATGACGCCTCCGCCCGAGGAACTCGCTCCCGACCCTCCCGGCACCCCGCCGTCCGCCTCGGCGGCCCCCTCCGGAGGCCGCGACCGGGTCCTCCAGGCCCTGATGTCGCTGATTGAGGATCTCACCGTCGAGAGCGAGGAAGCCGGGCTGTTGCGCTCGACCCTCGAGCATGCGGTCGGGGGGCTGGACCTCGCGGGCGGAGCGACGCTCGTGCTCGGGCCCGACGGTGAGCTCGTGCAGGCGGCCGCCCACCGCTTCGCCCCCGGACTCCAGGCCGCCATGGACCTGGCCACGGAATCCCTGGCCCGCGGCGGGCCCCTCGTGCAGGACACCCCTGAGGGGGAGCGGCTCGCGGTGACGCCCCTGCGGGCCCGACGGCGCAACCTGGGGGCGCTCGTTCTCCACGACCGACGGGTGACGGAGTCGCCCATTGATGACGAGCTTCTCGAGGTTCTGGGCAAGCAGATCGGCACCGGCCTCGAGAACGTGCGCCTCTACGCCGAGCTGCGGGCATCCTCGTCCCGGGTCGAGGTGCTGCACCGCATCACCGCCGCGGTGACCTCGGGGACCGACCTCCACACCATCGTTCCCGCCTTCGCCAGCGAGGTGGCCGCGCTTCAGCCCTTCGATCGGCTCGCCTGCGGGTTCGTCAACGACACCGGTGACTACATCGAGATGGTGAGCCACCCCGAGGAGACCTCCTGGGGGCTCGGCAACGTTCTCCCGGTGGTGGGCAGCGGGCCCGGGTTCGTCGCCCTGAACAACCGCTCGGTCCTGCAGCGCGATCTCGTGCACGAGCACCGGTACCTCGAGGACATGCGGCTTCTCGAGGAGGGCCTGCGCTCGTACGTGCTCTTTCCCCTGAGCTCGCGCGAGCGGGCGATCGGGGTCCTCGCCCTCGGCTCCACCAGGGACCGCGCCTTCGACGAGGGGGCGCTCGCTCGCCTCCAGCCCCTGGCCGACGCGGTGGCCCTCGCCTTCGAGAACCTGCGGCTGTTCCAGAAGACTCGCGAGCTCTCCATCACCGACGAGGTCACCCCGCTGCACAACCACCGCTACTTCCACCAGGCGCTCGACCGCGAGCTGAAGCTGGTGAATCGGTATGGGTCGACCCTCTCGCTGGTCTTCGTCGATCTCGACCGCTTCAAGCCCATCAACGACCAGTACGGCCATCTGCGCGGCAGCCGCACCCTTCGCGAGGTGGGCTTCCTCATTCGGGCCGCGGTCCGCGAGACCGACATCCCCGCGCGCTACGGGGGAGACGAGTTCGTTATCGTGCTGCCCCAGACCGACGGAGAGTCGGCGCGGATCCTGGCCGAGAAGCTGAGGCGACTGGTCGAGGGGCACACCTTCCTTCAGGAGGAGGGCATCAACGCCCGGCTCGGCGTCTCCCTCGGCGTGGCCACGTACCCGGCCGAGGCCACCACCAAGGAGGAGCTCATCCGTCTCGCCGACAGCCGCATGTACGAGGACAAAGGGTCGCGGAGAACCGGCCGATGACCCCGGTTGGCGAAGCGCTCGAGCAATGACGGAGTCGGCGGGAACGCTTCTCTACCGGCGCAACGGGGATCAGCTCGAGGTCCTCATCGTCCACCCCTCCGGCCGCTACAACCGCGGGGCCCCCTGGAGCATCCCGAAGGGCAAGACCGAGCCCGGGGAGGACACCGAGACCGCGGCCCGGCGGGAGACGCAGGAGGAGACCGGCATCTCGGCCGGACGGCTCCACTCCATAGGGAGCGTGGACCTGGCCCGCAGCCGCAAGCGCATCCACGGCTTCGCTGGCCCCGCCCCGGAGGGCGCCGAGCCCCGCTGTGCTTCGTGGGAGGTCGATCGCGCCCAGTTCATCTCTCTCGAGCGCGCGCGACTCCTGCTTCACCCGGCCCAGGCCACCTTTCTCGATCGTCTGTTGGCGACGCTGGATCAGGTCTGAGCCGGGCCCCCGCGGCGCTCGGCGGTGACGATGAGCATGTAGCCGGAGGCGGGAACGATCGCGTCCAGCCGAGTCACCGCCCAGACGAAGGGGTACAGGGCGCTCCAGAGCCTGAACGTCCGACGGTGGCGCGAGAGGTCGGAGCCCGTCACCACCATCCCCTTGGCCGACGAGCTTTTCCCCAGGCGCTCGAGGCCCACGTTGACCAGGGTGTCGACGAGCTCCGAGAAGAACCGTGAGTAGGTTCGGGTCGGCCCCATCACGAAATGTGACCCCAGGAGCTCGGTCAGACGCGAGGGGGTGTAGCCAGGTCGGAGGTGGCCGTGCCTCTCGTCGGTCTGTCCGAGGGCCCGGCGCAGTCGCCGAAGCGCCGTGTCCTTCATGTGCGGCGTGTTCACCACGAGCCGGCCTCCCGGCCTGGTCACCCGAGCCAGCTCGGCCGCGAAGATCTCGTCGTCCGGCACGTGCTCGAGCATGTCCACCACCGCGACCCGATCGAATGTGGCGTCGGAAAACGGCAGCCGATCGCCCCGCACCAGGTGGGTGTCCGTCTCGACCAGCGAGCGGATCGAGCTCACCGCGGCCTCGGTCAGATCCCCCGAGGCCCAGTCCCCGCCCCGCTGGCGCAGCAGGAGGCTGACGACCCCGTTGTCGGAGCCGAGGTCGAGGCAGCGGAGTCCTTCGGTGGGGCCCAGGGCCGCGGCGACCTCGGCCAGCTTCCGTTGCTTCAGCGCCGAGCGGCGGAAGAGCGCGACCGCCCACTCGCGTGACGAGGCCGGCTCAGTCACGGCGCTCCAGCCCGCCACGGACACCGTCGTGACGAGCGGCCCTTGTCCCTGGCCGAGGTAGCCGGCCGGAGGCCGGTTCGGCCCTGAGGATGACCGGCGAGCCGAAAGCGCGGCGGAGCCCGAGTGCTCCCCCCGCTCTCTCGACCGCGCGGGCGAGGGGGGCCGAGCCCGTGGCCCGGTGCAGCGCCATCGGGAACAGGAACTGGGGGCGTCGTCCGGTGGGAACGAAGCCCTCCGCCGCGAAGGCGTCCTCGATCTCCCGGTCCCGAAAGACCCGGAACGGTCGAGTGTCCCCCTCGACACGCTTCTTCAGTCCGAACGTCCACCCCGAGAGGGCGTTGGCGCTGCGGGACGTGGGATAGTCGACCACGACCGCGAGGCGAGCCAGGCGCGTGAGCTCGGCCACCAGGCCCGGCCACCGGTGAACGTGGGGCAGAAGCCGGTAGGAGAGCGCCACGTCGAAGGAGCGATCGGGGAAGGGTGCCGAGAGCAGGTCGCCGGCGGCAAAGTCGGCCTTCCTCTCCCTCGTCAGCCCTCGCACGCGGCTCTCGCAGCTGGGGTCGCTTCCGAGGACGGTCACCCGGTATCCCGCGCCGACCAGCGGTCCCGCGACCTGTCCGTGGCCGCCCCCGACGTCGATGACACTCGCTCCTGGCCAGGGGCGCAGGAGATCGAGGGTCGCCTCGGCCTGCACCTCGAGGAAGTACGCTCCCACCGCGCCGGCGAACCGGCCGGCATAGGCGTCGGACGAGGTCTCGACGTCGGCGTCCTCGCGCCCGGTCACCGGCGGCTCAGGCCGGCTCCCCCGGCAGTACCCCACGGAGGACGTCCACCAGAGCGTGAGCCAGGTCGTTGTCGGTGAGGATCCCAACCAGGCGGCCCTCGGAGACCACGGGCAGCGCGCCGTACTTGGTGCCGTACATCGTCTCCGCCGCCTCCAGCAGCGATGCCTCCGCGGTCACGGTGATGGGGTTCTGGATCATGATGCGGGCGATCGGCGTGCCCTCCATCACCCGGTTGAAGTCCTCCTCTGAATCCGTGAGGGTCGAGGGCTCGGCGCGCTTGAGGTCGCCCTCGGTCACGAGTCCGACGAGCGTGCCTCCCACCGTCACCGGGAGGCGCCGCACGCCGCGCAGGCGCATCGTCTCGAGGGCTTCCAGGAGGGTGTCTTCGGGGCTCAGGGTGATCGGCTCCGGGGTCATGTATTGGGAAACCAGC